>JAYULM010000221.1:0-3693 GCA_043763605.1 Armatimonadota bacterium | reverse complement strand
GAAAGTTCATTTGCATATTATGTTTGGCGTGCTCGCTCTCTTTGCGGAGCAGGTAGGTAAGACGAAGGAATGAATCTACATTTTTGAAAGAGGCTCACCTACTATACGTCCAGTAATTATGCGGGAAGTGCTCCCGTCAACGATGCTTCTTGGACAACAGATTTCAACAACGGACAGGCGACGACTACCCTGTATCCGCGTGCCGTCTATATATTCGTCCAGCAGTGAACCGGTCGCCACGGTCGGCTGACGCGTCCGGTGCGTGGTCTACGTCTACCGGGCATACGGCTACGGTAGCAACTCTGTCTCGCGAATACGAAGTCGTGATACTAAAAACACAAATGAACTGCGATAATTTCTGTTACTACAATAGTGGCAGTACTCGCGTCGCGGGTCGTTCCGCGACGCACTAAAAAACCAGGGAGGGTTTGTAACTATGTTTCGTACTTTACGAATCGGTGTTTCTATGGCGGCACTGTTCGCGTCCGCTCTTCTGTGTGCGACTGCCTTTGCCGGAAATATCTATATCGATCCGACCGGGGAGGATTGGCGGGATGGGACGACACAAGCCAGAGCGGTGAAAACAATCGGGGAAGGGCTTAGAAAAGCGAATGGTGGTGACACAGTCCACCTGCAAGGGAAGTACTACAAGGAGCACGTGGTGTTTCCGAAATCGGGGGCTAATGGAAACCGGATTATCCTCGACGGCGAAGGCGCAACTATCGAAGGTCCCGACTCGCTTTACGTCTGGGGCGGTGTCTTGCAGATGCAAGGGAAAAGCTACGTAACGATCAAGCGATGCAACATCAATAAGTCCAAATGGTTCGGGATTGCGGTGCTGGAATGGTCCAACAACATCATAATCGACGATAACGACACCAAGGACACGTTCGCTTCCGGGATCTACGTCAACAGTGCCTGGGGCATAGACATCAAGAACAATGTCGTCGACAACGCTTGCTACGGTAACGACACAACGGTTCCTCATGTTCAGGAGTGTATCTCCGTCGGCAGGACCTCTGGCTTTACTATCTCCTCCAACGAAGTCAAGAATAACTGGGCTACCCATTTCCGAGGCGGGGAAGGGATAGATGCTAAGGAAGGAAGCTCCAACGGGACGATCAATAACAACACAGTACATGATTTGATAAAGTTAGGTATCTATGTCGACAGCTACAATGCCGAGCAGAATAACATCACTGTACGTAACAACACCGTCTGATCTTGTGCCGATGGTATCGTTATCGGTTCCGAGGCGGGAGGATTGTTACGTGACGTTTTCGTCTATGGTAACTATGTCGGCTCATGTAGAAATATTGGCATACTCGTGAGTAACTGGTTGCAAAACGGACCCCGGAGGAACATCTCGGTTTACAACAACACGGTCGAGTATAACAGAATAGGCATCGATATTCAGACGAGGAATGTCGAGGATATCAGAATCAGCTGGAATACCCCTCTGAATACTGTTCGCAACAACTCAGAGGCAGGGATCAAGATCTGGGATACTACCTACTCGAACGGTGCATATGGGATATGGTTTAATGCGAGCGGTACTCCCACTGTGTTTACGCAGTAGTGACTGCACTTCGTAGGCACATCGCGTTTCCGAGGAGATGGACCGGGCTTCTGAAAAGTGCCCGGTCCATTCCGTTTTTATGGTTCCGTCTTGCGCGGAATGCCCCGGAGTTGCTTGCCCCTGCATCAAGGTTTTTCGGCGAAATGACTGGTCGTATTCGCCCGTATAAATTTAACAATCTCTTAATCTAAAGTCCGATGGAACCCGGTATTATGGTTGCGGAAGCGATTACCCCAAGCATTACAGATGCCGGTCGCTCTCGACAACGCGCTTTACCGCGCATCACCCATTCGTGGAGGAATCTGCCGATGTTTCATGCGAAAGTTCTCGTCCCCTCGCAACGCAACCGGAATGCGTTCACCCTGATAGAGCTGCTTGTTGTTATCGCTATCATTGCGATTCTCGCCGCGATATTGTTTCCTGTGTTCGCACAGGCGCGGGAGTCGGCGTACAAAACGACGTGCTCTTCCAACCTGCGCCAACTGGGAAACGCGTTCGCGATGTACGCGGTCGACTTCGACGACCTGTTCCCGTGCCCCGGCGGCGGCACACAATTGATCAGCACCAATGCCAGCCCCAGGACGGGCTGGATTCAATCCAACCCCGACGACTCTATCGGCGGCATTTTCCCGTATGTAAAGTCCGGAGACAAGATTTCGGCGCGAACCAATATGTTTTCGTGTCCTTCCGCCGAGGACTTCACCGGAACCGACACCGGCCTTCCCATCGCCGGGGTAGACCGCCAGCGTTCGTTCATCATGAACGACTATGCCCGCGCGAGCCATCCAGGCACAGAGGCTACCAACGTCACTGTTCCTACCCCGAAGCAGCCAGACAGCTTCGCGACCGGGATCGCCACCGCGTCTATCCCGGAACCCAGTAGCCTGATTCTTCTCTACGAGGGGTCCCAGCGCGTCGACGCCAACAATGCGGGCGCAACGAACCGCAACGGCGCACCGCTCCACCGCCGCACCTCGGGAACGTCGAGCCGTCCCCCGTTTACCATCGGTTTCCCGGTCGGGTTACATTCGAGCAAAACGATGTCCAACTTCCTGTTCGCCGATGGACACGTCAAAACGATGAAGCCGGGCGCGACCTGGACGAAGGCGATTGACGCGCAGTTCGCGACGATAAACCCGGAAGTCTGGAATAAAGTCTGTGTGCCGAATCTGAACAACTTCGGGTGCGGCTCCGGGCAAAAAGACCTGTGGAATCCGCAGATCAAGGATGTCGTGTATCCGTAAGGGGAATCATTATGGGTTTTCTTTTCGGTCCCGAGATCGCGCCGGAGTTGCCGCTCGTGGCGAAGTTCAAGGCGGAAGAAGCGATCCAGGGCGTCGCCGTGGATCGCGACTTTTTCTACGCGATTGATAACGACGCCATCGGTAAGTATGAACGTAACACAGGGCGCAAGGTGGCGGCGTTCCGTAGCACGCCGCAAGTCCCGCTGATCCACATGGACGGCGGGATGGCGATGGGCGACAAGTTGTACTGTTCGCATTCCAACTTCCCCGAAACGCCGATGACCGGTTCCGTGGAGATCTTCGACGCCCGAACGCTCCAGCATATCGGGACGCAGAGTTTCGGTCACGATGCCGGTTCGCTCGTCTGGGTGGACTGGCACGACGACTCCTGGTGGGTCTGCTACGGGCACTACAACGGGAAGGGCGGCGAACCGGGCAAGCCGAACACGATGACCAGCCTCGTGCGCTACGACCGCGACTGGCGCAAGCGCGGGGGATTTTCGTTCCCGGCGGATGTCATCGCCCGCTGGGATGGCATGACGGCGTCGGGTGGGATCTGGGGACCGGACAACGTGCTGTATGTCACCAGCCATCACGCGCCGGAGTTCTACGTCTTCCGGTTGCCGCGCTCGGGCAGTGTGTTGGAGTTGCAACGCATCGTGAAGTCGCCCGCCGAAGGGCAAGGGCTGGCGATTGATCCCGCGCATCGTCGGCTGTTCCAGATCCAGCGCAAGGAACGCGCCGTTTACGAGTTCGATCTTGCGCCGCTATTGAAACGGTGACGCTATTCTCGTGCGGACGGTAAAACACCCCGGTCTGAAGACTTATCGTTACCCACATTTCTTGGTCTGGCTGTTGCCTCGCCATTGC
>JAYULM010000220.1:0-1053 GCA_043763605.1 Armatimonadota bacterium | reverse complement strand
CGGGGTAAGGCGGGCGCACCGGCCTTTACGAATCACTGTTAGATGTTCTGGTAACTCTGCTTTGGGTAGCCCACCCGGAAGAAGAAGCCACCCGTGATCGGTAATTATTTTTACTTCCGTCCATCCGCTTTCCAGGAGGGAGCGGACACGGTGAGCGATGCTCGTGACTTCTTCGGGGATACGTCGGGCGAGCATCCAGCCCTGCGCGTGTCCGTAGGCATCAATATTACCGAGTTCTGTCCAACCGCCGGTTGTTCCCGTTCCGGTATCGCTCCCCAGTAGTACCTCGTAGCCGCTCTTCACGAGTTCGCGCCGCACGATTTCGGCGGAAACACTTGCGCCGTCCGATAGCACACGCGGCGTGAGTTCCGGCCCGGAACCCAGGAGGGGGGCAACCGGGGTGACGGCGGGCTTTGCTGTTGGGGTGATCGCAGGGAGAGCGCAATATTCCCATTCGGACTGAACGTTCAGACCCATGCCTGAAAGTGCGTCCGTCAGTTTCTGACCGCAGTCGTAGCGCAGCCCGTCGGCGAACAGATGGCAACGTCCCGGCTTCGGTGGCTGTGCATCGCCCGGAGGTTGTGGACTCGGCAGGGGATGCGCTTTGACGGCGGATTGAAACGCCTCGGCGGCAGCCCGTAGCCAGGGACGATAAAGGGCTTCGACGGCAACTTTCACCGCAGCTACGTCATCCGTCTTGTCCACGATGGTGAGCGAATCGAGAGCGGCGGCATCCGTACGCCAGGCACCGGAGGCATAGGCATTGGCAATGTCGTCCGGGGTCGTGCCGCCGAGGGCAGCCTCCGTTTCGTCAGCGAGACGGACAAGCGCGGGCAGTGACGCGGCGAGCGGCGAATTACCGAGTTCAGCCCAGACCCAACCTCGCCGCTTCGCATGCTCTTTTTCTAACGCCCGAATGGCATCGCGAGCTTCGGTCGGTACCATCCCCTTTAAGGCGCATAGCCCCACCCGTAGTTTGGTCTCGGCCTCCTCGTTTTCCTGTGGCCAGGAGGAAGGATCGGCGAAAAGTCCCCCGTCTCCTTTGGGTCGTGC
>JAYULM010000219.1:0-13602 GCA_043763605.1 Armatimonadota bacterium | reverse complement strand
TGGCGTTCGATTCGTTTTGGTTTTTCACATTCTCCTTTTCGATACTGAACGCCAATTGCCTTCAATTTTCCAATCCCTATTTTTGAAAGAGGCTCAGTAGTAACTTTAGGGCGGGGCGATTGCCCCGCCCGCAGTTGATGTTTACAGTAGACTCGGAGTGTAGGCTACCCTCTCGCGTCATGATTCGGGACTATGTCGTCGAACTCAATATGCCCCCCAACCGGCGATCATGTCTCCCTTGCTGTCGGGGTCAACCTGACGAATCACCTTGCTACTTTTCATTTTGCCCTCTACGTAGCCTCCGTTATCGTCTATACCGTCTGGCCCTACGCTATACAGAAGCGTCTCAGACGAAGGGAGTACCTTGAATTGAAGCCGCGTACCTGGTGGAGAAAACGGGTCGTCAGGGATTCGCGTGAGAAGTCCAGCCGCCACCAGTTCGGTTAGTTGATCGGGAGGTTTCCCCGTCTTTAAGCGGTATAGTCTGAGTGCGAGCGCGGTGCGCAGAAGCACATCCCCCGTTTCGACTGCCGTATATTTGCACCGTGTGCCACGTGTTACAGGAGCCAGCATGCCGGTCAGTAACTCTTTCGGGCAGGGGATTTCTTCGTTGCCTGCCGCATACGGTTGTTTCGTCAGTGCGATCTGTTTATCCATGTAGTCGGTAAGTGTGTTCATGATGATCCGTTTCGGGACCAACCCCGCATAAGAAGCCGGTTTCGGGTCCGCCGTGGTTTCCGCGACGATGCTCTGTGCCGTGTATTTTTCCTCCTCGTAGGCGACGGAAAGAGGAATCCGCTCCGTCGCCATGCGGTTGAGTCGCGTCAGGCATTGTTGCGCCGTGTCCGCGTTCATGTTTCCGAGTCTCTCCCACAGGTGACTGCGCCCTATTGTCTCGCAGGACAGACCTACCAAGTGTCCGATTATACCGACTCGATTGGGTATCTTGCGTCCGATTGTCACAGCGTCCAAATAGCAGTCTATCGCTTCGGACTGGTTATCAGATTCCCATGCCACGTCGCCCGCAAGGGTCAACAGCCATGTAAGATGGCGCAGATTATCATATGGGGGCGAACGGTCGTCGATCGAAGTATCGGTATTGGTTTGCTGGTAAGGCAAACGGAGGGCTTGATGCGCGAACCGAATGACGTCCCGGTTCGCGTTTACCATCGCGCGTTTTTCTGCAAGGGAAAACGAATCGCGTGTCTGTTTCAAACGTGCGTTGCTGATGTCATCTATCCGGACGATACGTGACGCGGCGGCGTTCAGCGACGCGAAACTGTTTTCAACTGGCGCAGGTGGGCGAGACGGCAAAACAACTACGACGGGCAGACTGCGAAGAATGGTGTAAAGGGCGATCAGAGATCCGGCGATGACTGGTAGAATGACTAATTTTCGCTTGCTCATTGGTTATCGAATCAGACACGCACGTAACGACCGGGTTGCGCCGGTCTTGACTATGGGAGATTTCCTATGACAAAGCGATCCGTCCACTCGAAGCACTCCGCGAGTACATGAAGCACCGACTCCCGCGCACGGTAGGCATGGGATTCGTGCGGAAGCAGGACTAATTTCGCCGTCGCGCCGTGCGCGGCTAACGCCTGATAGAACCGCTCCGATTGAAGCGTGTGCGTCCCCGGATTGTTGTCCGCCTGCCCGTGAATGAGCAGGAGCGGTGCCGTAATCTTGTCCGCGTAGGTGAACGGCGACAGGGTGCGATAAATATCCGGTGCCTCCCAGTACGAACGCCGCTCCGACTGAAACCCGAACGGGGTCAGTGTGCGGTTATACGCGCCGGAGCGGGCGATTCCGGCGGCGAACAGGTCGGAATGAGCGAGCAGGTTCGCGGTCATGAACGCGCCGTAGGAATGACCCGCGCAGATGACGCGCTGGCGGTCGATGATGCCGCGCACGTCCAGAAAGTCAATCGCCGCCTTTGCGGAGCCGACGATCTGTTCGATGAACGTATCGTTCATGGTTTCCGGGTCGCCGACGACGGGAACGGTGGCGTCCATCAGGACCGCGAACCCCTGCGTCACGAACCAGAGCGGCGAAGTTCCGGCGAGTCGCGTGAACGTTTTATCGGAGCCGCGCACCTGTCCTGCTGTGCTGGCATCTGAGTATTCTTCGGGGTATGCCCAGAAAAGCAGGGGGAGTTTCTCCCCCGACGCGGCGTCATAGTCCGGGGGCAGATAGAGTGTCCCGGACAACGGCACACCATCTCCCGCGCGTTGATACGTAACCAACTCCTTGTGTAACCCGGTGATCTGGGGGTGCGGGTCGGCAAAGTGCGTGATCGGTTCCCGGCGACCGGTTTGGAGATCGAGTCGGAAATAGTTCGCCGGTTGCGTTCGGTTCTGGTAAGAGGTCAGTATTCGGTTTCTTGAATGCGGAGTTGGAAGTGCCGGAAGCCCCCCCGCCCCCAATTCTGGGGGAGCCGGAGGGGGGGAGAGGGAGAACCGTTCACCAGCCGGGCGTGACGCTTCTCCCTCTCCGGCTCCCCCAGAATTGGGGGCGGGGGGGCTTCCGGCACTTCCAACTCCGCACAGGAACGCTATGAAACCCTCGTAACCTTCGCCCGCGCACCGCCAGACCTCCTCGGTTTCGCGCGTCAGTAGGTTCATGCGGCGTAGGAAAGGGCGGTCGCCGTCCGGGGTCGAACCGCGCCCGGAAAGATAGATTGTGTCGCCGTCCTGCAGGATATGTTGTCTGCCGCTCGGCTCCGTGATGTAGACCGGGCTTCCGGGGGAGTTATAGGCGTCGTTCACGGACAGGTCGAACAGCACGTGCCGTTCCGGTTCGGGTTCGGACAGATTCAGTCGGTAGGTAGTCCGCCAGCGTCGGTCGCGGCTGTACTCGGAAAGCAGAACATCGTCGGGGGCAGGGAGCCAGTCCCAGCCCGCGTACCGCTCCTGCAACCGCAACACTTCGCGGGCGGGAAGGGTAAACGGGGCTGGGAGCGTGTAGACGGCGTCCCGGTGGGGGACTTTCGCGAGCGGGTCGCCGCCGTCCAACGCCTCGATCCAGAGCAGGGTTGCATCCCGGTTTCCCTGCCACGCCACGTTACGCGGACCGGTGGCGACGCCCTGTTGCGGGATTTCGTCGCGCACCGGCAGGTTGGCGAGGGTGTGGGCGACTTCGCCGGTGCGCGCATCCCAGATTTCAACGGTTTTCCCGAAAAGGTGGTAGGGGACACGGAATGATACGTCGGTCAGGCGCGAAACGGCGAGATAGTTCTCGTCCGGCGACCATGCGACGCCGATATACGCGTCCGGTGTTCCGAGCGGGGTGATCGCGCCGGTTTCGATATTCACAAACGCGAGTTGGACGGTGATCAAATGCCGGAACTGCGCCGTATCGAAGTCGCTACGGAGCAGATCCTGAAACGTGCTCGCTCTGGTGAACTTGCCCGATGTTTCCTCGATCACCGGACCATCGGGGACGAGCGGAATTTCCGGCAGGGGACCGCGCCCCGGGGGGATTCGCGCGACCAGCAGGGTACGCCCGTCGTCGCTCCACTGGAACGGTCCCGCCAGAATGTCGGACACCACCAGATCGGGAATAAACCGCACCGCGCCGGATTCGCGCTCGCCGATACCGATTTCGATTCCGGAGTCTGTATCGCGGGTGAAGGCGAACCGCGACGAATCGCACGTCCACACCGGCGAGCCAAGCCGCGAACCGTCCGGTATCCCGTTGACGGGCGTTCGCTCTCCCGTTTCTGTGTCAACGAGCGTAAAGTCGGTGTACTGCGATGTGCGCTGGGTGCCATTGATAATGGGATCGATGCGAATCCCGGCGAGTTTCAGGAACGGGCGGGCGAGCGTGGCGAGCGGCGGGTAGGCTTCGTAGTCGGCGAGGAGCATCGTTCGGCGGTCGGCAGTGAGAAAGCCGGACGGTGTCGGCGGCGTGTCGAGAATCCGCACAATGTCGTCGGACGGCAGTTTATAGCCGCTTGCGGTGGGGGAGGAGTGCATACCCGTCAGTATACCGGACCGAAAACGCCGTTTGCGACTTCGCACGAGTCGCGGTATAATTTGCGCTAATGCCCGACGGTCGGAAACCGTCGGGCTTTGCTACGAAAGGTTGATTTTTATATGAAAGATGGCATCCACCCGGAATACCGCTGGATTATTTTCCAGGACGGTTCCGCCGATTACTCGTTCCTTTGCCGCTCGACTCTGAAGACGAACAAGACCGGAGTTTGGAAAGACGGCAAGGAGTACCCGATCTTCACGTCGGAAATTACTTCCGCCTCGCACCCGTTCTTTACCGGTAAGCAGATGATTCTGGACACCGAAGGACGCGTTGAGAAATTCATGCAAAAATATGGCATGAAGAAGAAGTAATCGTTTACAGGCGCGGCTCGTCGCGCGGGCGATTTCGACCGCCCGTGCGACGAGCCGCTTTTTGTTTCGCGTGAACACGCCGGGAAACGGGTACCTTACCAACGGAGCATAAGAAGTGTGAGTAGCGAACCAGTATCCCCAACCCCGAGGAAAACGTACGGCGGACAGGCAGTCATTGAAGGCGTGATGATGCGCGGTCCCCTTTTTTTCGCCGTCGCATGTCGGCGGGCGAACGGTGAAATAGCCGTCACGCGTGAGGAAGTCCCCAAATCCCTGCGACCCGACTGGCAAAAACTGCCGTTCCTGCGCGGCGGATTCTCCATCGTGGACGCGATGGCACTCGGAACCCGCGCGCTGTTTTGGGCGGCGAAAGTCGCGGAAGCCGACATCCCGAAAACGTCTTCCTCAGCCAAAGATGCCATTGCCCGCGCCGAGATCGCACCGGTCGGTGTCGCGCCGGTTGCCGGTGTCGTCATTCCTGGTGTTGCTTCCTCGGGCGCGTCGCGCGTCACCGACGTGGCTATCGGCAGCGCGATGGTCCTCGGACTTGCTATCGGCATCGGTCTCATCGTCGGTATCCCGTACCTCGTCACGGAAGTCCTCGGACCCCGGATCGGGATCAGCGGATGGTGGCAGACCGCGCTCCTCGACGGCGTCGTGCGGCTCACCATCTTTTTCACGTACATTTCGCTGGTCGGGCGGTACAAACACGTCCGGCGCACGTTCGAGTATCACGGCGCGGAACACAAGGTGATCAACGCGCTGGAAGCCGGGGGACCGCTCACCGTGGAAACCGCCCTCGCCCAGACGCGCCTGCACCCGCGTTGCGGTACCTCGTTCGTGGTTATCGTGATGGTGGTCGCCACGCTCGTGTTCGCCGTGTTCCGCGAGTCGCCGCTGTACGCATTACTGTTGCCGAAACTGCCGGAAGGTTTCGCCGCCCTGGAGCGAGTGCTGACCGGGATTATTCGGCTTGCCGTTATGGTTGGCTTGATGATGCCCATCGCCGGGATCTCGTTCGAGTTGTTGCGCCTCGCCGGAAAATACCGGGGCAACCCCATCGCGGACGCGTTATCGCGCCCCGGCATGTGGACCCAACTGCTGACGACGCGTGAGCCGGACGCCGAACAGATCGAAGTCGCCATCGCGTCGCTCAAAGAAGCGATGAAAGGGGAGGGCGACCTCCCGGACGAGTCGCACCGGGCGAAACTCGAAAGCGATGACGCTCCCGCCACGGTGGTCGCTTAAACGTTGGCGGAAGCGAGGCGGTGTTTGGACGGGTCAAGCGAGGGGATCGAGCCGAGAAGCCGTTTCGTGTAGGCTTGTTCCGGCGCGTCGAAGATCCGGTCCACGGTGCCACGTTCCACGATCTTACCGCGCTCCATCACGCACACTTCGTCGGCGAGATACTCCACGACGCCCAGATTATGCGTGACGAAAAGGTAGGTCAAGCCGTTCTCGCGTTGCAATTTGCGTAGCAGGTTCAGTACCTGGCTTTGCACCGACACATCCAGCGCGGAAGTCGGCTCGTCCAGCACGATAAACTGCGGCTCCACGGAAAGGGCGCGCGCGATGGCGATGCGCTGGCGTTGCCCCCCGCTGAACTCGTGCGGGTAGCGGTCGAGCGCGGTTTGCGGCATTCCGACCTGCCGAAGTAGCGCGGTCGCCTTTTCCTCGCGCGTCCGCGCGTCGCCCATCTTGTGAATGATCATGCCCTCGGTCAGCGTTTCGCGCACCGTCATACGCACATTGAGCGAGGCGTACGGGTCCTGGAAAACGACCTGCATCCGGCGGCGAAGCGCGAGCCGGTTCGATGCCGCGAGTGGCTGTCCCTCGAACGCGATGGTGCCCCCCGTAGTTTCCAGAAGCCCCAAAAGCATCAGCCCAACGGTAGATTTACCGGAGCCGGACTCGCCGACGATGGCGAGAGTTTTGCCGCGCGCAATGTCGAACGATACATCCTCTACGGCGACTTTGACCTGCTTCGGCGCGAACAAGCCGCCGCGCACCGGAAACTCTTTGCGCAGGTTCTTGACGGAGACGACGGGAACGGAATCGGGAATACTCAAGGTAGCAACTCTTTCACAGGAATATAGATAGTGGCAAATAGTTTCATCGGTCGGCGGCGTTGGTATCCTGCGCCAGGTCGGTGGAAACATCGCCGATAAGGTTCGCTTCCTTCGCGGCGGCGAGGTTCGGACGCCCGGGAATCTCCGGATCGTACAGGTGGCAACGTACCGGACGGTCGGCGAGAGGTGGGCGCGGTTTCGGCACGATCTTCTCGCACGAGTCCCAGCGGAACGCGCACCGGTCGGCGAACCGGCAGGCGGCGGGCCATTGCGTCGGGTCGGGCACGATCCCTTCCAGCGTCGCGAGATCCTGCCCGCGCCGGTTCCGCGCCGGGAGACTGGCAAACAAACCCTTCGTGTACGGATGCTTCGGATCATGGAACAGTTCGGCGGTCGGCGCGGACTCGACCATCTGCCCGGCGTACATCACGCAAACGTCATCCGCTACTTCGGCGACGATACCCAGGTCGTGCGTGATCAGCAAGACCGACATGCCCATTTCCGCCTGAATTTCACGAATCAGGGCGAGGATCTGCGCCTGCACCGTGACATCCAGCGCGGTCGTCGGTTCGTCGGCGATCAGGAGTTTCGGGCGGTTAGCCAGTGCGATAGCGATCATTACGCGCTGGCGCATCCCGCCGGAAAGTTCGTGCGGATACTGGCGCAGCGTCGCCTCGGCGTTCGGTAGCCCGACACGTTTCAAGAGGTCCACTGCCCGCGCACGCGCTTCACTCTTGTCTTTGCCATGAATCTCCATCGCCTCGGCGATCTGGTAGCCGATGGTGAACGTCGGATTGAGCGAGGTCATCGGCTCCTGAAAGATCATCGCGATGTCTTTGCCGCGCACGGAACGCATTTGCTCCCAGGTCAGGTCCAGCAGGTCCTTGCCCTCGAACAGTATCTTGCCGCCCGCGATAAACCCCGCCGGTTCGGGGACCAGTTGCAGGAGAGAGAGCGCAGTGATCGACTTACCACACCCCGATTCGCCGACAATGGCAAGCGTTTTGCCGCGCGGAATGTCGAACGACACGCCGTCCACGGCTTTAGCAATCCCGCGCGGCGTTTTAAAATACGTTTTTAAGTTTTGTACGGATAAAAGAGGTGCTGACAAAGGTTATTATTTCTTCTCGGACTGTTTTTCTTAAAGCGCGGCGACGGTGGCGAAACCGCCGTCAACTACATGAACGTGCAGATCGGAACCGTAAAGGAGTCGCATCCCGATGTTCGGGTGCCCTTCGACTTCCAGAACAAGAACGGTTATAAAAGAGGTGTGCCATTCAACAACACCCTCATACGCCCGCAAACGGCTCGGCTGGTTGCCAGCAATCACAAGATATATCTCATCGATGTAACGCAAATGTAGCACATCAATGGCACTTGCCGGTAATGTTAGATAGCCACTGAAGCCAGTATTAAGTACACACCGTACCGGGTGGAAGATTTCGCCATCGTCCTTGATCTGGACCGTTAGAACGACCTCTTTATTCGCGCTTACTTCACCGATCAGCAGCATTACCAGGTCTCCAATCGGTTATCCTCTTCGGCAACGCCCATTGTATAGACGGCTCGGTATCCGGCGCGAATCGTCAGCAGCGGGGCATCCTTACCGAATCGGGCGCGGGCGCGGATCGCGCCGTTGAAGTCATGATCATCAATCTCGAACTCGCCCGTTTCCTCGTTTATAGTGACATACTTGCCTCGGTCGGCTTCGGTGAGCATGGGGCGAATCTTCTCCGCGAAAATTCGCTTCGCTTTCTCGCCGTCCACGACGGGAAATGTTCGTGTTGTCATGATTTGGTTACTCCTCGTGTCAGCGTTAGTCGGAAGCAGTGACCGTCACCCGATCCGCTAACTCCTCAGTCGCGGGTCTACTATGTCGCGCAGGACGTCGCCGATCAGGTTGAACGCCAGCACCACGGCGAATCCGCTCCTCGTATATGCGATATGCCTTCGCTGAATCTATGAATTGTCGCGCCGTGACGGGTTTCGACATGGTTGCTTTTCCTCCAATTCAGTATATCAAACGGGCACGTAGACGCTTCGACCTGAGGCGCGGATCTATTTCGCCGCGTGACGAACCCACCAGATAATCAGCGAAACGGACGCAGACAACAATACCAACAAATCGCCGAGTAATAGGAATATCGTCACTTTCACGCGCGTCCATACAAGGACGGCGAGAATCGATACCAGCCATGTCCAATCCGGGGCGAGCCAGAGCGAGGATATAGGCGTGCCAAAACACGACAGAAATAGCAACACCTCCAGCAGAACGAAAACGCGCCCGTGCATCGTTTCTAACTCCGCAGGCGCGGATCTACCGCGTCGCGCAGGGCGTCGCCGAGCAGGTTGAACGCCAGTACCAGAATGAACAGCGCGACCGATGCCGACGTGATGTTCCACCAGATGACCGGGTCGCGCGCCAGTTCGTCGCGCGCGGCGTCGATCATGTTGCCCCACGAACCCATCGACGCGTCCACGCCGATGCCGAGATACGACAGGATCGCTTCGGACAGGATGAGACCCGAGAAACCCAGCGTCACGGAGATAATCACGATGGGGAGCAGGTTCGGTAAAATGTGCCGGGTCAGCAGGCGGAAATCGCTCACCCCCAATGCTTTCGCGGCGCGTACATACTCGCGGTCGCGGTGCTTCAGGGTTTCGCCGCGCGTCAGGCGGCACAACCCGACCCAGGAGGTGATCCCGAGCGCGATACAGATGTACTGGATCTCTTTGCCCAGAACCAGAACCAGCGCGATCTGCAGAAGAATGGACGGAATCGATGCCAGCACCGTATAGACATACTGGATGGCGTCGTCGATGCCCTTGCCGTAATACCCGGCGGCGAGACCGAAGAGCAGAGCGAGCGGAGTGGCGATCAGGCTGGTCAGACCGCCGATGATGAACGCCGTCCGCGCCCCCTTCAGCGTCCGGTAGAACACGTCCTGACCGGTGCCGTCCGTGCCGAGGAGATGGGTGCCCGGCTCCTTGAGTTTCTGCGGTTTCGGCTCGCCGGTGGTCATGCTCGCCATCGGCTCGGAGTAGGTACGCTCCTGTTCGCGCCCGGCGATCCGGTCTAAAATCGTCACGAACGTTTGCAACTTCTTGTCGGTATTGCCCAGGCTGTCGAGCACGGCGACGAGACCGTACAGACCGATGATGCCGATGGCGATCAGAGCGACAACGTTCCGGCGCAGGCGGCGGTACGCCTCTGCCCAGAGGGGTTGCTTCCCCGCCGAAATTAGCGCGTAGAGGAGCAGACCAACCACGATGAGCGGGACGATGTTAAGAACGGGGTCGCTGGCCAGAAGTTTTCCCATAAAATTGCTGTGCTACTCTAAACGGATGCGCGGGTCGACCAGCGCGTAACAAACGTCGGTCATGATGTTGCCTACGATGTACAACAGGGTTCCCAGAAACACCATCGCGCGGATGATGGCGAAGTCCTGGCTCGTGATCGCATCCACCAGATATGTCCCGAGTCCGGGGATGCCGAAAAACGATTCGATCAGGATGCCGCCGAGAATCAGGCGCGGGATCGCCGAAACGTTCGAGGTGATCAGCGGTATCATCGAGTTTTTCAGCACGTGTTTCAGCAGGACCATCGCTTCCGGGACGCCTTTCGCGCGCGCGGTGCGGACGTAATCCTGGTTGATCTCGTCGAGCAGGAAGGTGCGATACAGGCGGACTTCGGAGCCTAAGCCCTGCATTACGCCAACCACAACCGGGATTAAGACGAACCGCCCCAGGCTGTCCGGGTCGTAACCCCACACCGGACCGTACCGGAGCAACTTCGCCATGAAGAACTGCAGGGCGATCACGTAAACTACCGCGTTGATGGACATCAATAACACGCAGATCGCGGTGGCATAACTGTCTATATACGTCCCACGAAAATAGGCGACGGAAATCGCGAAAAAGAGCGCGGTGCTGACGCTACTGATAAAGATCAGCGCACCGATGATCCCGGACGGTCCCGCGCCCTGTTTCACGCGGCTCCAGATGTCTTCCTGCGACGCGTCCGACTTGCCGAAGTTAAACGCCAGCATATCAACGGTGGAGCGTTTCAGTTGCTCGCCGATGGGCTTGTTGTAGCCGTGGTCGTCGAGCCACTGTTTGATCTGTTCTGGCTTCGGGTTTCGGGACGACAGGTTGCGCCGGGCTATCGTTTCCGGCGACTGGGTTCCGAAGAACAGAAAGAAGGTCAGCAGGAGCACCCCGATCAGGATCGGTACTGCGTATAGTATGCGGCGGATGACGTAGCGGAGCATTTTACGCGTCGCCCCCGTCCTGGACCCGGATGCGGCGGTTGATGCGCGCCTTAACCACCCCGATTGCCGGGATCGTGCCGAGGGCGAGCAGCCCGCCGATCACCAGAATTGGCAGGAAGTTCGGCTGGTTCCATTCCCGCTGTGCCGTCGTCCGTTTGGCGACATCGACGCTGCGGTACTGGTTGTAATCGTTCGCAATCGGGTGCGCCTTGTTGTTTTTAAGCCAGTCGTACGCCAGCGAGAGTGAGACGCTATGATAGACCGGAATCCACGGGCAGTCCTCGGTGGCGATGTCGCGCATCTTGACGATGATCGCCTGCCGCTCGGGTCCGTCGTCCATCGCGCGCATCTCCTCGAACAGTTTGTCGTACGCCGGGTTCGCGTAGTTACAGGAGTTCGGTCCGGGGCGTTTGTTCGGTCCGTACAGCAGGAACACGAAGTTTTCGGGGTCGGGATAGTCGGCGAACCAGCCGTAGAAGTAGAACTGGTGCTGATTTTTGAGAAGTTTGTCCTGGAAAACGTTGGGGCGCGTCGCGCGGCTGTTGACTTTGATGCCGGTCCGCTCGATCATGCGCGACAGGATGCCGACCTGCTGACGACCGGCGGGCGTGATGCCCGAGTTATCGTAGTTGAGTACCAGTTTTTCGCCCGATTTCGGGTCGATGCCGTCCGGGTACCCGGCTTCGGCGAGGAGTCTCTTCGCCTTCTCAATGTTGTACTGCCGGAGCGGATTTTTGTATTCGGGGTCGTAGCCGAACACTGACGGGGCGAGTACCCATTGCGCGGGGACGCCGTTGCCCTGCAGGGTCAGGTCGATATATTCCGCGCTGTCAACCGCGAGCGACACCGCCTGCCGCATCTTTTTGTGCTTTTCGTCCAGACCGCCCCAGGTCGGGTCCTGCATGTTGAACGCGCAGTAGTACACGTTGACCTGCGCATCCTTGTTCAAAGTCGCGCCGCGTTTGGCGAGTTCCGGAGATAAACCGCCGCTCGCAGTTACCACCTGCTGGTAGTTGGTGTTGCCGACCCCCGCCGCGTCCAGATACCCCTGTTGGAACAGGTTCCAGGACGAAGTCGCCTCTTTGACGATGTTGAAGACGACTTTCGGCGCGAGCGGCAGTTCCTTGCCCGCGTCCTGCAGAAGCCCCTTTTCCGCGTCGCCCGGTGCGCCCGTGGTTGGATAGAACGCCTTGAAGCGGTTCGGATTCGCCGTCATGACGATGCGCTGTTTCGGGAGGAATTCGCTCACGTAATACGGCCCGCACCCGACCGGATGGCGCGCGAACTCGTCGCCGTACTTTTCCACGGCTTCGCGCGGTTGGGGCGTGGTGAAGTGCATCGCCATCAGATAGCGCATCTGCGGGTAAGGCTGGCTGAGCGTCACCGTCAGTGTCAGCGGGTCGTTCGCGTCCACCCGAACCCCTTCCATCTCGTTGTCGTACTGGGCTTTGCGGGCACCCGCGTCGTCGCTTTCGGGGAACCCCTTACTGTACGCCTCCCATCCGACCACTTTGTCGGAAAAGAACGGGGCGACGGGGCATTGCACCTTCGGGTCCGCCATGCGCTTGAACGCGTACACTATGTCTGCGGCGGTGGCTTGCCGCCCCTTGCCGCCGGGGAAGCACGGATCGTCCTGGAATTTCAGGTCAGAGCGCAACTTGAACGTGTACCGCTCACCCTCCACCTGCTTCGTCTTGCCGTCCGCGCCCGTGACCGTCACCATCGCCTTTTCGCGGAGCGGCTCGGCGGCACCGATATTGAGTTCCAATTCGAACGGCTCGCGCTTCAGGTAGTGGTACTTGTAAAAGGAGGGGTACACCAAATCACACACATACGCCTCGTCCACGGTGTAGGAGAACGCCGGGTCGAGCGATTTCGGGTCGTCGCTGAGAACGCGGTAGAGTGTGTTCGCCGACGATTCCCCGGGCGGGTAGGGGTTGTTGGAGCAGCCGGTCCCGGCAAGACTGAGGATCGCCAGAAGGGCTGTCCCGGCGGCGGCGAATCCAGATAGATACGAACGGCGTACAATTGGCATAGTTGCAAAAAGTGGGGCGGTGCGAGCGTCGGCAAACAGGCGCAAGGGTTTACCTTTCGCGATATTGGGCGATTATACCATAAGTAACGCCAATGAGATTCGAGGTGTGACGAGTCGCCAGAGCCGTTTCGATTTTCGCCTCCTCGTTCTTCAAGAGAAAGAAAGGCGGCACAACTTACCTGCCACCTTTCATTCGCCCCAGTCATTGTTGCCGATGTTCAACGGGTAGTGTTCTACCGCCGCCACGTTTTATCGACGGAGTATCACCTTCAGTCCATGATCGTTGGCGCGTTAAAAATGCTTCCCCGACGTTTCTCGATCTCGTTCCTGATGTATTCGCTCATCGACGGGCTTGCACTTGACGCCATCCCGTTAAGCAGGTTCACGAGATTTTTGATTTTCCCGTTGCCGTCACGTATCGGGTTGGTGAACTGGACGTAGATCAAGGTGTCTACCACCGGCTTCGACACTACGGACGCGAGAACATTGGCGAACTCATACCGCTTAACCGATTCGCTCTGCAATAGTGTCCGCCAGGTTCTCTGGGCATATGCAGGCGGCATTTTCGCCAGTTCATAATAAGCAGGTGCACGAAATTGCGTTAAACCATGTTTGCGCAGTCCTCAGCGCGTTTCGAGAGTGACGACGCAACGAAACCGCGTCAGAATAATTCAACCTAAATGTGCACAAGTGCTTATGGCAAAGAAATGAGAAGTAAGATAGAGTAACGTTGAGCTTGCTATCACAGACAAATTGACAATAGGGTTAACTTCTATAGCTACTCTACTTTCCGGTAACTCGGGGGGATGTTTCACTTCCCCTCCCGGTCTCCCCCTCTCAAATCGGGGGAATATAGTGACTTTCCCGGGGTGCATTCG
>JAYULM010000218.1:0-1058 GCA_043763605.1 Armatimonadota bacterium | reverse complement strand
GTGGATGTACACCATTTGCGACGACTTCTCGCAGATGCGGAGCGGCGGGCTTCCGCATCGCAAACGGTTGCTCGAATGTTCGAGGTTTCTACACTCGACATGACCGGCATCGTCGCCGAAAACGTTGACGTGATGGAGCGCGTCGTATTGCCCGCGCTGGCAACAATTGCCTATAACTCGTTTGACAAAGATGCGCGGCAGGTCGCACTCGACGCCGGGGCGCGGATCGCTGAGTATTTGCACACGGTTACAGGCGACGAAGCAGAAAGGAACTCCCATACATGAGCGAGCAAGACATTTCCGATTTGGAACTGGGACGTGCCGTTCGCGCTTCGTCAGAAAAGTTTGTCGCATCCTCAAACAATAGCGTTCAGACAGCGTACTTCGCCATGCTCGCGCTGGTGCGCCTTTGCCACGATCTCGGCGGTACGGATAACACCCTGAAACTCAGCGATATGCACCGCGAGGGAGTCCCGCTCGGCGACTGGAAAGTTACTGTGAAGCGCATCAAAGCACCGAAGGGAGTTCCACAGGCATGATGCACTTCGGCTTTTCCGGGCGGCAATCCGCGCAGACCACGGAAGCTATCATTTCCGGCTCGAACCGTATTCGTGCCGGGTGGCTCGCGTCGCTGATCGAGTGCGGGCGTGTTATGGTTCGCCGGGTCGTCCGGGGTGAGGTGTATTCGTTCCCCGATCCGGCTTTCGAGGGTGCGATTCGATGGGGTTATACCTATCCCCGCGACTGGATCGCAACTCTGGAAGCGTTCGCAGGGTGTCTCCGTACCGACGGCGGGCTTGCCGACCTCGCGGAATTGCAGGGCGTAACGGTCGAGGGCGTCGAGTATATGATCGAGCAAATCCACGAAGGCGCAGGAGGCTATGAATCGTGACTGATTTCTTTGATGATGAGGATGCCACTGTTTCGCGGCGCGAACACCTTGATTCGGCGTAGCAACGTGCTCTCGAATACGTAGACGCAGGCAAGCTACAGGGAGCGTTAGCCAGCATAGGCTGCGACCTCGAAAAGCACGAGGGGACACGCGGTCACCCTGCGAT
>JAYULM010000217.1:0-3717 GCA_043763605.1 Armatimonadota bacterium | reverse complement strand
ACGATAGAGGGTTCGGGCTTGCTCTTCAGTCATCAACTTGATTAAGACTGTATCGCGGAAGCGGAAAACTCTGCAATACCTGAATAGTTACGAAAAATGAAGAAATATAACTCACGTAAAGGGGGAAAGTGTCAACGACGATTTCGCGGGCGGTAGATTCGTTACGGCAGGAGGATCGTGTCCCTGCTATAATCCTTCATGCGAAAACGACGCACACGCGAACATGTCATAGCGGATTTGAGCGTCAATCACGTGGAGCGATTCGTTCTACGCAGTGGTCATGTCGCCGACCGCATAATTTTCGACTACGGCTACGATCTATCCGTGCGTACCTTCGATCCCGTAACCGGCGAAATGGAGCGCGACTTTTTCTACGTGCAACTCAAGGCTACCGATGATTTGCAATATGCCGATAGGGATTCGCATGTTGTCGTTCGGGTCGATCCAGGTGATATTGAAGCGTGGCGAGAAGAACGCGTCCCTGTCCTTCTGATACTCTATGATGCCCGAAACGACACAGCCTACTGGACACATATTCAGAGTATGACCGTTACGGGGCGTTCCAGTGTTCGTATCCCGGTTGCCCAGACCGTTTCCGAGGCGACCATCGAACTATTACGACAACGTAAGAATCAGACGCTTTGAATGAAAGGAAATTATTTTATGATTGCAACTGCGGAAGGTCTCAACTATAGTCACCTCGCTCAATCTTTGCGCGGGTATGGCTTCACCGAAACCATCGATGCGCGGGGGCGCACCTTCGATCATCCTTCCGGAGCGCGTATTCCGCTCCCCGCGCTGTCCGACGATGCGCCGCTCCGATTGCATCATCTCGTCGCGACACGGGGCGTCGTGAGTGACTACGGGATCGCCGCCGCGTATGATTTCGATCTGACGTTGCTACGGCTACGCGAACGGAGCAAAGTACACGCATAACGAACAAAAATAGGAAAGCCGCGCGGATAAATTTTATCCGCGCGGCTTCTACGTATTGCGTCGCTATTCCTATCGGATTTCGACTTCCTTGCCCGCCGCCGCCGACGCGTACACGCCGTCGAGCATCTTCTGCACCATCACGCCGTGTTCCGCCGGAGCCTCGTTGGTGCGTCCGTCGCGGACCACTTCGACGAAGTGGCGCATCTTGTATTCCCAGTAGTCGTACTTCGGCACGAACCCCGGCGTCGCGTTGAGCATGTAGCCGTTGTGGTCCGTGAATATCTGCGAACCGTCCCAGATCGCCCCGCCCTTTTCGCCCATGATCTGGATGTTGAAAACGTCTTCCTTGATGTGCGCACAGAACGACGATTCCAGCGTCAACATCGTCCCGTTGTCGAAGCGGATCATGCCGACCGCGAGGTCTTCGACGGTATACGTCTCATGGTCCCAGCCGGGCCACTGCGAACTGACCGCACTCGGTTTGTCGCCGATGTACGTGAACGTGTTTCCGGTCGCGCTGATCGGCTTCGGGTTGCCAATGATATTGTGTGACGCTTCGAGGATGTGGACGCCGATGTCGATCATCGGACCGCCGCCCTGCAGTTCCTTGCGCCCGAACACGCCCCAGTTCGGGATGCCGCGTCGGCGCAATGCCTGCGCGCGCACATAAAGGATCTTGCCGAACGCGCCGGACTGGATCTGGTCGCGGATGACTTTGGAACGCGGTTCGTAGCGGTGCTGGAACCCGATCACGAACTCCACGCCATTTGCCTTCGCGGCGTCAGCGATGGATTGGGCTTCGACCGCGTTCATCGCCATCGGCTTTTCGCCGAGCACCGGCTTGCCCGCGTTCAGCGCGGCGATGGCGGCGGGAGCATGGACGCCGTTCGGGGTACAAACCGAGACCGCGTCGATCTGGTCGCCGACCTGGGCGAGCATTTCGTTATAGTCGGCGAAAAGGTGCTCGACCTTCTGGTTCGTCTTGTACCAATCGAGCGCGGCGGGTGCGATGTCGGCGCAAGCCACGACCGAAACCCCCGGCATTTTGTTGAAATAACCGGTGTGGGTCCGGGAAATACCGCCCGATCCGATAAAGGCGATACGAAGCGGCTTAACGTCGCTCGTATCTTCCGTTGTTACTGTGCTAATTGCTGTATCCATAATGTTTTCCTTTGATTCTGAACCTCACCCCCCAACCCCCTCTCCGGCACGGAGAGGGGGAGCCAGAGGGAGACGCGGTAAACGTTCCGCCTCCGGTATTTCTGGAAACTCCCCCTCTCCGGCACGGAGAGGGGGTTGGGGGGTGAGGTTCCGGTGGCTAATCTAAATTTCCGTCCGAAAGTCCGAGCGGGAGCATCGCCGGACGCTCCACGGTGCTTTCCATCTGATAATGCGTGCCGGAGTCGCTCGCGTCGTGGAAGCCCCACATCGCTTCCAGAACATGAAAGGCGAGGTCGCCGCTGGTGCGGTGCGCCCGACCGGAGCGCACCGCATACGCGATGTCCGCCGCCCCGATGCCCCGGTTGTTACCCGAGTAACCGTGCGTCAGTGGCACTTCGATGAAATCGTTGCCGCCTCGCGCGGTCTTTACTTTCACCGGACCGCCGAAACCGTTCGGGTCGGGGACCTGTATCGTTCCCTCGGTGCCGAAAATCGTGATCGGCGCGCCGTGCGGTGCCCCGTGTACGTCGAATGATGTGATGATCGTGCCGACCACGCCGCTCTGGAAATCCATCACGCCCGCGATGTGCGTCGGCACATCTACCGTGATTTTCGTGCCTTTGAGCGGCTCACTCGTAATCGTGCGTTCGGGGAACGTGATCCGGGTCGATCCGGTGACGCGTCGGAGCGGTCCGAGCATATTGACCAGCGCGGTCAGGTAATACGGACCCATATCGAACATCGGACCGCCGCCCGCTTTGTAATAGAACTCCGGTGCAGGGTGCCACGATTCGTGTCCCCGTCCCATCATGAACGCGGTCGCGGCGACCGGCGTACCTATCCAGCCGTCGTCGATCAGTTTGCGGCAGGTCTGGTGCCCGCCGCCGAGGAACGTGTCCGGGGCGCACCCGACGCGCAAGCCTTTTTCTTTCGCGAGTTGGAGCAGTTCGCGCCCTTGCTCGCGGGTGATACAAAGCGGCTTTTCCACGTGGACATGCTTGCCGGATTCGATCACTGCCTTGCTGACCGCGTGGTGCGCCGCCGGGATCGTCAGGTTGATCACGATTTCGATCTCGGGATCGGCTAAAAGTTGCTCGGGGGTGTACGCCTTCGGCACACCGTGTTCCTCGGCTTTCGCCTTCGCGCGGTTCAGGTCGATGTCGGCGCAGGCGACGATTTCCAGGATCGGGTAGGTTTTCGTCGCGTTGAAATACGCGTTGCTGATGTTGCCGCATCCGATGATGCCGAGCTTTGTGCGGGTCATATTGAGATTTGTGGTTCCTAAATTGTTGGCGCATCGTGGCGACGGTCATCGCCGATGGTCCTTTATGTTTCGCACGGCGCGGCGTGTATTCCTGCGAGATGATAAACTTTTTTCCGCACAGGTGTCGCTACTGCATTATGGATCCTTCAATGACCACGCGTATCGCGCTGATACAAACTCCGCTTGATGTCCTGAAAACGCGCCTCGTGCGAGACTCCTTTAGCGCAACGTGTATGGTTGCCGAAAAGGATGTACCGGTTATTTCGCTGAAAGCGCAGAGGGTCCAATACCCCGGGGCTTGCCCCGTTCCGGCTTTGTGGGTCTATGACGCTTTCAGGCGACATAGTTTTGTCGGC
>JAYULM010000216.1:0-13766 GCA_043763605.1 Armatimonadota bacterium | reverse complement strand
TCTAAAATGAACAAAGCAACGTTGTCGAGGCGCATATCTTCCTTCGCCTCGCTGATCGCTTTAGCGGCATTCTTCGTAGACTCGCTTTCCCATTCCTGTTTAACAAGACGGGCGGCGGCGTCCACTCGCTCCTGCACGTCGTTGTGTGCCACACGGCGCGACCAGACGACAAAGAACACGCAAGCAATCAACGTAATCACCGTCGACCATGTGGTGAATGCCAGCGTCATCCGAGCGCGAAGAGAAGTCGCTTGGGGAACCGCAAACGCGGTAGGTTTCTTCATAATCGTCACTTCGGGCTTTCGAGCAGGAAGCCGACACCGCGCACCGTGCGAATCAGAGGGTCGCTGAATCCTTTATCAATCTTGCTCCGCAGATAACCGATGTAAACATCCAGCACGTTGTCGCTTCCTCCAAAGTCATACTGCCAAACGTGTTCCAGAATCAGGGAGCGCGTTAGCACTCGCCCCGCGTTCCGCATCAGGTATTCGAGCAGAGCGTATTCGGTTGCGGACAGGCGAATCTCCCGGTCGCCGCGCTTTGCTTCGCGGGTCGCCGGGTCGAGTGTTAGATCGCCAACGGCAAGAATCGCCGCAGGAGACGCCGCGCCGCGTCGCAGGAGCGCACGAACCCGCGCCAGTAGTTCAGAGACTTGAAATGGCTTGACGAGGTAATCGTCCGCCCCAGCATCGAGCCCCTCCACCTTGTCGCTTACTGCGTCGCGGGCGGTCAGCAAAAGGATGGGCGTGGTGATTTTCGCCATGCGAGCCTTGCGGCAAATCGTAAAGCCGTCCATGCCGGGGAGCATTACATCCAGAAGAATCAGATCGAACGCTTCGGTTTGGAGCAATGAAAAAGCATCCAAGCCGTTCCCGGAAGCGTGAACGCTGTATCCGGCTTCCCCCAACGCCTTGCGAAGCAGTTTGGCAAGACCGGGGTCATCCTCTACGATCAGTATCTTCATAGCGTTTTTATACGAATCAGAAGCCGCCACCGTGCCGCATCTACGGCGTTAGAACGCCTGACCGAGACCGAGGAAGAACAGGCTATCTTCTTTGGATTGCGCGTAATCGAATGAAATGATAGTGGATTGATTCCACGCAAGCCGTCCGCCAACCCCATACGATGAGCGTATCCGGTCGAAGTTCAACTTCCTGTAATCATCGCGCACGGTTCCGGCGTCCACGAACGGCGCGACAGATAGCGCGAAGCGTTGCCGCCCGATAACGGTTTCGGCGAGACGTGCCCGCAGTTCGAGGTTGGCAAACCACATCGCTCGCGCCATGAATCGGTTCGAGCGGTAGCCGCGCAAGGAACGCGCCCCGCCGAGCGCGTTGACGCTCCCATCGGGGCTCCACTGATCTTGAAACTCGAAAAATGGGGCGTTCGCGCCGAAGATATTGCCTGCCCCGACGCGCCCGGCAAGCACGGTGCGCGTCCCGAACGGCAATTTTTTGAAGGCTTTGGCTTGCAGAAAGAGTTTGTCGAAATTGTAAGCCGAGCCGATAGCCCCTGCGGATAACTCGTTGGCGATCTCGAAATAGACGCCACGGGTAGGGTCGGGTTCGAAGTCGCGGGTGTCGTAAATCAGGGCTTGCTGGAGAATGGAAATGATTCCGCCGTCCAGTCCCGTTGCCCGTCCCGTAGCGGCGTCGCGAGCAAGGAGCGAAATGCCGTTTGGAGCCGTGGTTTTCGCGCCCGTGATCGGATCAACGGCACTGGCATCGCGCCCTTGAAACGTTTTGTAATCGAGACGCTGAATTTCGTAGCCGCCCAGTACGCGCCACCGTCCGTTTTTTCCGAGCGCGTAGTCTGCTTTGAGGTTCAGCATCAGTTCCGAATCTTCGAAGCGGTTCGAGAGGGCGTCGGTGACGAACGCCGCCTCGCCGGGTCCGCCGGGTCGGAGCACTTTGCGAGCCGATTCAAAGTCGGAGAACTTGTCATAGGTCGGGCCGCCCGCTGGGGTCGAAGGAAGCCGTAAGGGACCCAGCGTATCCTCGGTAATTCCAAAGTAAAGGTTCGTAGGGTCTTGGCGAACTTTTGCATCCACCTTGATCCGCCATCGTGATCCGTTGACATACGGTGCATCGTAGGACAGGGTGAACTCCCGCGCCTGGTTGGAGGTAAGAAAGGCATTAACGTTTAACTTGGCGCGATACGGCGTGTATGCGAACAAAGGGTCACCGCGTTTGCCGTTCCAGTAGATCGTGCCGCGAACTCCGTATCCCGTTCCCGCTACGGGGTCGGATGAGATGTCGGGGAGCCCCGTCACGAACAACCCTTCGCGCTTCTTTTTCAGGTCGGCGTCAGACAGGCGTCGGGCACGGAAGTATTCCGGCACGTCGGATTTTATCGTTTCCTGTAACGAGTCGGGGGCAGGCGTCTCTTGCGCTGGAACGGGGGTAGTGACTGCCGGTTCTTGTGCAAGAACGGGCGTGACAAATGGCATGGTGCAAAGAACGCCTGCCCCACTAACGGACATCAGAAAGCGAGGCACAAAAAAATCAACGAATCGCATGAGGACAATTCTCCCTAAAGTTCGGTGAACACATTTTTCCAGCATCGTGTGGCTCGAATCATATGCAAAAGGGGCTTATCTTGCTGACTTTGCCGATGGCTTTACTGTGTTCCGTTTTTATCATAACCGCGCTGTCTGTGAACTGACTGTGTTTTGTCTGTGAATTTTCTTAGACGGTTCAGTACCGATCCGTCCGTGCGGAGTTGCGGATGTAGTGCCGATGCAACTCGACCCACGATTCGGCGATCAGTATCGCCCCGTCGCACCAGCACCACGTTGCCTATGCGTTTCCATCGCCCCCGTAACACGCACGAGGCGGGAGGCGCAACGTTCGCGGTATGAGGATGGTTGATGCCTTGTTCATGAGTCGCGTGAGTTTGGTTTTGTTTTTGTTACATCAATCGCACTTGACGACGCATATTTCGCAGTTAGAAGGCAAATATACACCCAACAAAAACCTGCCGCGTAGCCCGCGCCGACATCAGACGGATAGTGTTCTCCGAGGTAGATACGACTCCACCCCACCAGAAACATCGCAAGGCTCGCCGCGCCCCAGACGAAGACACGAAAACGTGGCGCGACCTCTTGTCCCAGAAAATAACCGGCGATGCCGAGAATCGTGACTGCTCCGAAGGTATGGCCGGAGGGGAATGAGTAACCAAGCGGCGCGAATATCTCCTCCGGGCGCGGGCGACCGAACAACGCCTTGAGCGACGTGATAACAAGTCCGCCCCCGACTACTCCCGCGAGCAGGGTTAGTACCACACCCTGCCGGTGGCGTAGGTAAAATAGGATCACCGCCAGCAACACGATGATTCCTTGCCCCAACGGACGAAACGACCACGATACCCAGTACGCGAACTGAAATAGCCATAGAGTGCGGTGGACGCGCAAGTAACGCAGGACTTCCTGATCGAAGCGTGGCAAGCCCCCACCCTGTTCGCCGAATTCGGCGGAGAATCGGGCAAAAATAAAGAGCGCGACAACCGCGATGATTCCAGCGACTCCGACTCGCCCGATCAATCCTGCAATCCATCGTTTGCCATGTTGAAGCACGTGTGAAGATGTCATAGTGACCTCGCTTTCGCGTTGCCGAAACTGGTGTATAGCCGGGGCGTAACGCAGGTTGATGGGATAATATCTTGCGCGTGAGATCGTCTGCCAAATGTCAGGGCAATCAGTAGCGAGACGGCACATTGAACTGAAATATCAGAATATCTCACCTCCTTACTGTACGGGTTATGTCTGTGAAGCGGTTAAGATGCGCCTGAGTGTTTTCTTAACTTTATCCAGTCAGTCACGAATAACAGTAGACGAGCCGATTTTCGATAAAGATTGTCTTATTCACGGTAGGAAAGCACTGTGCAAAAATACAGTGCTTTCCCGTCGAACTCGCCATTTAGACAGATTCTACGTCATGGTAATTTTCATCGAGGTCGGGTGAAATGAACACGCCCCATGTCCTGTCGAGGGCTTCGGATACCTCTTCAGGCACCGCCACGGCGCGAGACACGAAGGCTGATCTAATCAAATCACCTGCCTCACACCAGAGTTGCCATACCCCTTTACCATCTCGCTCGAATTGCCCATTTTTGTTGTACAAAGCATCGAGCGCGAAGATGGCTTCGACGTGCGCCGGGAACGTGTCCCGACCGTGCGTGTAAAACCACCTCCCGATCAGTCCCGCAACTGCCATCTCTACCTCACGGCGATCCATTGTCGCGGCGCAGTGAGCCAATTCCGCTTCTGAAAAACGGGTGTTCGGGTTCAGACAGCGTATTCCCTCAATAGCACACGCGATGGCATCGTCCTTCTCATACCATTCTCCCAGAGGAATATGCCCCTGTTCATGCGAGACACGAACGCACCATTTTCCGTAGTCATCCTTCGAGATACAGGAGGAAGGATCAACCCTACTCGTTTCGACAATGACTGTTTCTGGGTCAAAGGCCGTGGGAAATCGGGCTATGGATTTCCAGAGGATCGGTTCACCCGCCCAGTTTTTCCAATGAGTGTATTTGTCAGGATCGATCAGTTCCGGGGCGACTTCTGGCGGCGTATTGCGCTTACTGGTCCTCCTCGTGTAAGGGTCGAGTATTTCCTGCAAGCAACTTACGTTATACTTGAGCCAGTCAGCGTAATAACGCTGATCCACGAGTTGCTCCCACTGCTGTTGTGTGGTAGCCTTTCCCGTCGCTCGGGCATGAACCACGTCATCCCAATCGAACAGGTAACTTGTTATAGATTCAGGATTGAATGGGATGGGTTCATACTCCCAAAGCCAGCGATCTGATTGGCGCAATTTGAGCAATGAAGCCGAACAGTAATTGTTATGCTTGAAAAGCACATCTTTATTTAACCATTCCTCGAAGGTAAACGGTTCATCTTTACCATAGTTGCCCTGCTGAGAAGCATCGAGCATGGAAGAAAACCTTATTCGTTCCATCTCGCGCTCGTACACGCCTGCGGCACACAACCGACGATACCAGTTCTCGTGGTCAGAGACCACATCTTTTTCTTCAAACTCTGTGTTCATTTTGTTTTTCCTTATGGTGACGGGAGTTGCAGCCACAACAGCAACTCGATCTACGAGACGTGCCGGGAACGAAAGTCGTGGTCGTCGGTTCCGGCACGGCGGGTTGAAGCCTGAAGTGAGAGGGGGCAGTACGTTATCATGATCGTCTGTCCGCCTCACATAAGCCGCCTCCTGACTATGGCTCGAACAGTGCGAAGTGGTGGTTGGCAACATCCACATTTCCGAGAGACTCATGTCGCGCTGTGCCTGCCAATACCTTGATCTGCTCAGAGGAGAGCGCGGCTTCTCGGAACTGCGTCCCCGGCTTCAGACCGAAGGCATCAGCATCCTTTCCTGCGCCTGGATTCCAGAGGTGAACTAATTGCAGGTTCCTCTCTACGACTTCAGCGATTCTGTCCAGCGCAGGGCGGTCCTCTGCGAGACACTCGGAGGCTTCATGTACCGCTCGCTCCCAGAAATGCGGCAGTATGGCAGGTAACAGATAACGCTGAAAGATTGCGCGGTCGCCCGTGGCTTGTTTTGTTGCCACTTCCGTGTAGGAAATATCGAGGAGACTTTCTGCCGCACAGCCTGCCGCGACCATCAAGCATTGTTGTCGGACAGGCAGTTTTTCAAGTGTAGGCACCAGGACTTCTGTCCACTCAGGCGAAGATGTCCACCCACCATTTGGACCGCTGATCCATGTTGGCCTGCCATCGAGCACCTCTACGGCGTCGATTTCCCCGGTGCGAAGGTTCGACCCTGAACACCGCCCCAGAAGTAGGAGGTAGAAGTCGTTCGGGAGGAAGTAGCTCGTCATGAGAGCGTGGCCTGCCATATGGTAGGCGCGGCGACGGAGTGTGGCGGCATCGTGTTGACGTACCGCACACTTGAACGGTCGGAAGTTGATTCCGTTTGGGGCTGAATTGTTTGCCATTGTGAGTGGTTTCCTTGTTGAGACTCAGCGCGACTTTCCGCCGCGTGAGGTAAGCACGTCGCTTACACATCTAAGTCCTGCCAAAAAGGAAGCAATTCAACACGGAAAATCAAAATAATTTCAATTTTTTTCAGGAGAGCCAGCCATAGGGCTTTTTTCCATTTATTCCTCGTCATGCTGTTCCCTATAGAACATGAGGGTGACTGGTGGATGGGGGTGGGACACCCAGAAATAATGGAGAACTGTAGAGCGGCATCAGTCTGGCTCCAGGTTGGTCAGCAATCCTAAAGAAGTGGCACGGGCAGAGAATGCCGCTTGTAGGCGTCGCACAATACGTTCCCGCTGGGTGGCATCGGTGACATGGATGGTGATGCCATCGTGTAACCAGGACACGACAATCAGATCACGTTCAGACTCGAAGGTTGGAAGAAGCGACAACATTAGGGAAACCTCGTAGGATTGGACTTCCTGTGCGAGTAGCGAGCGCATCTTGACGTGTCGGCGGTCATATTCTATGCGGCGACCGAAAGCGTCAATCACGTGCTTGTCCCGCCCGATCTGCCGCAGCCGCGCCTGCCGCGCCAGCAGTAATTCGACAATCAGGGGATGAGTAAGGAAGGCATCCGTCGCCGCTTCGCTCACGGCTTGCATGGGCTTGACCGATCTGACGGTACTTCTGCGCCGTGTCCTTGAACGTCCGTAGATTGGTAGCCCAAGCAAAGTACATCGAACGTTGACGAGATTCATGCCAAAAATGATAGAATACAACGCTTCCTTAACTAATGGCTTCTTATCCGCGCCAACGCCCATCGCGCTCAGAAGTTCCGACCAGATAGGCTTGCGTTGCGAAAGAAACTCCGACACCTTTGGCACGTCCCAGAGATTCGCCACGACGGCGAGTTGGCAGGCGTGAGCGTCAAGGCTTACACATCCGTGCAGTGCCGCTTTGCGAAGTTCGCGCGGAAGCTGATGAATTGTCGAACCCAGTGCGTGAAGCCGGGGCGTTTTCGCCGAAGCTGCATAAATCAGCTTGCAGTAGTCACGGAGTTGTAGGATCGTTGGTAACACCGCCTCCTTCGATGCTCCACCCTCCATCGCCTCGAACTCGCGTAGCACGCGGGACCAATTTGACTTGACGATTTTTCCAATCGTTGTCTGCGGCTGACTATTCAGGAAGCACATTAGAGGGTAGGCAGGGTGGTTGAGGTCTACGCCATCCGCGAGCGATTTGAGCGTTTCGGTGTACGTCGCCGCCTCGGCATACATCCTTTTGCGGGTCACTTCCACGCCCGTTACAAACCAAACTTGTCCCTCGGTCTCGCCGTAGGCGTGTAGCGGTTCGTCCTCAAGAATTTCCTGAACGTCGAAAGGCAGATCACGGACAACCGTTCTCGCCTCGCCGCCCCAGAAGTTGTGCGGACGCACTTCGAGATGCCAAACGTCCTGACTGTATGCGGCGAGCCAGTCTGCCGCAACGAAATATCTCTTTCCAGATATGAGGCGACCCGCGACGAGAGTTTCGATGCTACTCGCCGGAACAACCAACCTGCCCTCATCATCCTCGAAGCGCGAGAAGGTAAGGTACTCCGCTATGTGGCGGTATGCCTGGGCGTGTGGGTGGTACGAGAGGGCGGGGTAAGCGGCGAGTAGCGCATCCCTACCCTCTCGGCTAATCTTTGCCGGGAACGGCACGAAGGTGGTAATTTTTGACATGACATTTGAATGTCCTGCCAAAAACCACCGCATTAGACTGCGACCGTCAAAAAAATTGTTAAAAATCGGATTCATGCCCCATTCAGGGTTCCGATGACGATGCTTGGAACTACTCCTCCTCGAACCCGTGACTGGTAAATTTCAATGTTCGGCAGTTCTCCGACACGGTGCGGACGACGTTTTCGGGTATCCCGTCAGGAACATCTACAGATATTTCAAGGGTTATGCGGGCTTTTGACTGCAACAGTGCAACAAGATGTTGTAACACTTCCTCGTTGATTTTCCCGGCGTCTTTGCTGACACGGCTTGCGTCAAGCGGAATGGAACCGTGGAAGCGACGGGTTTTGCGTGGTTTCGGGGGCGCGGGGGGCGGCACCAGAGCGAAAGGTGTTGTTTTTCCTTCGCTTATTGGGTCGCCCACGCTTGCACCTATCGGGTACTTCGGTTCAGGATCAGGTGGATGTGGAAAGGAGATTTTCGTTTCCGCGTCCATCTGGCGTACCGCCACGTTTGGCTTAACTACGACACCATGACCGCCTAAAGTGAGCGGCACGATCTCGCCTGCTCGCAACCCGACATAGCGTTTTGCCTGTTCGTCATAGGAGTCGGCATAAGCGAACGTATCCTTCTCCCACGTTGCCAAGTTCAAACCATTTGTGATTGCATCGAGAAGAGTTTGGCTACTTTTCAACCGCGAAAGGTACGGGTACTGCGCGAACCAGTCGAGCAATTGTTTGACGCCAACGTGATCGGTTTCGGACCAAAGAACCTTGTCAAGTTCGCGCCGGAGTTCTGTGCCCGCGAATGCAGTAATCAAATGACCGTCTGTTCTCAAACGCTTCGCCGCACGTACAGGTAGTGCATCCCCGCCTTGAACTCGAACTTCACACCATTCGATCCCCCCACGCGGATCAGGCTGGTCGGGATAGAGGAGCCATTGGTATGCTTCGGGGATGCGGTGCTTGATGGCTTCTTCGCTTTGTTCCTTTTTCGTTTTCGCTTGGTTGCGCTGAAAAGCATCCAATCCCAGATTTTCCCATTCGTCATGGATAGATTTCCACGCGATAAACTGCCGTACCGCCTGCTTGAGTTCGTCCAAGCGGGTCTGGTCGGGCGCAAGAAAAACGAGGGCGTTTCGGAAAAGACGAGGTGCACTGCCGCGTTGCTCCAAAAGATCAAGGGCTTCGCGTTTCGCCATGCTGTCTGTTGCGCTTCGGCTGTGCGGGTAGCCCGCGCCTAAAATAACAAGGCGTGTCTCGCGGTCATCAGGCACATCGCTTGCGCTGGCGGGCGCGACATGGATTGTGGCAAAGTCACCGCGATTACGAACGTCTTTTACTTCATCGCGCAGTCGCCGTTTAATCTCCTCCTCAATCTCGTCTTCGTGCCGTTGTTGCGCTCGCTCCTGCGCCATGCGCGTAACGGACGGTTGCGTGGAATACCAATAGCGGCGACCATCCACGTAAAGATGTGTGGCATTATCAGTCAGCCGTCGTAGCGCGTCACCGAAAACAGCGACACTTTCTCCAGGTTGAACACAACCGAGGCGAATTTGCCGATCTTCCAGCCCTTTGCTACTGGAGCGCAAGGTCGGAGCGGAGCCGAGATATAACGTGCGGGCCACGCGGCGGCAGGCGGAAAATCGTCCCAGATGGGGGTTGTTGCGATCCAATTCCAGCGAAAGAGCGTTCGGACCGTCCACATCTTTTTCGATAACAGGAACCCACGGGTCGTCCATGTAGCGCGTGAGTTCAAACTGTACTCCGTTCGCGTGGACGGGAACGGTTGCCGGAAGAATCGTCAGGCTTTTGTCGTCCTTGTCCCACAATTCGTAGATAACGGTTGCCATGAGGCGCAGAACGCCACGAGTGCGCTGAAACTTTTCCAAACTCGACCAATCCTGATACAGTCGGTCGAACAATTCGGGGTGTATCGGGTACGCCGCTTGCATCCGCCGCTCGTAGTCGGCATCGCCGCTCCCTACGGGAAACTCTCCTGCACTGGCGCGGTACATTTCGCCGAAAGCGCGTACCACGGCATCACGGGCTTTGAACAAAGCGGGGTCGGTGATCGGTTGGAACAGCCGACGACGGACGATCTCGAAACCCTCTTCCGCGCTGGCGGGTCGCCATGCCGATTCTAAACGCCCGAACGTGTTCTTGAGGAGCGCGAGGGCTTCTCGCCCACCATCACCGCCCACTTCGATGTCCGACATAGGAAGGGTAGCGACCACAAGTGTTTGCGGTGCGGCTTTTGCGGCTTCGGTCAAGGCTTGGGCGAAGGTAAGGTTGGCATCAAACGATCCTGCGGGCAAGTTGCTGACCGTATATACCTGACGAACAAACGCTACCCATTCATCAATCAAAATGAGGCAGGGCGAGGCGCGAGTAAAAAGTTCTTGCAGGCGTTCCGCGCCGGGACTGACTCCGGCTTCGTCGGCTTCTTGAACCATCGCATACCCCTCCGCGCCGAGGAGTTGCCAAGCCATGACGCCCCACAATGTACGGGCGACGGTTCCATCGGGCATTTTGTGACTGTTGGCGGGCGACAAGTCCTGCCCGACAAGTACAGCGCAACGTGCCTTCGGCGGGTACGCGGCACCGGCTTCCTGTAGCACCGCCTCAATGCCGGGAAGTTCGGCGACGGGGCGACCGCTAAACAGGTGAAGCAGGGCGAGCATCGAGTGCGTTTTGCCACCACCGAAGTTGGTTTGCAGTTCGACGACGGGATCGCCGCCCGTGCCGGTTAGCCGTTGCACCGCTTTTGTGAGAAGCGATTTTAAGCCTTCCGTCAAGAAGGTGCGACGGAAAAACTCGGTCGGGTCGCGATACTCATCGTTTCCCAAGCCGCGATACACCTGTCCCAAATTGGCGGCAAACTCGGCTTGTTGGTAGCGTCCCGATGCCACATCGGGGTGCGGCGTGACGATTTCGCGCCACGGTTTCAAGCCGCCCGTGGGCTGTCCTTCCAGTGTCGCGGCGGTGGCTTTGCGGGTTTCGCGGCGCGTTTGCTCCTCGAAGCGGACACGGAGCAGGTCTTGCTTGAGTTTTTCTACGTCGTCGGCTTCGGTCGCGGCGAGGGCGCGAAGCAATCGTTCGGTGCTGTCGAGGGCGCGGTATGTGTCGTCGGTTGAGAACGCTTTTTGGTGCGCCCACGCATTGCGCCATTCGCGCAGTTCGCTGACAAGGGAACGTTCGGCGTGCCCCAGCACGGTGCGGAAAACTTCCTGCCAGTTGTGCCACAAGAGTAACAGCAATGCGTGAACGTCAAGATTGGGTTCGTCCTCGTTCCAATCAATGTCGTTCTTCCAGTTTTCGGTGGCTTTGGTGATCCAGTATTTGCCGTACTTGCTTTCGAGCTCCCGCGCCACAAACGGGCGAAGTCCCGTTTGTAGTGCCGCCATTGCCTTGCCGATTCGCTCTGTGTTGCTGATTGCCATTTGGGTATTCCTATAATTCGAGTGCGCTTTGCGGCTCGCCGGACGGCAGACGTGCCGATAGTTTGCTGACTTCCGACCACGCCATCACCAGACTATTGTACGCGAGGGCTTCGGACGACCAGCCTTTGCGCTCGCAGATACTATACAGGCGGTACGCGAGGTCGCGGGCGGCTTCGGCTCCGTTCAAGTCGGCGAGGAGTCGCGCCGCCTTTTCCTCGGAACCGTCGTCGTACAGGACTTTGATGAGATGCTGGCACGTTTCCCAAACGGAGCGGCGCGTGTCGGTCGTGGGGTTCCAGTCGTCTTCCAATTCGTCGCGCTTTTTAAGGCGCACTTTGCCCGCCCGCGATTCGATGATGCCGCCTTCCGCGACGCCGTTGACGCTGGTCGCTTTTGCCCGTGCGAGAACGTCCGCGTCGCCGAAAAGCCCCGCGTTCATGCCGAACTGCTCGAACCACGCGAGACAGAAGCGAGTGTCGGCGTCGTACTCGCCTTCTTGTTCGGCGAGAACGGTATCGAGTTCTTCGTTGATGATCTTAAGCGCGGTGCGGACGCGAAGGGGGTCGCCATTCGGCTCCAACACTTGGGCGTAGCGTGAGTAGACCGCCATGCCGGGACCTATCGTGGCTTGCGCGAGGTCAACGGGGGCGACGTTGGCACGCATCATGGCGCGGAGGGCATCGGCGAGTTCACGGCGCAAGGCGGCGACAAACTCACGGCGCGACGCGGTGGGGGCATCGCTCGGTCGCGGGCGGCACACGATCACGATGCTGGAGGCGAGAGCGTTGCTTCCCGCGCCGATCATGCGGTTCGACAGCTCGGTTCGCATGGGCCACGTTCCCGTGATGGTGAAACCCTCGTCGGTCATGGCTTGCAGAAACGTTTCCCAACCTGTGGAGGCGGTCGCCGTCGCGCCGGGTTCGTCGCCGTCCTTCGCATCGTCTTCGGTTTCGCTTTGCTTGAACGCATAGATGATCGAAACGGGAAAGCGCGGGTCGGCGGTTTCGCAGATGCGGCGGAACACGCGACGCATTCCGGTCTCGAAGTGGCGTTTCGCGCCGTCCTTGCCGCCATGCCGGTACGGGTCGGCGATCAGTTCGGCGTCTTTGGGCGTCACCATCGTGCCGAACAGTTCGGGATAGATGGGGCGCAGGGTGTGCCGGAGCCAAACGTAGAAGAAATCAGCGAGCGCGGCGTAGGAGATGTTGTCGTAGTACGGCGGGTCGGTGGCGATCAGATACTTCTTACCCTCCTCGCCGTGAAAAACTGCGTCACCTTGTGTTGCCCTACCTACTTCACCTTTGTAAATTGAGTTCCCTGCGATACTTTCGGCAGTCCAGTTTGTCGCGCCTACAATGGTTCCAGTTCCTTTGAGCAACGGATTCAGTTCAAGGTAATCCCAAGTCATGGGAATTGCCTGACGTGCGAACAAATGGTAGGAAGATTCACGATCCGCCCGCCACGTCGTTAAATTGTTAGACAGGTCTGTTAGGCGACTTAATGAGAATCCCAAGTAAGTGGCGACGGCATCGGCGTAGCGTTCTGCTTGGGATTCGAAGGAAGGCGCGTCGCTGATTTCTGCGGCGAGTGGAAGCGATTTTACAACGGTATTTGTCGGCAGATTCGTTTGACGGTTAAGAACCAGTGCTGTCGGTGTGCGGACATGGGCTGGTAGCAGAGCGTGAAGTTTCGCAATGCCGGGGGTATCGGCAGGTCGGGGCTTTGCAATAGTTGGTGCGTGTGCCACCATGTAATCCGCCTTCACCTTCTCTCGCGCCTCGCCGACCAGTTCCGCGAACGTCGAAAGAGCTGTCAGTTGCCGCGCCGTAAACAGTTTGTCCCACGTCGTCAAGCCGTAGCCGTAACACGTGCCGCCCGATAACTTTTTCGGCGTCTCGCCTTCGGGTTTCCAAATGGGAACGGCGGACTTGGCGGCACGCTCCTGCTCGGCAGTCGGTGACAGGTAGACGCGCCCACGCTTGCCCTCGGCGACAATCGCCATCAGCCGCGCTTCCATCTTGCCCGCCTGCGCCTCCTTTCGCGCATGGTCAAAGTTCATCGGGGAGCCGGTCAGGATACACCTGCCGCCCGCTTTGCCAATCGTCCCCGCTTGCGGCTTGCCCTGCGGGTGCGTTTTCGCGGTGCGTACCTCGAAGCGATACGACATTGTGCCGGGGTTCACCACGGGTTCTACCCACGCTTCTTTTCCCGCTTTGGTTGACAGCGCGAACGAGCGAACCAACGGAACGTGCGCCCCGCCCGCCGCAGGGTTGGGCGAAGGAACGGTTCGCGCCCAAATCCATGCGATGACCGTCATCTCCTGCTTTTCAAGGTCGCTGGGGTGCGGCAAAAGCGACGGCACTGCATCCAGAAGCGTCGTGGTTTGCGCGAGCATATCGCGGTACTCAGCCTCCAAATACACCGCGCCCGACGCCTTATGTTCGTATACCGTCGCCTTCGGATACAGCTTCCCGATACGCTTTTCGGCTTCGTCGCGCATCCACTTGCCGTAGTAGCGCACGTCGCCCGCAAGCCCCGCCGCCCCCTGCCATGTCCCGCCCTGCGCCAGATTCGCGCCCGATTCGGGGTTGACAGGCGACTTCCCGGCATAACGCGGCGGAATCTCGATCATCGCCTTGTTGAT
>JAYULM010000215.1:0-13767 GCA_043763605.1 Armatimonadota bacterium | reverse complement strand
CTGGGAGGCGCGCGCCGAAAAAGGGTGACAGGGCGCGGACGGATCGGACGAGGATACACGGAATGGTCATTGTACCGAGCAAGCGATGTACAGGTGATCCTCGCCCGCGACGAACGCCGGACGCTGGTATTCCTGCTGACGAGCGGGACGACCGTGGAGTGCGTCGTGCGCTGGTATGGCGACTTCCACGTTCTGCATCGCGGACAAGTGCCGGGGCGAGATCACGGTCTACAAGCACGCGATTCTGCACTCTATAGCAAGGGCGCGGCAGAAAGCAGAAACAGAAACGGGCTAAGCAGAAAACCGCTGCGCCCGCACTGTAGTGTGCGGCTACTTTGCAACAGAGACTACGTTGGAGTTGCTATTGTCAGAACGTAGCGGTTTCATCTGTGCCCACCTTTCCTGCTCCTTAAATTGCGAAACTTTGTGTTTGCAGCCTCATAGCCGCGAGAATCGTATCGTCGGGGATCGAACCCGTATTCTTCCCACAATGGAAGAAGTGGCGCACCATGCACTCGATACAATACTTTATCGCACGAGTTGAGGCGGACGCTAAAGGGTTCCGGTGTAAGCACTTCGTGCTGTAGACGCTTCGCGTCGGGGAAGCGGGGGCAGACGCGCGAACGGTCTGCCCCCGGCGACGCGAAGCGTCTACAGCACGAAGTGCTTACACCGGAACCCTTTAGCGTCCGAAACCTATATCTTCGCCAACGCCTGATCGAGGTCCGCGATGATGTCGTCAGGGTTTTCGATGCCAACCGACAGCCGCACGAAGTCCGGGGTAACGCCGGTGCTGAACTGTTCGTCCACATTCAATTGCGAATGGGTCGTACTCGCCGGGTGGATGATCAGCGATTTCGCGTCGCCGATGTTGGCGAGGAGCGAGAACAGTTGCACGTTGTTGATCAGGTTCCGACCCGCTTCCAAGCCGCCTTTGACGCCGAAACCGACCAGCGCGTTATACATCGTGTTGCCGTGAACGTCCTTTTTGAACGTCTTGTTCGCCAGTTCATGCGTCGGGTGAGACGCCAGACCGGGGTACCGTACCCATTCCACTTTCGGGTGCGTTTCGAGGAACTGAGCGACCTTTAAGGCGTTCGCGCAGTGGCGTTCGAGGCGCAGGTGAAGCGTCTCCAGTCCTTGCAGAAGCAGGAACGCGTTGAACGGCGAGAGTGCCGCGCCCATGTCGCGCAAGCCCTGTAGCCGTGCTTTCAGGATGTATGCCATTGAGCGGAGCGGTTCCGGCAGACCGGAGTACACCAGCCCGTGATAGGATTCGTCGGCGGTCGTGAACCCCGGGAACTTGCCGCTCGCCGCCCAATCGAATTTGCCCGAGTCCACCAGCACGCCGCCGATGGAAGTTCCGTGCCCGCCGATAAACTTCGTCGCCGAATGTACCACGATATCTGCCCCGTACGCGATGGGGTTGATCAGCGCGGGCGACGGCGTCGTATTATCCACCATAAGCGGGAGATTGTGCGCGTGCGCGACCTGCGCGACGGCGGCGATGTCGAGAACATTAAGGCGGGGGTTGCCGAGGACTTCACCGAACACGAGACGGGTTTTGTCGGTTATCGCGGCGTCGAAATTTTCCGCCTTGTCCGGGTCCACGAACGTTGTCGTGATGCCGAGTTTTGGGAGGGTGTGGCGCAACAGGCTGTATGTCCCGCCATAGACCGCCGAGGACGAGACGATATGATCGCCCGCGTTTACGATGTTCAAAATTCCCAGCGTTTCCGCCGCCTGTCCGGAAGCGGCGGCGAGCGCACCGATACCGCCTTCCAGCGCGGCGACCCGCTTCTCGAAAACGTCGGTCGTCGGGTTCATCAGACGCGTGTAAATGTTGCCGAACTCTTTCAAGCCGAACAGATTCGCGGCGTGGTCGGCGTCGTTGAATACATACGAGGTGGTCTGGTAGATCGGGACAGCGCGGGCGGTCGTGTGCGGGTCCGGCGTCTGTCCGGCGTGGACGGCAAGGGTGTCGAACGCAAGTCGGGATTCGTCAAGCGGCATAATAGTTACTCCTGTGTGCGTGCATGATTCATGCGCAGGAAAGTGTACCACCGGTGTTTTAGCCCCGTCAAATAGTTTGTTGACTATATCACCCGATTATAGCGACATGGGGATTTGGACTTCACTCGTCTGCCCTGTCTCTCTCACCCCCCGCCCCCTCTCTCATCGGAATGAAAGAGGGGGTGTCTAGAGGCTGACCGTCACCGCGATTCCCGAACCGGCTGGTAGAGTAGAATCGTCTGGCTATCTTGGACTCCCCCTCTTTCATTCCGATGAGAGAGGGGGCGGGGGGTGAGAGAGACGGGGGGCGAGACAAGAACGCAACTGCCCAACTCTTAAATATGAGTCTTTTTGCCTACGGTGATTCTTGTCGCTCGTTGGTATAATAGCCGTGAAAGCGGAGGGACTATCTCACTTGTCGTCGCATTATCGATCTACCGCCCGGTATAAGGATTCGCTGCTGAGCGAGCACGGTCAGGAAGCCGTTCTGGACCGACTGTTGCCCGACACGGATAATCTGCCCCGGCGGCTCCCCGGCGTGGGACGAATCAGCGCGAGAAGTCTGGAACTGTTCTGGCATGCCATCGGCACCGACGCGGGGCGTGGCGCGGCGCGGTCAACACTTCTCGGCGCGGAGACGCCCGAGACGATGGAAGCCTACGGGGGCAACATCGAGAACTTCATCGGGACCGTGCGATTGCCAGTCGGGCTGGCGGGTCCGCTACGGATCAACGGCTTCTTCGCGCAAGGCGATTTCCTCATCCCACTCGCGACCACGGAGGCGGCACTGGTCGCGTCGTACCACAGGGGGGCGCAACTGCTCAGCGAGGCGGGCGGTTGCGCCGCGATGCTCCTGAGCGAGGGGATGAACCGCGCACCGGGGTTCGCGTTCGTCGATCTGCGCGAAGTCGGGCAGTTCGTCGCGTGGGCACTGACCGAAGTAGAAACGTTCCGCGCGAAAGCCGAGGCAACCACCCGCTTCGGGAAACTGTGTGACATGAAGATCGCGGTCGAAGGGAACCATGTCTACCTCGACTTCGAATACACCACTGGCGACGCGTCCGGGCAGAACATGGTGACTATCGCAACCGCGGCGATCTGCGACTATATCGTCGCCGAATCTCCGGTCAAACCACGCTATCATTTCGTCGAGGCGAACATTTCGGGCGATAAAAAGGCGAGTGCGCGCTCGTTCCTGACGGTTCGGGGGAAAAAAGTGACGGCGGAGGTCGTAATTCCCGGTCGGCTAATCGCGAAGAGGCTACACACCACGGCGAAGGAGATGGAGCAATACTGGCGGATGTCCGCGATTGGCGGCGTGATGAGTGGCACCATCGGAATTCAGGGACATTACGCCAACGGGTTGACCGCGCTTTATATTGCGTCTGGACAGGATGCCGCCTGCATCGCCGAGTCGGCGGTCGGTGTTACCCGGTTTGAGGTAGTGCCCTCGGGAGAATCAGATACCCCCGACAACCTGTACGCTTCGGTAACGCTCCCAAATCTGGTCGTCGGCACGGTCGGCGGCGGGACGGGACTGCCGACACAGCGGGCGTGCCTGGATATTCTGGGACTCGCCGGACCGGGGAACGCATGCGCCCTCGCCGAGGTTTGCGCCGCGCTGTCGCTCGCCGGGGAACTGTCGATAATTGGCGCACTCGCCGCCGGGGATTTCGCGAGTGCCCACCAGCGACTCGCGCGAAGTCGCGTCAAAGAAACTACGCCGGAGCCGGATCATGACCACGCCGGGTGAAGCGGTCGCCGTAGCGATAACGGTCCCGCCGATGCCGACCGGAGCGGAGCGCTGGTGGGTGTATCAGCGCGAGCGGTTTCCGCTGGCGGCGCACGGTCCGCTCGTCGCCGCGTTCTCATTTTCTGCCGTCTCTTTTTCGTCGCTACTACGGCGGGAAGAGGCGTTCCCCCCGTGGCAGAACTTAGCCGTGTCGTTCGTCACCGCGCTCCTATTTTTTCTGCTTCTGCGTATCGCCGACGAGTTCAAGGACTTTGAGGATGATTCGCGTTGGCGTCCGTACCGCGCCGTACCGCGTGGTCTGGTAAAGTTGCGCGAACTGGGCGTCGTCGCCGTGTTCGCTGGGATCATACAGGTCGCCCTTGCCGTCGCACTCTCGCCGGGACTGCTCCCGTACCTGCTCGCCGTCTGGGTGTGGCTCGCGCTGATGACGAAAGAGTTTTTCGTCGGTGATTGGCTCAAAAAGCACCCGGTGCTGTACATGGTTTCCCACATGGCGATCATGCCGCTGATCGATCTGTACGCGACGGCGTGTGACTGGCGCGTCGCCGGGGCGCCTGCCTCGCACGGTTTGATCTGGTTCCTGCTCGTGAGTTTTATGAACGGGATCGTGATCGAGGTCGGGCGCAAGTTGCGGGCTAAGGAGTCCGAGGAAGAGGGGGTCGAAACCTATACCGCTCTCTGGGGGACGACCACCGCGCCGCTCGTCTGGGTCGGTGCCATCATCGGAACCGCCGTGCTCGCCCTCCTCGCGGCACGGGAAATTCGATTCGTGGTCCCGGTCGCTTGCGTACTTGCGGTTCTCGTGTTGACGGCGGCAATTGTCGCCGTCCGATTTACTCGTCAGCCGACAAAAGGAAACGCCCGCCTTTTCGAGCCGATCTCCGGCGTCTGGACGCTGGTGATGTATCTGAGTCTGGGCGCGATTCCGAGGTTTTTACAATGACGACCGATTACGTTCTCTGGCAGGACGATCCCATCGATTCCGCCACACGCACGGCACGGATGGGGGGCAAAGCCGCCGCGCTGGCGCGCCTACAGGACGCCGAACTGCCGATCCCGGAGTGGTGTGTACTCACCCCGTCGGCGTTCGATGATTCCCTGACGCCCGCCGCCTGCGACGCACTCGCCCGAGCGATGACGGGCAAAGGCGGCGTCGCGTCCAATGCCTTGCCCGCGTTGCTGGCGGCGTTCGCCCCTTCAGAATCGGTTCGCGCCGCGCTCCATGATGCCCTGACGCGACTCTGCCCTAATGGCGAGTCAGTTGCGGTGCGGTCGTCGGCGGTGGACGAAGACGGCTCCGGGCACTCGTTCGCCGGTCAGTTGGATTCGTTTCTCTGGGTGCCGCCCGCCGACGTTCCCGCGCGGGTCGCGGACGTGTGGCGTTCCGGGTTCAGTGACCGCATTCGGGCGTACCGACGCGAACGGAACCTGCCGCCCGTGCCGCGCCCACCCGCCGTTTTGATCCAGCGGATGGTGAACGCGGACGCCGCAGGGGTGGCGTTCTCCGCTGACCCGGTGACCGGTCGCCGCTCGGTCGCCGTAGTCGCCGCCGTATACGGTTTGGGAACCGCGCTGGTCGGCGGCGACGCCGACGCGGACACTTGGAAAGTCGCCAACAGTGGCAGTATTTTAGAACGGGCGATTGCTACCAAAACGCTACGCCATGTCGCGGCACCGGGGAGCGGGGAAGGCGTCCAACCAGAAACGATCCCGGACACCCTCGCGAACGCTCCTGTTCTGACGGACGCCGAAGCCGCCGACGTCGCCGCAATCGCGCGGAAGGCGCAAGCCTGGGCGGGCAGACCGCAGGACATCGAGTGGGCGCGCGAAAACGGCAACCTGTACCTGTTACAGTCGCGCCCGATTACCACGCTCGCCACCCTCGCCGATCCCGAGGGTGTGCTGAACGTCTGGGACAACAGCAACATCGCCGAAAGTTATAACGGCATCACGACCCCGCTGACATTCACATTCGCCCGAAACGCCTACGAGCATGTTTACCGCGCCTTTTGCCGTTTGCTCTCGGTGCCCGCGCACCGAATCTCGGGCGAGGACCTGGTTTTTCGCAACCTGCTCGGCTTGATTCGCGGGCGCGTGTATTACAACCTGCCCAACTGGTACCGCCTTCTCGCTTTGCTCCCCGGCTACGCGGTGAACCGGACGTTCATGGAGCAGATGATGGGCGTCAAGGAAGGACTGCCGGAGGAGATCGTCGGCAAGCCGGTCGCGCCGTCCGCCGCCGCGCGCCGCCGCGATATGATCGACCTGTCCCGCTCCGTGGTCAGTCTTTTTCGCCAGCATCGCGGCTTGCCGAGACAGATCGACGATTTTTACCGGCGTTTGAACACCGCACTCGCGCCCTCGGTCGACGATCTCGCCCGGATGCGTCCGGATGAACTGGCGGCACACTATCACGACCTGGAAAAACAACTCCTGACCCGTTGGGACGCCCCGCTGGTCAACGATTTTTTCGCGATGATCTTCCACGGCACCCTCCGTCGGCTCGGCGAAAAATGGCTCCCGGCGGAACTTTCCAGTGTTCACAACGACCTTGTGAGTGGCGAAGGCGGCATCATCAGCGCAGAACCAGCGCAACGCGTCCAGGCGATGGCAGGAATAGTCAACGCCTCGCCACACACGGAGGAGTTAATCACCGCCCTCCGTGATCTGCCCGCGTCCGCCGCGCGCCGTGCCGTCAAACATACCGCGCCGGAACTGAACGCCGCATTGGACGAGTACCTCGCGAAGTTCGGCGACCGCTGTTTGGAGGAATTAAAATTGGAGTCGGCGACGCTTCACGATGACCCGCTCCCGCTCCTGCGCGCCGTCGCCAACACCGCCGCGCAACCGCCGCGTCCGCCCCGCCCCACGGGTCCGGAAAATGACCCGCGACTTCGCGCTGAGCGAGCCGTGGATGCCGCCCTTCGCACGAAACCGTTGCAACGTGCCATTTACGCGCCTGTCCTCGCGAACGCCCGCCGCCATGTCCGCGACCGCGAAAACCTCCGCTTCGAGCGGACCCGCGTCTTCGGGCGCGTCCGGCGGATCTTTCTCGAACTCGGACGCCGCTTCCACGCTCTCGACCAGTTGGACGACCCGCGCGACATTTTCTATCTCGAAGTCCAGGAAGTTCTCGGGTTCGTGGAAGGCACGACTACCGTAACCAACCTCCGGGGACTCGCCGAATTGCGCAAAGCCGACTTCGACCGGTTCCGCGCCCTCCCAACCCCCGCCGACCGTTGCGAGACGCGCGGCGCGGTATCCGTCGGCAATGACTTCACAGGCAAAAGCGCGGCAGACGACGCGGTCGGGGAAGACGGCACCGAGCGGCGCGGCATCGCCTGTTGCCCCGGCATCGTGCGCGGTCCGGTACGCGTGATAACCGACCCACGCGGCGCGACTCTCCCGCCCGGCACAATCCTGGTCGCCGAACGCACCGACCCTGGCTGGATCTTGCTTTTCCCCGCCGCCTCCGCCCTCTTGGTCGAACGCGGAAGCCTTCTCTCCCACTCGGCTATCGTAGCCCGCGAAATGGGCATCCCGGCTATCGTCTCTATCCCCGGCATCACGCACTGGCTCAACGACGGCGACATCGTGGAAATGAACGGCATCACGGGCACCGTCCGGCGGATCGACTAATTTTTTGTTTTTCTTTTCTGTCCTGCGCGGACGGCGCTAACGCAGCGGAAACGCAGTTTCCGCTGCGTTGGCGCCGTCCGCGCAGGACAGAAAAGAAAAACAAAAGAAGGGTTTGTGCAGGGTACGCGGAAATGATTCAGGGGACAAAAGACATGGTGACTACGACGCTATCCGCATTTACTGATGAAGCGGGGCGCACCTGTGACGAGCAGATCGCCGCCTGCTTGCGCGCGGGACTGCGATTTATGGATCTTCGGTCGGTCGATGGGATTGGAATTACTGCATTGCCCGTCGAGCATGCTCAGGCGGTACGCGAGAAATTAGACGCTGCCGGGATTGTCGTGCGGATGTTCGGCTCGCCGATTGGCAAGATCGATATGACCGACCCACTGGAAACCGACCTGCAAAAACTGCGCCACCTCGGTACGTTGGCTCCGATATTGGGATGCCGCGCGGTGCGCATGTTCTCGTACTATAACAAAAACAAAGACCCGATGGCAGTTTGGAAAGCGGAAAGTATGGACCGGTTGCGCCGTTTGCGTGACGAGGCGGCAACGCAGAATCTGGTGCTTTTCCACGAGAACGAGCGGCATATTTTCGGGGATCAAGGCGCGAATGTCGTGGAGATCGCGACCCTGCGCAACGACTACTTCAAACTGATTTTTGATTTCGACAACTATAACCAGAGTGGGGAGGATGTTTGGGCGAACTGGCTGACGCTCCAGGATCAAACCGACGCGTTCCACCTGAAAGACTCGCAGAAGATTGGGGCAAATTATCAGCACACCCTTGTCGGCGAGGGGAGTGGGCAAGTGAAGCGGATTCTCGCCGACGCGGTCGGGCGCGGTTGGCGGGGACCGCTTACGGTAGAACCGCACCTTTCGCACTCCGAAGCCGTCCTGTCGACCGGACCGAGCGGCGAAGCCAACGCGTCGTTCCGCGACATGCCACTCGCGGAAAGTTTCTACCGCGCTGTGACTGCCGCGCAAAACCTGCTCGCGGAGGTCGGAATGGTGGGTTAGTGGTTAGTGGTTAGGGAGTAGGGAATAGTTTTCGGACCGTGAACGGTTCCGCTACGCGCCTTCGGCGGGAACCCTTCGGGTTTAAGACCGCGCCACGCTGCCCATCCTCCGCTCGCAGAGCGTCCGCCGAAGGCGCGTAGCGGAACCGTTCACGGTCCGAAAACTATTCCCTACTCCCTAACCACTAACCACTAACCCAGGGCTGTGCCAACAATGACGAAGCAACCGAACGAATCCTCCGAAGTCGCGGGTCGCGCCGATTTTTCCGCGATCCGGTATGCGCAGTGCTGGGAAGACGCGGATATACTGCTCGCCGGACTGCAAATTCAGCCCGGCGACACTTGCCTTACCATTTGTTCTGCCGGGGATAATGCGTTCGCTATGCTTGCGCGTCGTCCGGCGCGGGTCGTTGCTCTGGATTTGAGTGCAGCACAGATCGCCTGTGCCCGATTGCGCGTCGCCGCGTATCGGAGATTGACACATGCCGAACTGCTGGTTTTGATCGGCTCCACGGTCGCGCCCGCGCCGGAGCGGATGGCGTTGTACGCCCGGTGCCGTGGCATGTTGGATGACGATACCCGTGCCTTCTGGGACACGCATGCCGACGAGATTGGAGCGGGGATTGGGGGGGCGGGCAAGTTCGAGCGTTATTTCGCACTGTTCCGCACCCGTATACTACCGTGTGTGCATGATTGGCGCATGGTCGAGCGGCTCCTTCAGGGCGGGACGCTGGATCAGCGCATGCAGTTTTACAAGCGGGAATGGGACACCGTCCGCTGGCGACTCCTCTTCCGCATTTTCTTCTCGCGTTTCGTCATGGGGCGGCTCGGGCGCGACCCGGCGTTCTTCCAGTATGTCGAGGGCAGTATCGGCGACCGCATCCTCGCCCGTACACGCCACGCACTGACTTACGGCGACCCGGCAACCAACCCGTACCTGCGCTGGATTCTGACCGGCACCCACGCGCCGAACGCTTTGCCGTTCGCGCTCCGCCCGGAGAACTTCGACGCGATCCGCGACAACCTGGATGCGCTGGAACTAAGGCTCGGTTCGGTGGAATCGTTCCTGGATGAAGCGGGCGAGGGGGCAATCGACCGTTTCAATCTCAGTGATATTTTCGAGTACATGTCGCCGCCCAACTTTGAAACGTTGTTGCGACGGATTGCGCGTTCGGCGCGGTCCGGGGCGCGGCTGGCGTACTGGAACATGCTCGCCCCCCGCCGCCGCCCCGCGTCGATGACGGATCTGCTTCGTCCCGTCGAACCGCTGGCAAGCGACCTGTTGCTGGAGGACAAAGCCTTTTTTTATAGCGCGTTCGTGGTCGAGGAGCGTCTCCCGTGACGAACCCGCCCCTGCCCCCGGTCCCCGCGATGTTGCTCGTCCTGGTGGTATTGGGCGGGTTGATGCTGGGATTGCGCGCACTCCGACGCCAGCGCGACCTGCACCCCGAACTAACCCGGAAACTGCTCCACATCGGGATGGGATTGGTCACACTCACCTTTCCGTATCTGTTCGGCGCGGCGATTTGGGCAGTGGTCACGCTGGGAGTAGTCGCGTCGGTTTCGCTGTACGCCTTGCGGTGTTCCTCGGCGTTGCGGGCGCGGTTCGGCGGCGTGCTGGACGGCGTGTCGCGCGACTCGCTGGGCGAGATCTATTTCCCGGTCGGCGTCGCCGCGTTGTACTATTTCGCCGCCGGGGACACGGTGATTTTCGTCATCCCCGTTCTACTGCTCGCCCTCGGGGACGCGGTCGCCGCCCTGATCGGCGTCCGCTACGGCTCGCTGAAGTATGAAGCCGGGGAGGGGACAAAAAGCCTCGAAGGTTCGCTCGCGTTTTTTATGGTCGCCTTTTTGAGTGCGCATGTTCCGTTGTTGCTCGCTACGGAGACCGGGCGTGCGGAATCGCTCTTGATCGGTCTGATTCTCGGCTTGCTGATGATGCTGATCGAAGCGGTCGCGTGGCGCGGTCTCGACAACCTGTTCATCCCGCTCGGCGCGTTTCTGCTACTGCGGTCGTTCCTTCCCCTCAGTGTCCTCGACCTCGCCGTCCGTCTCGGCGTCACGCTGGCACTGGTTGCGTTCGCGATCCTGTACCGGCGGCGCACGACACTCAACAGCGGGGCGGTACTCGGGGCGGCGTTGATCGCGTTTGTCGCGTGGGCACTGGGCGGCTGGCAGTGGCTCGTCGCGCCGATCACTCTCTTCTCCACCTATGCCCTGCTTTTCCCGCGCGAGAACCGGGACGGGACCAGTCGCACCCACGACATACACGACGTTCTTCGCGCTACCGGAGTGGGTATTGTCTGGTTGTACCTCGCCGCCGCGACCGACCGCCCGGATTTTCTGTTGCCATACACGGTTTCGTTCGCCGCGCATCTGGCAATCATCGGTGTGATCCGTCTCGGGGAACGATTCGGGGGCAAGGAGGGGCGGTTGATTTACATCATCGCACTGGCGAAAAGCATGTTGCTCATCGTGTTGCCATACTATCTCCTCATGGGGAGTGACAACCGCCCCTCCGCAACAACTATGCTGATTCTCGCGCCGCTCGGAATCATATTCGGGATCGCGGGTGCGCATGTCGCCGGGCTATGTCATGGCGACGACCGCCCGAAATACCGACGCTGGCTTTTGCAAGCGGGTGTCGCCGCCGGGTCGGCACTGACGATGAAAGGGGCTTTCCCGTGGTGACAATTTCGGTGTATACGAGTCCGTTTAGCGACGCGCCGTTTCCGGTCTTGCCTGACGCGGACGCGGCGATTGTCGCCCGCGAAAACGGCGCGGTCGTCGCCCGTTGCGCGCTCTGGTGGCGTGGGAACCTGCCGACGCTTTCTGGTGAGCGTTGCGGCGTCCTCGGGCAGTATGAGGCGACGCTCGACGATGCCGCCGCGTCAGTGCTGGAACGCGCCCTCGCGGAACTGAAATCGCAGGGCTGTACCCGCGCCATCGGTCCGATGGACGGCAATACGTGGCGGCGATACCGCTTCGTTTCCGGCAACGGCAACGGCGGCGAAAGCGACCGGATCGAACCGCCGTTCTTTCTGGAACCGACGAACCCCGACACCTACCCGGACCAGTTCCGCGCCGCCGGATTTGTCCCACTCGCCACCTATTCATCCCGCGTCACCGACGATATGGATCACCGAGACGCGCGTGCCGAACGGGTCGCGGAACGGATCGCGGCAGCGGGCGTGGTGCTTCGCCCCTTCAAAGCGGAACAAGTTGACGACGAACTGCACCGCATCTACGAATTATCGCGTGTCAGTTTCCGCGACAACTTTTTGTATACGCCGCTACCGGAGACGGAGTTTGTCGATTCGTACCGGCGCATCGTGCCGTATATTCGCCCCCAACTGACCGTGATGGCGGAAACCGGCAACGGTGATCTCGTCGGGTTTCTGTTCGCGCTTCCCGATCTGGAAGAGGCGAAGCGGGGGGAATCGCCGCGAACGGTGATCGTGAAAACGGTCGCTGTGCTTCCCGGGCGCGATTGGGCGGGACTCGGCATGCTCCTGCTGGATCGGTGCCAGGCGGCGGCGCGCGATGCCGGGTTCTCCCGCGCGATTCACGCCCTGATGCACGATGGCAACGCGTCGCGCAACCTGAGCGTCGTCTACGGCGCGGCGCGCGCCGTGCGGCGGTATACGCTTTACGAGCGGGCGTTATGAACACCGCGACTCTTCTGCTGAATCAGGTAAGCACACGCCCCGACGCTCTGGCATTGATCGAGACCGTTGGTGGGCGCGACAAAGTGTTTTCGTTCGCACAACTGGACGAAGACTCGGCTTGGGTCGCAGGGATGTTCTTCGCGCATGGACTTCGCCCCGGACATACTGCCCTCGTGTTCGTGCCGATGTCGATTGAGTTGTACATCGTGCTGGTCGCGCTTTTTCGTCTCGGCGTCGTCGCCATGTTCCTCGACCCGTCGGCGGGGACGGCGCATATCGAAGCGTGTTGCGCCCTGCGCGCACCGGACGCGTTCATCGGAACGGGCAAGGCGCATCTACTGCGGTTCGTTTCGCCCGCCCTGCGTCGCATCCCGCTCAAGGTGTCGGTCGGCGGTTTTCCCGTACCCGGTGCGTTGCAATGGCATAATTACGGACACTATGAATCGCACACGGAGATTTTTCCGGCTGACGAGAATACGCCCGCCCTGCTGACGTTTACCAGCGGTTCCACGGGACAACCCAAAGCGGCAGTGCGGACACACGGTCTCCTTGCCGCGCAACACCGCTCGCTCGCCGAAAGCCTGCATCTGCAACCTGGCGAGATCGACCTTACAACTCTCCCCATTTTCGTGCTGGCGAATCTCGCGTCAGGCGTGACCAGCGTGATTCCCGCCGGAGACTTGCGCCGCCCGGGTGCCGTCCATGTCGCCCCGATCCGGGCGCAGATAGCGCGGCTACGCCCGACGCGCGCGGCGGCATCGCCCGCGTTTTTTGAGCGATTGCTGGAAGACGGCGCGCCGCTCCCGTTGTTTCGCCATATCTACACGGGGGGGGCACCGGTCTTCCCCGCGCTTCTCGATGCCCTGACAGCCGCGACCGAACCCGGGGCGGAAATCGTTGCAGTGTACGGTTCTACGGAAGCGGAACCCATCGCCCACATCGCCCGTTCGGAAATGAGCGAGGGCGACATTGCCGACATGGCAAACGGCAAAGGACTACTGGCGGGGCAACCGGTCCCGGACATCGCGTTACGCATCCTCCCCGACGCGTGGGGGACACCGCTCGGTCCGTTCACAACGGCGGAATTCGAGCGTCTGTGCCTACCCATCGAACAACCGGGCGAGATCGTCGTCAGCGGCGACCACGTGTTGCCAGGGTACCTGAACGGGCAAGGGGAAGCCGAAACCAAGTTCCGCGTCGGCGACGCCGTATGGCACCGCACCGGTGACGGGGGATATCGCGACAAAACCGGGCGATTGTGGCTACTCGGGCGATGCGGGGCGCGGATCGTGGACGACCGGGGCACTCTGTACCCGTTCGCCGTGGAGTGTGCCGCCCGCCGCAACCTTGCCGTACGCCGCGTCGCCGTCGTTTCGCACAAAGCGCGGCGGTTGCTTATCGTCGAAGGTAAAAACATCGATACCGCCGCTCTGAAAGCCGCACTCGACTGGGCAAAGTTAGATGAAGTGCGGGTTTGGGACAAATTGCCCGTGGACAAGCGGCACAACGCGAAGATCGACTATCCCGCGTTGCGCCGCCGTTTGGACGGACGGTAAAACACCCCGGTCTGAAGGCTTATCGTTACCCACATTTCTTGGTCTGGCTGTTGCCTCGCCATTGCTGGATAATGCGGCATGGCAACGAACGATTTTACGGATTGGGCAGAGCGAAAC
>JAYULM010000214.1:0-3747 GCA_043763605.1 Armatimonadota bacterium | reverse complement strand
GGTTGCCGCCGCCCTCCCGCTTTGTACCACCGACACTATGCCCCCTACGGAATCGCTACCGCTACAACCCCTCGCCCGAAAAGTGCTCCTGATCGGGTGGGACGCCGCCGACTGGCGCGTGATCGACCCGCTCCCCGCGCAGAGCAAGATGCCCCACCTTGCCCGCTTCCTCGACGCCGGGGTGCGCGGCAACATCGCCACCCTGTATCCCCCCTACAGCCCGATGTTGTGGACCTCTATCGCCACCGGCAAGCGGGCGTATAAGCACGGCATCCACGGCTTCAGCGAGCCGGGTCCGGACGGGCGGACGGTGCGCCCGGTGACCAACCTCGCGCGCACTACCAAAGCCGTCTGGAACATCCTGCACCAAGCCGGGAAAACGTCCAACGTCGTCGGGTGGTGGCCCTCCCACCCCGCCGAGCCGATCCGGGGCGTCATGGTCAGCAACCACTACCAGAAGGCGTCCGGCGCGCCGGGTCAGCCCTGGCACCTGTCCCCCGGGACCGTCCACCCCGAGCGTCTGGCGGAACCGCTTGCGGAGTTCCGGCTCCATCCCACCGAGTTGGATCACACGCACCTCGGACCGTTCGTGCCGCGCTTCGGCGAGATCGACCAGGAAAAAGACAAGCGGCTGATGCAGATGGCGCGTACCATCGCCGAGGTGACGAGTATCCACGGTGCCGCCACCGCTCTGATGCAACTGGAGCCGTGGGATTTCATGGCGGTCTACTACGACGGCATCGACCATTTCGGGCACGGCTTCATGAAGTACCACCCGCCGCACCAGGTGGGGATCGACCCGCGCGACTTCGAACTGTACAGCGGCGTGATCGAGGCGGCGTACCGCTACCACGACCTGATGCTGGGTGCGCTACTGGCACTGGCGGGCGCGGAAACTACCGTGATCCTGATGAGCGATCACGGCTTCCACCCCGACACCAACCGCCCCACACACATCCCCGCCGAACCCGCCGGTCCTGCTGTGGAACACCGCAACTACGGCATCCTGGCGATGGCGGGACCCGGCATCCGGCGCGGTGAACGGATTTTCGGGGCGAGCGTACTGGATATTTGTCCGACGATCCTGCGGCTGTTCGGTCTCCCGGCGGGGAGCGACATGGACGGCAAGATTCTGGCGACGGCGTTCGAACAGGCTCCCCGGGGAGGCATGATCCCGACGTGGGACGCGGTGTCCGGCGACGCGGGACGCCACCCCGCCGACCGGGAACTCGACCCCGTGGTCGCCGCCGAAACGATGCGGCAGTTGATCGACCTCGGCTACGTCGAACCCTTGCCCGAGAACGCCGAAAAGGCGGTCCGACAGACCGTGCGCGAGTTGCGCTTTAACCTGGCACAGTCGTACATGGGCGGGATGCGCTTCACCGACGCCGCGAGCATCCTCGAAGAACTCTGGAACGAATGGCAGGAGGAACACCGCTTCGGCGTCGCGTTGTCGGACTGCCTCGGAACGCTCGGCAAGACGGCGGGTCGCCGCATAGTGCTGGAGCGGCTGGAAAGCAACATGCACGCCGCCGCCAAGACCGCCGCCGCCCGTCTGGAGGCGTACCGCGACGCGGACGGCAAACTGGTCGTGGATAAACTCGGCAAAACGGAGCAGTACGAAGTGCGCCGCCTGGTCGCCCTGGCTTCGCCGAACTTCAACCAACTACGCTACCTCCGGGCGACGCAACATTTTCTCGAAGGGCGTGTGCGCGAGGCGGTCGATGCCCTGGAACAGGCTGCCGCCGGGTCTCGGCTTTCGCCCGGTCTACAGGTCCGACTCGGTTACGGCTTGCTACGGCTGGGAAAACCCGAGCGGGCGGAAGCCTGTTTCCGTGCCGCGCTGGAATTGGACTCCGAGGAAGCGGGGGCGCATCTGGGGCTGGCGGAGGCGCGCGGGGCGCGGTTCGACTATGCGGGGATGCTCGACGCGGCACTGGCGGCGACCGAACTGCTTTTCCATCACCCGCGCGGTCACGCGCTCTTAGGCACGGCGTTGTCGCAGTTGAGGCAGTTCGACGCCGCCGAAAAAGCGTTCGAGTTGGCACTGCACCAGAACCCGGCGGAACGGCTGGCACGCAAAGGCTTAGCCGCGCTGTACCGCGACCTGCGCCCCGACCCGCGCAAACTCGCCGCGCACCGGCAACGAATCAAGGTACTCAGTGTTCAAATGCGCGCGTTCGGCGGCAGAAAGGCGGCGGCGGAAAAGGTCGCCGTGGCGACGCACGAGCGGACGCCCCTGTCGCGCGAATCGTACGTCGCCCCGGAAGCGACCGCTCCGCCGGAGCAGACCGTCACCATCGTCTCGGGTTTGCCCCGCAGCGGCACGTCGATGATGATGCAGATGCTGGTCGCGGGCGGGATCGTGCCGTTCACCGACGGTCAGCGCGCCCCCGACATCGACAACCCGCACGGCTATTTCGAGCACGAGCAAGCCGCCCGCCTTGCCTCCCACGCCCAGTGGCTACCCGATGCGCGGGGGAAGGTCGTCAAGATCGTCGCGCCGCTCCTGCCGCGCCTGCCGGAAACCGAGTCATACGCCATCGTCCTGATGCACCGCGACCTGAGCGAAGTGATTGCCAGCCAGCGGGCGATGCTGGAACGGCTGGGGCGACCGGGGGCGTCGCTGGAAGGCGACCAGCTCGCCGCGTCGCTCGCGCAACAGATGGAACGGGTCGAACAGTGGTGCCATGCCAGCCCGTGGGTGCGGGTTCTCCATCTCGACTATGGCGCGGTGGTCGCCGACCCCGACCACACCTGCGCACATCTGGCAGAGTTCCTGGGACGCCCGCTTGACACTACCGCTATGCGGAATGCGGTCGTACCGTCGCTACACCGGCAACGCCGCGCTTAGCCGCCGACGCGCTTCACGCTATACCCCTGCTTCGTCAGTTCCTCGACGAGGCTGTCGCGGTGCTCGCCCTGGATCTCGATCACACCGTCCTTGACCGTGCCGCCCGAGCCGCACCGTTTCTTCAGTCCCGTACAAAACTCGGCGAGTTGCGCGTCGTTCATCGGCAAGCCGCTAACAGTGGTCACGCCGCTCCCCTTGCGTCCTTTGGTTTCCCGCCCGACACGCACGATGCCGTCTTTGGATGCCGCCGGATTCTGTTGCTTGCAGACGCACGACAGCACCGGGCGACAGCACCCGGAACACATTTTTCCGTGATCGGTGGAATACACCAGTCCCCCACTGCCCGATTTGTAACGCATCACCCCTATTCTATCCGCTCATTCCGTCTTTAGCGTCCGTGTCCTTTGCGCCTTGCCCCCACCCCTCTCCCTCCGAATAATGTACGCGGTTGCGTGGTGATCGCCCGACGATTCAGTTCATTTTCGAGCGGATTCTCAACGAACCCACCGTGCTCACACCCAGCAAAACCAGACCCAACGTGCCAATCTCGGATACGGCAACCACTATAGCATCGTTACTTATCGTTGGAACGGGCTGAGGTCGATTCGTTCACCTTCCCGGTCGCGAGGTCCGGTCGGGCTTTTTTAAGCGATGTGGATATAGAAGGTCATCTCAGTATTCCTTCAGTTAGGTGTTTCTGTGGCGGGACAAACAGGCGTTCACAGCGAACCACGTTTGATTCATCAGGAGAGCGGCTTTGTATTGGTCTTGAGGAAAAGCGACACTGCCGTGCACCTAAGTACCTTATCCCGTTGAATAGTTGAAATATTTTTGTTATAAATGAGCATGAGACAACATGCCATCGTTCGCTTGACAGAGGATCAACGTGAACA
>JAYULM010000213.1:0-1069 GCA_043763605.1 Armatimonadota bacterium | reverse complement strand
TTTTTGGTGCTGTACCCGTAGGAAGTCGTCCCCGAATGAGGCGTGTAGTTCGGAACCGTCCCCCCGATCTGTCCCACGTTTCCGCTCGGTGCGTAGTTGAGGGCATACGTCCCGAACGTGCTTTGTGTCACCCCGCCGACTACAAACGTGTTGCTCATCCCCGTCAGGCGTCCCCCCGCGTCTTTGTTGTAGGTGGTCTTCGTCAGAGGCGAGGTCTGCGAGGCAAGCCAGTTGTTGTCGGCATACGTCCACCCGAACACTTCTCCGTAGGGGTTTGTCAGTCCCGTTGGCTTGCCCATCGCATCGTAAAGCGAGGTGAACGTGCCGGAGGGGGTCGCCACCGATTTTCGGCTTCCGTCGGGGTAGTAGTCGTAGGTGAGGGTGAAGTCCTGCTTGTTAAGGGGCAGTCCCGGATAGGTCGTGGTCTTCTGGAGAAGTCCGCCCCGGTCATCGTAAGAAGAGAACGTTTCGGTCACAACGGAACTGCTCACCGACGCCGTGCGCCCGAAACTATCGTAAGCAATCGAAACGCTCGGCGTGACGGCGGAAGTCGTTCCTGCCGTCGTATAAGAAACCCCCGTCGGTCGGCTTTCGGGATCGGCGTAGGTATAGTTGGTCGTCACACCCCGCCCGTCTACCTTCGTAAGAGGGTTGCCGCTTTTGTCATAGGTCGGGATGCGAACCGAGTTTGCCCCCGACACGTTTGTCCAGCCGTCACTCAGGAGGTTGTAGAGCGGAGCCGCCCCCGTATAGCCCGGAGTGGTCACGGCATCGAGTGTCCCGTACTTTTTGTAGTAGTAGCGGGTGACGTTGCCTTTGCCGTCCGTCAGCGTGGTCTTGCGGTAAAGCCCGTCATAGGTGTAGGTAACAGGTTCCGTCGAACCAGCAACAGTGAGGAGTTCGCCTACCTTGCCATAATTCGAATTTACCGAGCGAACCGTCACACCATTTTCGCCCTTGAGATACCGGCTCAGGGCGGCTCCACCCGCGTACAGGTAAACCGTTCCACTGACCGATTGTCCTACTCCTGTCTGCCCCGTTGCGGGATAGGTGGTAGTCATGGGCTGAT
>JAYULM010000212.1:0-3757 GCA_043763605.1 Armatimonadota bacterium | reverse complement strand
ATTCGGCGGGAACCCTGCGGGTTTGGGAAAGCGTCGCGCCGCCAGACTCTCCGCTCGCAGAGCGTCCGCCGAATCGCGTAAATCGGCGGAGCCGATTTCGCTTCGCGCATAGCGGAACGGTTCACCGTCCGGAAAACTAACCACTAACCACTAACCACTAACTCCCTAACCACTACTCCCTACTCACCAACTCCCCAACGGGACCGTCGATCATCGCGCCCGTGCGGTCATCGTCCTGGCGTAGGAGACGCAGGAACGCCGACACGACGTGTGGGTCGAAATGGCTGCCCATGTGCTTTTGCAGATGTAGCATCGTCTCGGCGCGGGACCACGCCCGCCGGTACGCGCGGTCCGTCGTCAGCGCGTCGTATACGTCGGTCACGGCGAGGATGCGCGCGCCTATCGGGATCGCTTCCCCTTTCAAACCGTCCGGGTAGCCCGTGCCGTCGTAGCGTTCGTGATGCGAACGGACAACTTCGACTACCGGGAACGGGAAACGCACCGGCTCCAGGATTTTGGCACCGATCACCGTGTGCGTCTTCATCTTCTCGAACTCTTCCGGGGTCAGTTTGCCCGGTTTACAAAGGATACTTTCCGGGATAGCGATCTTGCCGATGTCGTGCAGGAGTGCCCCGTACTCTACCGCTTTCATCTCCATCTCGGACAACTGCATTTCGCGGGCGAGGTCCATCGCGTAGTTTTTCACCCGCTGGATGTGTTCCTGCGTGTATCGGTCTTTGGCGTCAATCGCGAGGGCGAACGATTCTACGGTCGCTGTATACAGCCCGCGCAACTCTTCGCGTCCGCGCTCCAGTTCGGCGATATAGCTACGACGGTTCACGTCCCGGTCCCGGTGATACATGGCGGAATAATAGATCAGGAAGGGGACCGGAAGGACCAGCGTAGCCAGTGCGAGTGCCGAGTGCCAGTACAGCAGCGCGTACGGCAACATGACGTACATCAGGGCGGCAGCGGCGGCTCCGGCGATGTAGCCGGGGAACATCCAGAAGTAGTTGTCGCGCCACAGTTCCCCCGCCGCGCGCCATGACGCAGCACGCGATGTCAAAAAGATCGCTACGGCGACCAGGAACGTGTTCACGAAAAAGTAGACCGCCCCGGCACCGAGCGTGGCGAGTGCTTGCCAGATCGCCGACGGACCCGTAACATCTATTCGGGGGGGGAACGGCTGACCGGGGAGGGCGATGCCCGCCATCAACAGGAGCGGGGACGCCACGAGAACCGACACAGCCATCGCACCGATGCTAAACAGTATCTGAACCGGAAACGAGCGTTTCGGGTACATGGTGGCGACTATCGCCGTCACCACGCCCGCGAGCGAACCGGCGAGGGGACCGAAAGCCAGTAGCAACAGGAATGTCGGCACTAATCCGAGAGAGATGGTGGAATTTTGGACGCTGTTTTCGTTGGCGCGTTGGAAGCCGACGACCGGGACACGCAACAGCGACGCCCCACCGGCGATAATCAGACCGGGAATGACCACCAGCCAGTCACGCGGCGGCACCGGAAACCAGACCACGCAAAGGGTCAGCGCGATGATGCCAGCCAGGATGACCGCCGCGATATAGGCTTGCGCCGACTTCGGGAAACTCTGCATGCTCATTGGTGGACCCCCGGGGTGCCGTCATGGGCACCGCGCAAATAGGGTATCGCATTTTTAGTGCCGCGCCGAAAGAAAACAGGCGGCACACCCGTAAGTGTGCCGCCTGCCGAAAAACCGGTAGTCATACCGGATCAGTTTTTCGAGGTGATCGAGAGGCGACCGGTGGTCGGGTCGTATTGCACGTTCACGTCGAGGGCTTTCCCGACGAAGTTGAGCGGTACCACGGTGCGCCCCCGGTCAAGCATCGCGGCGCGGTCCATCGAGACCGTCGCGCCGTTCACGGTCGCGGTTTTCTTGCCGACGCCGATCACGATCTCGCGGTCACTGTTCGTGGCGCGCATCGTCTTGGTTTCGTTCGACCAGGAAACGCGTCCGCCGGTGTGCTCGAAGATCTGGCGGAACGGAGCGACCGGCATCCCGGCTTCGACACGCGGTGCTACGTCGAACGCGATCCGGTCGCCGTCGAAGGCGACCTGGATCGGCTTCATCGTGTCGGTCCGGCGTGGTGCTGCCGTTTTCGCTTTCGGGGCGGCGGCGCTGACGTGCGGGGTGGATTTCGCGACAATCGCCTGCGGCGCGACGGCTTTCGGCGCGGCAAGGGTGACGGGGGCTTTCGGTGCCAGCACCGGTGCCGGGATCGCCGGGACGACGCGCACCGGAGCGGAAGCCACGTTCACGGGACGCGAAAGGCGCGGCGTCGGCTCGGACATCTTCGGTGCGGTGATCTCGATGTTCACCAGTTCCGACATCGCGGTGTCCATCATGCCGAGTGTGGGCAGGGATGCGGTCGGCTCGCCGGAAACGGCAGGCACCGCGTTCGCGGCAACGTTCGGCACTTTCGGGGTCGCGGCTTTAGCGACCGGGGCGGGCGCGAATGTCGGCAACTCCGGGGTCGTGGAGCGCGGGACCACCGAACGGGCGGCGGAAGGAACGGCATCGGTCGCGGACAGACCGAGGGCGACGTCGGCGGCGAACGATGGCTTCGCGTTTTCGGTGATACGGGCTTCCCCGGCCGGAGCCGCGATCACCGCTTCGGTGCGTACGGGAAGGGGGATCGTCAGCGGTTTGGCGACGGTCGCGCCGGGGGCGGCTTTCTGCGCCGCTTTGCCTGCGGAAAGGTCGGGTATCTCGCTGATTCGCTTCGTGAAGCCGCCGGGGTTGTTGACGTAGACCGTGATCTTGCGCGTCGTGGTCGCGTTGGTGGAATCGAGGTAGCCACTCGCGGTGATCGTGTGGACGCCGTTGGTTTCGTTGGTCGTATCCCACACGAACGAGTAGGGGGGATAATTCTTCAGCGTCTTGAATTTGTCGTCCACATAGAACGAAACGTAGGGGTTACGGCCGTTCTGCGACTTGGCGTCGATGAGCAGTTCGACAGAGCCGACTACCTTTTTTCCGTTCCCGGGGGTAACGAAACGTACTTCGGGACCGCCCCACGCGGCTTCACCCACGGCTTCGTCGGAACCGGCGACGACATCAACTTTAGCGGACGACACTGCACCCTGCGCGTTCAGCACCTTGACCACGATGGTGTGTGCCCCGGCGGAAAGTGTGGAACCGTCTACCAGGAAGGAAAGCACGGATGCGCGGCGCGGTGCGTCGAGGTCGCGCCGGACCCAGCGCACGCCGTCCACCCAGAGTTCCGCCGTGACGACCGGGGAGTTGGTCAGTGTCTTGAAGCGGACATCGAGGTTGAATTTGTTGGCACCGAGCGTTTCGTTCTGCTTGGGCGTCAGCACGGTCATTGCGGCGGCGGGCATCTGCGCGTGGGCGGCAGACATCGGCACCACGATTGCGGTGAGTAGCGGCAGAGCCGCGACATAGGTGGCCCTCATGAGCCGAGTTGCGAGTTTCATACGGGCAAGTCCCCCTGCTTTCCAGTCGTCCGCGAGAGTGAGAGTATTATAGGTTTAGAGCATCGCAACCGCGAAACCGCGTCAACATTGTGCGCGATAAAACGGCGGCACGGCACGGACGAAAGAATACCGGATCAAGATAGCACAATGAATTTTTCTTGTCAAGTGCCGCGCGAGTTGCGGCAGGGCGATTGCATTATCGTTTCCTCGGTTGAAACGCGCATATAAACGCGGGTTGAAACCCACGTCTGTGGGCAACTTCGTTGCCGAACGTCCTTCG
>JAYULM010000211.1:0-13856 GCA_043763605.1 Armatimonadota bacterium | reverse complement strand
CTCGGAAGGGGAGAAAGGGGAGCCGGAGGGGTTTACTGGTAGCGAAGCGACACCGGTATCTAACTCCCCTTTCTCCCCTTCCGAGGGGGGAAAGGGGTTGGGGGATAGGGGGGACGCGCCAGCGACCAAAGCCTCCTCCATCGTAGCCGCGATCACAAGTACCGGAGCCTCGACCGCCACGAAACTATCGGCGGGGGCGAGTATCTCACGGACGAAGCCGGAGTCGGGCGACTCGAAAAACGTGGCGACTTTATCGGTCTCGATCTCTGCGAGGTTTTCGCCAACCTCGACGCGGTCCCCCACTTTTTTCAGCCACTGTATGATACGAACTTCCTCGACACTCTGACCGAGCACCGGCATCTTTAGAGTTTTCGCCATTGGATTTTGTTTCCCACGCCTTTCGTTTGCCTTCGTTTACTTTCTAATGATACGCCTTTCTGCGTGATAAACAAAATATCCTGCGCGTCGCGGGAAAAAACTCAGCGATTTCTGGACGAGACCGGGGAGCAATGATATATTACGAGTGCCGACGGGCGACGTGTCGGGGCGTGGCGCAGTTGGTAGCGTGCTTGTTTTGGGAACAAGAAGTCGCAGGTTCGAGTCCTGTCGCCCCGATAGAGGCAAATGCGGTTCGTAGGCAACCGAGTTTGCGGGAGTAGTTCAATGGTAGAACTCCTGCCTTCCAAGCAGATCACGAGGGTTCGATTCCCTTCTCCCGCTTATAAAAAGACCGCCTCACGGCGGTCTTTTTGCTTGTGTCGGCTTACGAACTATTCCCTTGAACTTCTCCCCCATCCGGTCCCAGAAGATGCTGGTAGACACCCGGCGACGAATCGGGAATCACGGTCGCGCCGACCGTCTTTTCGTAGAAAGCGACCGGACCCGCGCGCCGATGATAGCGTAGCCGTATCCCATATCGCGCAATGCATGAAGGGCGACCAGCAGTAGTGCCCCGCCGATTCCCTTGCCACGGAACGCGGGGTCCACGCCGGTTGGACCGAAGAAGCCTTTCGCCGTGGCGTCCACGGAGGCGAAACCGACGATGCGTTTCTCATGGATGGCTAAAAACGTCGTTATCGGTTGACGCGCGAACCCTGCTTGCGCTTCGTCCGCCCAGCTTTCGCTGAAGTGGCGGGCAATAAATCGTCTGGTGCGCGACAGGTCGAACGGGTGCGCACGGCGAATAGCGATTTTCTCCTCCGATTCGAGGGATGTGAGCGTTTCGGCGGGGTACGCAGGGAGTTTATATAACGCGACTAACAGATCCGGCATCGGTGCGGTTCCTTCCGGCACGGTTCGTGCCGTAACTTAATTATTGAGAGACGAATCCGGTTCCTGCGTAAAGCAGGTATTTTCTGATCCAGTCGCCAACGTTCTGTATGGCGATCAGCGTGGTTCGCGATCCGGTTCGAAAAAACAGCGGCGGCGAAGAAAATTCGCCCCGATTCACGGTAGGCAACAATCATGAAAGCTATTATTGTCGGTTGCGGGCGCGTCGGCGCGACGCTCGCCCGGATGTTCGCCGAGTCTGGCGCGGAGGTGACGATCATCGATCTTACCTCGGACGCGTTCCGGCGGCTTGGTACGAAGTTTCGCGGAACCCGTCTCGTCGGGACTGGCACGGACATTTCCGTGCTAAAGCGCGCCGGTATCGAGGGAGCAGACGTTTTCGTCGCCGTCACCGACGGCGACAACCGGAACCTGATGGCGACACAGATCGCGAAAACCGTGTTCGATATTCCCCTCGTCATGACCCGTGTCTATGACCCGGCGCGGGCGGCGGCTTATCGCGAGATGGGTATCCACACCCTTTGCACGACCAGCATCGCGGCAAACCTGATGTTCGACCTTGCGGGCGGTAAAGCGGTGGAAAATCTGATCAGTGAATTACAAACGGTTCGTAGCGGACAAAAGCCGGTGGAACCAACGGCGACAGGCGCGTAAGGAGAAAACCCATGTACTGTATTATTGTCGGCGGCGGGAACGTCGGCTACTATCTGACAAAAGATCTTGCCGCCGCCGGGCACGAAGTTTTGCTGCTGGAAAAAAGCCGGGGGCGTGCCGCGCAACTGGTCGAGGAGTTGGGCGACATGGCGTTGCAGGGCGACGGTTGCGAGGTGCGCGTGATGGAGGAAGTGGGATTCGCCCGCGCCGATGTTATTGTCGCCGTTACTGGAGAGGACGAGGATAACCTGGTCGTCTGCCAGATGGCGAAACGACGGTTCGCGGCGTCGCGTACCATCGCTCGGGTCAACTCGCCGCTTAACGAGCCGTTGTTCGCCAAACTCGGCATCGACACCACGGTATCGTCCACGCGGATCATCTTCAACCTTATCGAACAGGAGATCGAATCGGATCAGGTCGTCCCCCTCGCCGCGCTATCGAAAGGCAATCTGGAGATCGTCCAGATCGAGTTATCGAAACAGTCGCCCGTGCCGGGAAAAGTCATCAGCGAAGTCCACATGCCTACCGGGGCACATATCATCGCCGTGATCCGGGAAAATGTCGCCGTCCTGCCGTCGCCGGAGATGCTGCTGCTCATCGGTGACACGGTGCTCGCACTGGTCGCGGCGGACAAGGAAGGCGAGTTGCGGCAGTCGTTCACCGGTTCGTATTGATACGCGGGCGAGTAACCGCGCCCGGAGGCGAGAATTGCGGGACTGACGGAGCGGGACACAGTGACGGGCGCGACCGCGACCGGAGCTGATTTCCGGTTTCGCCCTTCTAATCGGTCAGTTCCGCCGCTCCAACGCACGGACTTTTCGCGCCGATAACGGTCTCGCGGAAGCATGGATAGCGGCGAACACAACGACCGACGTTGCTTGCGTTCCGTCTTCTCGCGCAACCGGCTCTTCCAAACAAAACAAAACGCGGTAGGTCGCGGAAGTTTTCGTGCGTTGGTGAAGCAGACGCCGCACCGGGTGCTTGAAGTGTGCGTGTTCCAAAGGGAGCGGGTAGCCAAGCGGGTTGTCGACAATTTGCCACACGGCACGAATGATGGATTCGCGCCATTCGTCGGCAATCGCTTCGCTCGCATGAAAGCGAAAATGCTCCCAGCCATCGTCAAGATCGGCAAAAAAACCGTTCGTCATTTCAACAACATAAACGATAGGGGGTTCGTCGGCGTCGCTCATTTTCGCCCGGTTCTCGCTAAGCACTCGTCGCGGAACGCTTCAAACGTCGTGAACGTCTTAAACCGTCCCGCTTCTTTGTCGGCGATTCCGCGTCGGATCGCGGCTTCTTCGCGCTCGCGCAGGTCGTCTTCAGCGTCCCACGCGTCGGTGAGCAGTTCGGTGACAAGAGAATCGCGCTCGGCTTGCGGCAGGGCGACAAGGCGCGTGGCAATCGAATCCGGCACGGTGATAGATAGGGTCATCGGTTCCTCCTGCCGCCATTATACCAAACGGGTGCGGTAAACATCCCAGTGAGGCGACTGATTAAAGCGTTTCGATGACGACCTACCTGGTTCCCGCCAAAGCAGTCTGAACGAAGTTTCGGCGAACCCGCGCCAGCAGGCCGAGGTTGGTCTCGACGCCGATAGCGCGCGACATGGAGACGATGCCGGGATAGCGGGCATGAAGCGCAGTGTGGGCTTCTTTGAGCGAGTCTGCGATCAAATAGTCGCCGTTTTCGACGCTGATAGCGACCTCGGACTACTGGCGCGGGTTCGAGAAGCGGCTTCAATTATTCGTCGTTGATAGCCTTGCCAAGCACGGCGGCGTTGGCAAACGGCCCTTTTGAGGGGCGTTTTTTCCATGTACCAGGTTTCCTTCCGGTGTATTATGCCAAGCACACGCAGGACATTTTCGCCCACTCGTTGAACGTTTCGGCGGAGGAATTTGCTATGGAAGAGTTGACACGTAAGAGGCAGTTTGTGCGTGAACTTGCCAACAAACTTTTCGCGGAAGGTAAGACGATAGACGCGGCAGATTTAGCGATGCGCCTAAATGCGGCGGGGCATACAACCGGTTATGGTACAGTCTTCGCAGGTGGACGGGGAACCTATATGCTGATTCGTGGCGTCTACCACTGGTTTGATAAAGTCATTGACAGCCACGACGAAGCAACAGCGGTCGCACGCGCTTTCACAAAACCGAACGGGCGTTACGCCTATGAAGTTTAATGGAAAGCTCTGCACCTTCCGCCGCAAGGCATTTCCATTTCACTCGCGCCAACCGCGACGGCTGAATAATTGTCGTGGTCACATCCGCCCGCCGGAGTCGCCTCCTTCTTTCCCGGCTTGTCCACAACCAGCGATTTCGTGGTAAAGATGAGAGATGCGATGAGGGAGGGACGTAGTGACGACACGTAATCGCGTACTGTATTCGGCGTTGCTCGCCGCCACACTCGTGATCGGCTTGCTGACGCGACGTTTCGGCGCGTTTTTGCTCCCCGCCATCGCCGCCTACGCCCCGGACGCTCTCTGGGCATTGGCGGTCTTCTGGCTGGTCGGCACCGTGTGGACGAAAGCGGCTACAGCGTGGGTCGCCTCTGCCGCGCTTGCTTTCGCCTTCTGCATCGAGATTAGCCAGTTGTTTCATCCGGCATGGCTGGATGCGATCCGTCACACCCGCGCGGGGGGGCTAGTGCTGGGCTTCGGCTTCCTGTGGAGCGACATCGCCTGCTATATCGCCGGGGTCGGTGTCGGCGTGGCGCTAGAACGGGTGATCAATGCCCTGCGCGTTTCGGGTGATTCAGAACCCGAAACGTAGGGACAGCCCAACCACCTACCCCCGCTTCCAGCGCGGCAACACGAAACGCGCCGCAACGGCAACGATCAAAATCGCCTGAACCACGGCGACGATCTGTTTGGAGATGTTGGCGTGGAACTCCATCTCCTCCGCACCCGCGCCGAGCGCGCCGAAGAGGAGTGCCGCCGGGAGCACTCCCCACGGCGAACCGCCCGCGAGTAGCGCGACGGCGAGACCATCGAAACCGTAGCCCGCGCCGTAGAAGTCGGCGGGGTACGATTTGAACGGGACTACCCCGAGGATCAAGACCGCCCCCGCGAGACCGCACAGCGCACCGGAAACCAGCATCGCGCGGATGCGCACCGCGCTAACAGCAATCCCGGCGGCTTCCGACGCCCCCGACCCCGCCCCGACCATGCGCGTTTCGTAGCCCCATACCGTGCGCTGGAGCAAAACGGCGACAGCGACCACAACTACGACCGCGATAAGAAGCCCCGCGTGAACGTCGAACTGCGGGTAGAGACGGGGCAACGTAGCGAGGACCTCGGGGGTGCGCTGTGATCCGGGCGAGGAGGTGTCTTTAAGCGGATTCGAGACGAGGTACCGGGTAACATTTTGCGCGATATAGTTCAGCAGGATCGCGGTGATCACTTCGTGTGCGCCGCGCTTCTCCTTCAGGTAGGCGGGCAGGAACGCCCAGCCAGCCCCGGCGACGACAGAGGCGAGCAATGCGAGGAACAAAACGAGTGGCGCGGGCAACCCCTTCGCCGAAAAACCCACCGCCGCCGCCGCCAGGCCGCCGACCGCGAGTTGCCCCTCCGCCCCGATGTTGAACAAGCCCGCCGCCAGCGCGACCGACACCCCGATCCCGGTTAATAGGATCGGCATCGTGCGTGACAGGGTATACGACCATCCGAGCGGTGACCCGACCGCCCCGGCGAAGAGCGCGGAATAGGCACGTAGTGGCGCGGAAATATCTTTCTGCGCGACGGCGATCACAATTCCGCCCAGGACGAGCGCGGCAAGGAGCGCGACAAGTGCGCGCAGGAACGAGGCGGCGAGAGTTTCTGTTCTCAACGGTCCCCTGCCCCCGTCATCAGTGCCCCGATCCGCTCCTCCGTGGCATCCAATTTTTCAAGCACCGCGACGATCTTTCCCCCAAGCATCACCGCGACCCGGTCGGACAGGGCGAGAACTTCGGCGAGGTCGAGCGACTGCACGAGCACCGCCGCGCCCCGGTCTCGTTCGCGCCGCAGGGCGTCATGCACGAACGCCGTCGCGCCGAAGTCCAATCCGCGCGTGGGTTGGGAAGCAAGGAGCAGTGCCGGGATACGCGACAACTCCCGCGCCATCACTAACTTCTGCTGGTTCCCGCCCGAAAGGGAGCGCGCCGGGTTGCCCGCCGTGACGCCGCGCACGTCGAACGCGCCGGTCTTTTCCGCCAGAAATGCGCGGAGTGCCCGGACGTTCAGGAAGCCGAATTTATCCGAGAACGCTGCTTCCCGGTGCCGACCGAGCACGGCGTTTTCTTCCAGCGAAAGCGCGAGCACCATCGCCCGGTGGTGGCGGTCCTCGGGCACATACCCGATCCCCGCCGAACGCCGCGCCGCGACCGAAAGCGCGTCGAGCGACTTGCCGTTCAGCGTCAGGCTTCCCGATGTGACCCGGCGTAACCCGACGATGGCTTCGATCAGGTCAACCTGCCCGGAGCCATCCACGCCCGCAAGTCCGACTATCTCGCCGGGGCGGACATCGAGCATGGCACCATCGACCACGATTTCGCCGCGACTGCCGAGCACTGTGAGTGCCCTCACCCCCAGCCCCTCTCCCCCCGAAGGGAGAGGGGAGACGGAAGGGGAACGCGTGGACGCCCCGCTCCCGGCAGGCGTTTTATCTGGGTACCCCTCTCCCTTCGGGGGGAGAGGGGGAGCCAGAGGGTGCCCAGGGGTGAGGGCAACCGGGGCAACCGCTTCTCCCACCATCGCGCGCGCCAGTTCTGCCGGGTTGGTTTCGTGCACCGGTTTGGTAAGAATGTGCTTGCCGCGCCGCAAGACCGTCACGGTTTCGGCGTGTGCCATAACGTCGTCCAATTTGTGCGTGATGAAAACGACCGTGGTTCCGGCGTCGGAAAGGCGTCGCGCCGCCGCCCACAGATCGCGCGCTTCAGACGGGGCGAGTGTTGCGGTGGGTTCGTCGAGGATCAGGACCCGCGCACGCCGGTACAGGGCTTTTAGAATTTCGGTGCGTTGTTGCGCGGCGACGGACAGTGTTTCGACACGTGCGGCGGGATCGATGGGTAATCCACTTTCTTCCGCGAGGGCGCGTACCCGTTTTTCGGCTTCGGAGCGGTCGAGAACAATGCCGCCGACTTCCGCGCCGAGCACTACGTTTTCGGCGACTGTGAACGGCGGGATCAACTCGAAATGTTGGTGTACCATACCGATCCCGGCGGCGATGGCGTCCTGCGGCGAAGCGAAACGGGCGGGTTTGTCGTCCAGATACACCGCGCCGGTATCCGGGCGCAATCCGCCGAAAAGGATTTTCATCAGGGTGGATTTGCCCGCGCCGTTTTCGCCTACTATGGCGTGGCGTGAGCCCGGGGCGAGCGTCACCGAAACGTCGGACAGGGCGACCAGTATACCGAATGTTTTGCCGATGCCGCGCAGGGAAACGGTGGGAGCGTCGGTCGCCTGAGTGGGAATGTTCGCGGTCGGCATGGTGCAGGACTGACGCGAACCATCGCCGCTGATCGTTCGCGTTTCCGTCTGTGTCGGATTGTACCCTGACGCCGCGCGAACCGTCAAGGAAAAAGCGGCGTATGATGAGGGCAGATAATGAACACTTCCATCGCCATCCATGACGCGGATCGGGTAAAGGCATTCGCTCGGGACGCTGGATTCGACCGCGTCCGTATCACGACGCCCGACGCTCCCGCGCACGGTTCTCATGTCGCTGCGTGGCTCGACTCCGGGATGAATGCGGAAATGAAGTGGCTGAAAACCCGCGCCGAACTCCGTGCCGGGCGATTGGATGATGCGCGGTTACTCGACGGGACGCGGTCTGTGGTGGTGCTGGCGGCGAGTTATGTGGGCGAGGAAGCCTCGGGAACCGTCGCGCGATACGCCCGCGCACCGGAGGACTACCACACCGTTTTGCGCGACATGCTCAACGATTTAACTGCGAAGATCGAAACGGTGTTCCCCGGTACGCGGTGTCGCGGGTTCGTCGATTCCGGTCCCCTGCGCGAACGGGAGTTGGCGGCGCGGGCGGGTCTCGGCTGGCAGGGAAAGCACACGAATCTCATTTCGCTCGATCTCGGCAACTTCTTCTTTCTCGCGGCTTTGTTGACGACTCTCGAACTCGCGCCCGATGAACCCTTCGCCGGGAACCATTGCGGTACCTGTACCCGGTGCATCACGGCGTGCCCGACCGGGGCGATTGTCGCTCCGATGGTACTGGACGCGCGCCGCTGTGTGTCTTACTTGACTATTGAACACCGTGGACCTATCCCGCTGGAACTGCGTCCCCTGATGGGCGACCGGATCTTCGGATGCGACGATTGCCTCGCTGCGTGTCCGTGGAACGAGAAGGCGGAAGCGGGACGACAGGCACGGCTGGCGGGGCGCGGCGGCGAATACGCTCGCCCCGATCTGCTTCGCCTTCTTGCCGATCTCGAAACCGAGGAAGGGTTCCGGGCGCGGTTTCGGGGTACTCCGCTCCTCCGTCCCAAGCGCGAAGGCTTACGGCGCAACGTATGCATTGCTCTGGGCAATGTCGGGGGGCATGATGCACTTGCGCCACTGGATACCGTCGCGTCAAATGATCTGTCGGAAGTGGTGCGGGAGGTGGCAACCTGGGCGGTAGCGCAAATCGAACTACGACACCCACCCCCGGGCACGGTATACTGAGCCAACCGCCGTGCCACGTATCCTGCCCCGCTATGCCGCCCTACTGTCCACACTGATCCTGTTCAGTAACGCGTCCTGCACCGTTCCGCAGACAAAACGTGATGCGAACGTGACTGTTGCGCCTGGTGTTGTCTTCGCCCGTAGCGGCACACCCGGCGATGGGTTCCAGACAATTTCTCTTGATCTCGCCCGCGCATCCGTGCGCCCCGTAGTCGGCGCGCGAAACGTCGCGCGGGAGAAAAACAACTTCGTCGGCGACGCGTTCACCGTACGCGAATGGTGCGAGCGCAACGGCGCGATAGGCGGACTCAACGGCGGTTACTTCGGCGTGACCTATGACGAGATCGGGAGCCGCAAGCAGATCGTGCAGCTCGCCGTTGTCGATGGGAAAGTGGTCGCGCCGGGGAGCGATACGCCCTCGTCGCGGACACCCGGCGAGCGGTACTTGCGTTCCGCCATCGGCTTCCACCCGGACAGCACCCCCGAAATCGTGTGGGCGACCGGGACCGTGAAGAACGTCATCCGCGCCTACGGCTCCCCGACCAATCCCACCGACCGGAAACCGTGGAAGGGTATCCGGTACGCCGTCGCTTGCGGACCGCGCCTGTACGCCCGGGGGGTCCGGCGGATCACCGACCGGGAAGAGCGGCTCGTCAGCCCGGGCGGTCTGATCCGCGCCTTCGTTGCCTACGACACGGACGCTTCTGGCAAGCCGCTGCACTTCGTCATGGGGCGCGCGGATTCGGCGGATTATGGCGAGGTCGCCGACTTCCTCAAACGGTTTTTCGCGGAAAAATATCGAACAGTCCCGCGCGAGGCGATGTGTCTCGACGGAGGCTCGTCGGGGCAACTCGTTTACAAGTCGGGCGGAACTCTCGTTGATGCCGAGCCGACCGGGGTGCGCGTCCCGACGGCGATTCTGCTCATCCCCCGCTCTGGAACCGGTGATGCGCGGTCAGCGGTTCCGTAAGCCAAACGGAAGTCGGTGTATAATACGGCGAAGGTTCGGTTCTGAACAGGTTCATCGGAATCTTTCTCACCATCGAGGACAATATGAAAAAGCAAAAGCATTTAATCCGTTCGGCAACATCCACTGCCTCGTCTCTGTCCGTTTCGCTATTCGTCTGCGGATACGGATGTCCGCAACCAAGTCAAACGACGGCACCGGTCACCGTAGTTGCCAGCAGGCAGAGCGCGATCCCTCCGCTCACCGATACGGGATTGAAACCGCTTCCGCCCGGCGGAAACCCAATGATCTCCGGCGACGCCACCACAAAACTTCGGTTTACCGGTTCCGCCGAACAAGGCGGTTCCTCTCCCGGGAGCGTGTCCGGGCAACCATTCACCCAGGCGGTTCGTCTCACAGCGACCGTCAAACCGACGAACATCTGGGATATTCAAGCCACGGCAAACTGCGACGGTGCCCTGAAAAAGGGCGACGTGCTCCTGGCGACCTTCTACATCCGCGCCATCGAGGGGCAAAAGGAGACTGGCGAGGCGCGGACCGCGTTCGTCTTCGAGCAACAGGGCGAACCCTGGACGAAGTACGCCGAGCAGGAAATCAACGCAGGCAAGGAGTGGAAGCGCGTCTTCATACCCATCGAAATGCGGCAGGATGCCCCGAGTGGCGGTACCCATGTCTGTTTACGAATGGGCTACGGGAAGCAGATCTTCGAGATCGCGGACTTCCGCTTCCTGAACTACGGAACGTCCGTAAAAGTCGCCGATCTGCCGCGAACCCGCGCCGTCTATGCCGGGATGGAGGAGAACGCCACCTGGCGCAAAGACGCGGCGGCGCGGATTGAAAAGATACGCAAGGGCGGCGTCACCGTGATCGTCAAAGATGCGACGGGTAAGGTGGTCCCGAAGGCAAAAGTATCGCTTGAAATGAAACGACACGCATTCGGGTTCGGTTCGGCAGTGTCGGACACTATGATCAGCGCGCAAACCCCGGACGGCGAAAAGTACCGCGAATGGGTCACGAAATATTGTTCTAAAGTAGTAATCGAGAACGACCTGAAATGGCAGGGGTTCGAGAGCAACCCCGATGCCGCCAAGCGCGTCGTGCAGTGGCTTAACGACCGGGATATTCAGGTTCGAGGACACAATCTTGTCTGGCCCAGTTACCGCAACTCCCCCGACGATCTCAAATCCATCGGGAATGACAAAGCGAGACTCGCCAAACGGGTGGACGATCATATCACGGCAGAAGTTACCGCGCTCAAAGGAAAAGTCGTCGAGTGGGATGTGGTAAACGAGCCGTTCGACAACCACGACATCCAGGATATTCTCGGCGAGGAGGTTCTGGTTCACTGGTTCAGACTCACGAAAAGTCTGGACCCGGAGCCGCGCCTGACACTGAACGACTATCCGCCTCTGGACGGTTCGGCGACCACGAACGCCCATCTGAACCATTTCTACAAAACGCTCACCCGACTAAAAGCGCAGGGTGCACCGCTGGAAGGTATCGGTTTCCAGGGGCATTTCGGCGGCACGATGATCCCTCCGACGCGGGTGCTGGCAGGACTGGACCGGTTCGGTAAACTCGGACTCCCGATCTCCATTACCGAGTTCGATATGAACACGACTGACGAAGCGATCCAGGCGGCGTACATGCGGGACTTCATGACGGCGACGTTTTCGCACCCGTCTGTGGACGCGATCATCATGTGGGGTTTCTGGGAGGGTGCGCACTGGCTCCCGGACGCCGCGCTGTTTCGTCGGGATTGGAGCATCCGTCCGCATGGGGTGGTGTTTCAGGACCTGACCACAAAAACCTGGTGGACGAATATCTCAGGAATGACAGACGGCAAAGGCAGTTACACGGGGCGCGGTTTCTACGGCGACTATCAGATCACCGTGACGCCGCCGGGTGGTACCGCAAAGACGATTCCGGCGAAGATCACGAAGGGCGCGAAGAACACCATCGTCGTCACGCTGTAACACCGCGACGCGGAAACGGGTATACTGCGGTCTTGACGACGCGCGCACCTTCGCGCCGCCTAGACCGCGTATGAACGCACTACAACAACTAACTCGCCGCATCGGAGCGGCGTGGCAAAATGCCCCGCGCCCCTGGGCGGATGAGGCGTCGTGGCGAAGCCGCACGAACAACATGGATGCCCTGCGCGCCATTCTCGCGCTACTGGTAATCTGGTTCCACGGTCCGATCTTGCTCGGGACCGCGCCGGACAGCCCGATCTCGCCCGCCTTCGCGCAGGAGCCGTTGGAGCAGGTTCACTTTGTCGGGTTCCGCGTCCTGTGTTTCTTCTGGCTGAGCGGGTTTCTGCTCGCCCGCAGTTGGGACCGCGCCCCGCGCCCGTTAGCGTTTGTCGGGCGGCGGATCGTGCGGTTGTACCCGGCATTTCTTCTTTGCGCCGCGCTGTGCCTACTGCTCCTGTTCGCCGTCGCCCCCGACGCGCGATTACCGGGATGGCGGACGGTCTGGCGGTACGTGATTACGCTACGGCTCCCGGAAGCCATCGGCGCGTTCCCCCGAAACCACCTCGCCGGTACGCTGAACGGCTCCCTATGGACACTTCTTTACGAAGGGTGGTGTTGCGTCGCTCTGGTGATTATGGGCGCGTTCGGCATCATACGGCGGGGCAAACCGTTGCTCCTGCTACTCTGCGCCGCGTGGCTCGCTTACTTTCTGCAGTGGTTCGGAGTGGTCCCCTTCCCACTCCCTGGCGAATCGTTCCGAACGTGGATCATTTTCGGAGCGGCGCATGCGTACCCGCCGCTCCTGACCTGTTTCCTTTCGGGAGTGGCGTTCCACCGGTACCGTGCCCGCATACCCTGGCATCCCTTACTATTCGGGGCGTCGTTCGGCGGGTTATGTCTCGCGGTTTCGCTCGGCATTACCGGTCCGGCGATCCCGACTTTCGGTGCCTACTGCCTCGCCTATCTCGCCTTCCACCCCCGACGACTTTTCCCGGCATGGTTGACTTCCTGGGGCGCGCTTTCCTACGGCATTTTCCTGTACGGGCACCCGGTTCAACAAATCTGGATTCATTTCACGGAAGGCAACCTGTCCGCACCGATCCTTTTTCTGGCGACCCTCCCGCCCGTTCTCTTGCTCGCTTATCTCAGCCGTCGATTTGTGGAACAGCCAGTAGACCGCTGGCAAAAACGGCTCGCAGGTCAAAGCCTCGAAAAAGTCACCCCTACTTCACCCGCTGCATTATCAGCGCAACTTCAAATCGGGGTCGGGCAGGGTTCGTAGGCGCACCGTGGCGATGTGCGTTCTGCCCTCCAGATACGCGCGGGCAAGTCGGTGTCCCCCATCCATCAATCCCCCGTCCGGGTCGAGGATGATGGGTCGGGATAGATCGGCGTCATAGATCCGTTTCGCGTGATCGGCGACTTTGCGCATGGTTGGCGTAGCGTCCTCCCCGAACCAGCAATCCATGTCCAACTCGTTGTCGAACCGCGACACCGGGACCATTTCCGTCGGCAAATCCTTCGCCGCTTCCCACAGTCGCTCCGTGTTCCAGACCCATCGCTCACCGTCCACCATCCGCGAATGTTTACGGTACGGCAACTCGGGAATCGGGATCATCTTCGCAACCGCTGGCTTCGGCACGAAACCAGGCTTACCACCCGAGGCACCGGATTTCTGACCACTGACCACTGACCCCTGCCCACTTCCCACACCCCCACTCGCCACACCCTGATTCGCTAACTTATCCGCCAACGCGTTCTGTTCGCGCATCACATGCACGACTTTTACGGAAACGAATCGGGTGATCAACCCTTTCGCTTCGGTGTAGAGCGGCAGGATCTGCGGCGCGGAAACCTTATAGCGACCGTTGATCTGATGCGCCATCAGTTCCGAGTCGGTACGCACTTCCAAACGGTCCGCCCCGCGGAGCAAGGCTTCCTGAAGCCCCCGGATCAATGCCGAGTACTCGGCGACATTATTGGTAGTGTTCGGTATCCGTTCGGCAACGGTCGCAGTCGGTTCGGTCGCGCCGGGTTTATACAAAGCGACGCCGACCCCGGACGGTCCGGGATTGCCTTTGCACGCACCATCGGTGTGCAGTATCCAAACGTTCGGAGAGGTAGCCATATCGTCGCAGTCTACGGCACCCACTCTCACGACGCAAACGCACAAGTTTTTTTGTCCTGCGCGGACGGCGCCAACCACACGTTGGATCGTTGTTACCTGCGGTGCTCTTCACAGTTTCGCGAGCCGCGTTAGCCCTTGCTGTTTTCCCGCGAATTTGCCGGTTCGGGATTTTCACGCCGTGAAAAT
>JAYULM010000210.1:0-3767 GCA_043763605.1 Armatimonadota bacterium | reverse complement strand
TTGCGATTTCTCACGGAGTGAGAAATCGCAACGGCGGAATTCGCGAGAAAACAGCAAGGGCTAACCCGACTCGCACGAAACCTGACGAAGAAACAGCACCGCAGGTACAACGATCCAACGATGCGTTGGCGCCGTCCGCGCAGGACAAGAAAAGAAAAGAAGAGAAAGAGCAGGAATTCCGTCTACCCGTCGTGAAATTTGTTTTCGCGACGGGCGACTTTATTTTTGAGGGAGCGTGTTAGTTTCGCTCCGATATGCCCGCGTTTTCGCTTTGCCCGGACGGGCGGAAAGGTGATCTGTTATTATGAGTAGTGGCTCCTCGAATTCGGGTATTCCGGGCGGTCTCGCCCCCATCGGCGGTTGGAAAGACGGCGACGGACCGTCGGCACCCGCGCCGTTAGCACCGCCGCCGCCTGCTGTGACAGGTCTGACCCCGCCGCCCGCCTCGCCCGTGCTTGCGCAACGGATGGGTGGCATCGGTCCCACCGCCACGCCGTCCGCATCAGCGGCACCGCGCCTCGCGTCGCCGGACCCGCTCACGCCCCCGCCGCCGGCTGGTGCCTCGCGTTCGCGGTTCGAAGCGCCGCCACCGGCGGCACCCTCTGACGCGGGCACACCGACCACGCGGTTCGCCGCTCCGCCTAACGCCGCCCCGGTGCTCGCCCCGCCCCCGCCGGAGCGGGAGCGGTCATACAACATGGCGGCGGCATACCGGCGCGGCGAAGTCGAACCGATGGGTGGGGGGCGCATGGTCGCCGGGATCGTCACCGGCACCGTCGTCGGCGGGATCGCCACCGTTTTGTGGATCATGCTGTACCTGATGATTCCGCTCTGGCAGGTTCTGTTCGTGGGCGGGGGCATGGGCTTTCTGGTCGGCTTTTCGGTATTTAAGGCGACCGGCGAGGGCGAGGAAACCTCGTGCTGGATCTCCTGTATCATCTCGACCATTTATGCCACGGGCGGCATCCTGTTCATCAATATTGCCTACTTCCCGAACGTCGTGGCGATGATATTCGGCGTGTTTGCGATTGGGGTCGCCTCCGAGCGCGGCTTCCGAACCCCCGAAGTGCTGGCGGTTGAGACGGCTTTTTAGGCGTTAGGGGTTAGGGAGTAGTTTTCGGACGGTGAACCGTTCCGCTATGCGCCTTCGGCGGACGCACGGGGTGCGGCAGAACCGGTAGCGTCCCGCCGCCAATGTTCCCCGCTCGCAGAGCGTCCGCCGAAGGCGCGAAGCGGAAGCGTTCACGCTCCGACCACGGGAAAACTACTCCCTAATCCCTAACCTCTCTGCCTGCTCCCGCGCGAGTGCCGCGCCCGCCGCGTCGCCGTTTCGCCCGCGCCATGCCGCTACGGCTTCGTAGACCGCCACTTCCTCGGGGTCGGCGCGGTAGTTTCGTCGTGCCGATTCGTAGCGAGCGAGCAACGTTTCGAGAGTGGCAATGTCGCCGGATGTGCCCGTGTCGCCCGTGAATTGGAGCAGGCGGGTCGCGGCTAACTTGGTCGCGCCGTCGGCGCGGCGGGCGAGCAGGGAGGACGCGAGTTCGTCGGTACTCTCGTTCGTGCCGGGAGGGGCGGCGAGCGACAGGTGCAGGTCGCACAAAAAAACGCTCCCCGGTGCGCGGTGGAATACATAGCGGTACCGTGCGACGCGCAGGAGTTGGTACGCCCCCGTCAGGTCGTTCTTTTCCAGTGCGATCCGCCCGCGCAGGTAGGTGAGATGCGCGTCGGTGTCGTCGCCGGGGAGCGATTCTGCCTCACCTGCGTACCGTGCGGCTTCCGCATGCGCACCCCGTTCCTGCGCCGCGAGTGCTGCGCGAAACAGTCGATAGCGCAACGTTTGTGTGTCGCAGATCTCCTCCCAGAGGGCGCGAAAGCCCAGTTCGGCTTGCGGGACTTCGGCGCGGGCGTGGCGTGACAGAAGGAGCGAAACCGCCTGGAGACCGTCGGAGGCGACCGCTTTTCGGCTTCCCGCCATGCGTTGCCGGAAGGGGAGCAGGTTCGCCAGACCGACAAGCGCGTTCATTATCGCCAGTGCCAGCCAGACCACGCCGGGTGAAAACCGCGTCAGCGCGAGACACAGCGCGGCAGCAAGCAGGTTGACAATGCCGCCGCCGATGAGGAGCAGGGCGCGCGGGAGCCGGGAGGGGAACAACTCGGTCGTCGTCGTCCAGCACGTGCCGAGCGTCGGGTTATCCCGGCACAGGAAAAAGATCGTCCCGCCCGGGAACGACGTGCGGAAATACGGTCTGCCGGTCCCCAGCCCGAACGACGTGACGCGGTTGCCGATGAGCCGGGCGAAAAGCGCGTGTCCCGCTTCGTGGATGACCACGGCGACGAACAGCGCGGGATATAAACAAAGGGCGAGCAGGAGTAGAGTGAGTGGGGGCGGCACGTGGTCGGACCCGCCGCTACCGGGCTACCGCGAGGCGGAACGGTTTGCCGTCGATCTGCGCGAACGTAATGGTTCCCGGGGTTCCGACGCTATCGCTCGCCGCCGTTTTCGCGATGCGGACGACATCCCGGACCGATTTCCCGGCGGGCAACGCGCCTTCCGTCTGGATTGTGGTCCCGTCGGAGCCGTGCAGGGTGATCGTCCACTTCCCCGAGGTTTTGTCGGCGAACAGATCGGCTTCGTACACATGACAACCGCCGCGTTCGGTCGCGCTGTTCAGAGAATAGGTGTCGGAAAGCGCGAATTCGGTGCCGGTGCCGGTCGCTTTGCGCCAGTTGGAGGAGCCGATCAAACTCCACTTGTAATGCAATGCGTCGTCGCCGTCCTGAAGCGCGGTCGTCACCACGCGCACGTTCCCGGCGTCGGGGACACCGAGTAGCGCACCACGGTCGCCGCCGATCCGGGGCTTTGCGAGGACATACGCCCCGCCCGCGAGCGCGGTGACGGTCCCCAGCCCGAGAGCAGTGACGATGACGGTTTTGGCGGAAATACGGGCGCGGGGTTTCATTCTTCCATTATACCGCGCCGCCAAACATCTCCTCTCACGTACGGAGAAGATTTCGTTGTCTGCGATTGCAAGACGAACGCGCCCTTGATCACGTTTCGACTACTCCCCGTCGGCGGCGAGTGCCGCCGTGAATAGGAGCGACGAATGTTGATATATGAAGCCAGAGGCGATTGCCCTGGTTATTCTTTTTCGCGCTCGGTGGTGCCGTCGAAAAGCGTGATTTCCCGGTCGCCCTCCAGCCGGAGCAGGAACGATTTCCGCTCCATGCCCCCGCCGTACCCGATCAACTTACCGTCCGCGCCGATCACCCGGTGGCACGGCACCACAATAGATAGTGGGTTGCGTCCGTTCGCCAATCCTACCGCGCGCACCGCCTTCGGGTCGCCGATGCGGCGTGCCAGTTCGCCGTAGGATACAGTCTGCCCGTAACCGATACGCAAAAGTTCGTCCCATACGCGCCGTTGGAACGGTGTCCCGTGGGTCTCAGACAGGGGCAGATCGAACGATTGGCGTGTCCCGGCGAAATACTCACCCAGTTGCCGCCCCGCCTCGGTGAGGACCGCCGTCTCCTCTTGCACCCAATCCGTGCCAATTCCCGCGCCGTTCTTATGTTCGTTCATGTAAACACCGGTAAGGGTGTCGCCGCTCGCCGTGAGTAGCAGTCGCCCGACCGGGCTTTCGATGTAAGTGTAATGCGTTGTCATTTCGTTGTTCCTGGTTTCTCCCTTTGTTTCTCCCTCCCCCCGCCGTCTCTCGTTTTCCTCCCTCCCCCCAGCCCCCTCCCTCATCGGAATGAGAGAGGGGGAG
>JAYULM010000209.1:0-1077 GCA_043763605.1 Armatimonadota bacterium | reverse complement strand
CGATTCGACACCCGATAAACGCTCGGTTCTGTCGAACTGCGGTCGGTTCGTTGCATCATCTACTCGGTCAGGGTAATGCTCAGCGAATACAGGAGCAGGTTCCGGTCTGCCAAGCCACTCGAACATCCGGTTTGCCAGATGCGCGATTTGGTTGGTAATCGAAGTACCGGGGTTGTCGTCCAGTTCGGTGAACACGACGATCAACGGACGCTTTGCCGGTTGTCCAGTCGGGTTCGGATCATAGACCCGTACCCGGCAGACAGACAAACAACCGCCGTTCCCTTCGTATTCCAGCCGCTCATCAAGAAGCGGTGTTCTGTCTTCCTTCTTTGCCGTTTCCATCACGGCGCGGTGGGCGATCTCGCCGAGCAAAGCCCGACATTCCGCAACATCGCTTTCTATACTGACATCCTGCGTTTGTCCAAACACCGGCGCGACTTTTCGCCGCGCCGTTGGCAAGTCCCTTTCGTTCGGCTCAAAGTCCGCCCGGTCAAACTGTTCCCATTCCTCGCCGCCATTGCTCATGCCGGATATCTCCTGTCCGGGTCGTCCAGAGATTCTCCGGTCAACGATTCCAGTACCGAACGCCGGATAGCGAACAGCACCGACCCACCGCCTTTGTCCTCCGGTAACACTTCCAGCACCTTGTGGATACTCTCGGTCATCTCATCACCGCTTGTATGGTGGACAAACCTCTCGATGAGCGACAACCGGCATGGGAGGGCAGCAATCTCCTCGCGGTACGAAACCACCATGCGCTTGAGCCAACCGGGTTCATAACCGGCTGAGTCGAGCACCGTCCAGCAAAGGAGCAGGATCGGGGCGCGACTGTAGCAAGTCTTCGGTTGGAAGACTCGTACCCGGAGATTCACATACGCCGCAATCTCAAAGCACCAGTCGAACGATTTACGGTACGTAGGCGAAGCGGGCGATATGATGCCGCCAATCCTGCCGTTTCGGCATTGTGCGCTCATAACGTTGCTTCTCCTTTCGGCGTCTTCGAGACAAGGATCGTGTCCGTTTCTTCCTCGGTCAGTATGTAACAGGAAATCGCCGGTATATTCTGTGTCACCGCCC
>JAYULM010000208.1:0-13985 GCA_043763605.1 Armatimonadota bacterium | reverse complement strand
AGTGTTCACGTTGATCCTCTGTCAAGCGAACGATGGCATGTTGTCTCATGCTCATTTATAACAAAAATATTTCAACTATTCAACGGGATAAGGTACTGAGCGACATCGACGTGATCGCGGCGGAACTGAAAAAGTTTCAGGCGGCGGGCGTCCCGGTGCTCTGGCGACCGCTCCACGAGGCGGAAGGCGGCTGGTTCTGGTGGGGCGCGAAGGGTCCGGAGCCGCTGAAAAAACTGTGGCGGCTGTTGCACGCCCGCCTGACGGTGAAGCACGGCTTGCACAACCTGATCTGGGTGTACAGTTCCGGTACCGATCCGAAATGGTACCCCGGCGACGATGTGGTAGACATCGTCGGGATCGATCAGTACCCATCCGACATTTCCGACCCGCTCACCATGGTCTGGGAGACGCTTCGAAGCCAGTACGACGGGCGCAAGATGATCGCGCTGACCGAGTTCGGCGGCGTCCCCGATATTGCGAGGATGCGCCGTTTCGGAGTGCGCTGGGGCTACTTCGCGTCCTGGACGGGCGATCTGGGTCCGCGCCGACACGCCAGAGAGGAGTTGGCGCGCCTGTACCGGGATCCGCTCGTCGTGAACCGGGAAGCATTGCCGTAGAATCTCCATCGCCCGCGCCCCCGTCGCTCCAAGCATTCGGCGAGATGGAGAAAAAGAGTGACTTGCAATCGGATCTACAACTGTGCTATTGTAGGAATAATAGTGCTACATTTGGAATAATATTGTGATATTACGGGAGTAATACTGTGCTTGGTTAGAATAGCGGCAAGATTTATTTTCGACAACGAACAGAATAATTTCCCCGCACTTTTTTGCTTTTGCAAGTGACTCTACAGAAAAATGAAAGACATTTACGCTCATGGATAACACGATACGCTGGGGCGTCATCGGATGCGGGCAGATCGCCGTCGATAAGGCACTGCCCGCGATTCACGCCGCCGACGGCACGTGCCTTGTCGCCGTATCCGACCCGCTGCCCGAACGCCGCCGTCTCGCCGGGGAAACCCGCCCCGTCGAGCTCCGGGACATGCCCCTGCGCGAGTACGATAACTATGCGGGACTGCTGGGCGACGCGGAAGTGGACGCCGTTTATATCAGTCTGCCGACCGGGATGCACACAGAAGCCGTGCTGGCGGCGATGCAGGCGGGCAAGCCGACCCTCTGTGAAAAGCCGCTCGGTCGCAACCTGGACGAAGTCCTGGCGATGGTGCGCGCCGCGAAAGAAACCGGCACACCGTTGATGACCGCGTACATGTCCCGGTTCGGGAGCATCTATCAGGAAGCCGCCCGGCTGATCCGGGAGGGCGCGGTTGGCACGGTCACGTATGTTCACGCGGATTTCTCCTACCCCGCACTGGAATCGTACCCGCTGGGTACCCCCGGTAGCTGGCGGTGGACCGACGCGGAGGGCGGCGGTCCCGTGCTCGACATCGGCATCTACCTCGCCTTCGCACTCCGCGAGTGGCTGGACGACCGCATCGAGACTGTTTGTGCAAGTGCATTGGACCGCCTCGCGCCCGCCGGTCTGCCGGTGCGCGACACGACGATGGCATGGTTCCGCACCGAAGGCGGCATCCCCGGCACGTTCGCGGCGACGTTCACCCACTCCGAGTGCCGGATTTCTGTTTACGGCACGAAAGGTCGCCTGGACGTGGACGGTTGCTTCGCGCAAGGCCCCGGCGGGCGGCTGACCTGCCGTGCCGGCACCGTTCGCTACTCGATAGACAACGACATGGGGGATAAAGCACGACACTTCGAACACTACCTGCGCGAAATAGAGCACTTCTCGTCCGCGCTACAAACGCGGGCGGACTACCACCCGTCCCCCGACGAAGTTCTGGCGGATACGCAGTTCCTGCAAGCCCTGCGCGACAGCGCGACCCTGGGAAGACCGATTGTATTGCCGTCCATCGAAACCCTTTTGGAGAACCATTCGAAATGAAATTAGCGATCAGCGGAGAACAATTAGCCGCGACCCATTCCTTGCGTGAGTTACTGGACGTGGTGGAGCGATTCGGCGTCGATGCGGTGGAACTCTGGCCCACCAACCTTTCCGGGGGCGCGACAGAGGAGGAGCGGGAACGCTACGAGACCAAAGCGGTCGCCGAAGCCGCCGCGTTGCTACGGGAGCGCGGCATCGCGGTGGCGTCCGTCGCGCTCGGTTTCATGGCACTGCCGATATGCCTGGCGCGCGCCGGGACGGGTGCATGCACCGAGGCTCTCCAGGGCGCGGTGGACGCCGCCCTCACGCTCGGTGCCCCGGTCGTCAACTGCTACATGGTCAGCATGAGAACCGATGCTTTTGTCGCGGCGATGAAACCGGCGGCGACGTACGCGGCGGAACGTGGCGTGGTGATCACTCTGGAAAACGAGGCGCATGACCAATCCGGACTCGCCCAAAACGTCGCTTCCATCGTTCGCGCCGTGGACTCACCGGGGTTCGCGACGCAGTACGATCCGTGCAACTACTACCACGCCTGTCAGGAGGCTTACCCCGACGCTTACGAGGTGCTACACCCGTATATCCGGTCCATCCATCTGAAAGGGGGATGCCTCTACCGGGAAGACCGCCCCGGCGTCCACCGGGGTAGCCATATGCGCGGTTCGAAGACGGATCAGATCGGGTACCTGCCCCTCCCGGAAGCAGCGTTCCCGACGACCGCGATTCTGAATCGTCTGGTCCGCGACGGGTACGACGGCTACGTCACGCTGGAGCCACACGTCGCACCGGAAGCCGTGATCGGATTTTATGAGGAGGAGATCCCGTTCGTCCAATCCTTCCTGAACGGCGTATAATTGCCACATGCAAAACACACCGCACCACGAAGACGACCGTGACTCCTCGCCGCTACGCGTACACGAACTGAATCACGTAGCTATCCATGTCCGCGACCTGGCGGAATCGAAACGGTTCTACGGGGAAACGCTCGGGTTGCCGCTCCTCCCCCGCCCCGATTTCGGTATCGACGGGGCGTGGTACGCGCTCGGCGGGCAGGAGTTGCACCTGATCATCGACACCGAACACCGGGACGACCCACGCCACTCGGTGCATTTCGCGCTCGGAGTCGCGGACGCCTACGCCGCCCACGCCGAACTGACCCGGCGCGGCGTCCCCATCGTCCACAAGCCCAACCCGCGCCCCGACGGCGCGGTACAGGTGTTCTTCCGCGACCCGGACGGCTACCTGATCGAGATGGTGAGCGGGGGGTAGGTGTTGGGTTTTGGGTGTTGGGTGTTGGGTGTTAGGTGTTAGGGGGTCCGGCTTGTCGTGTCGCCCCTGGGTAGCGGTTCGACAAACGAGGCAACCGAACACCCAACACCCAACACCCAAAACCCAAAACCCAACACCTACTCCCCAACAACAAGGTCGAACCGCGCCGATAGTTCGCCGATCTGCGAGCCTTTGATTGGTAGGAACGGGATGATCACCGCGCTTCGTTGTTGCGCGTCCCGGATGCCGCGTAGCACCCCGTCGCGCTGGTTTTCGGGCTCGCCGCGCACGTAACATTGCGTTGTCAACAGTTCGCGCTCGCCCTTCCACACCTTGACGTGGATGTGGGGGGCGCGCCCCGGGTAGGCGACCGGTTTGATCGTGCGAAAGCGATACGTCCCGTCCGCGCCGGTCTCGAACCGCCCCCATCCCTGAAAGTTTTTATCACGACTCGGCTCGCGCGGGTCGCCGGTATGGAGGTACGCGCCGTTGTTATCCACCTGCCATATCTCTACGCGGGCACCCTTGATCGGCTCTCCCCGGAGGTCCAGGACGCGCCCGGTCAGATGCGTTATCGTGCCGACGGCGGGCGTGATGGCGTTATCGACAATCAGCAAGTCGTTATCGCGGTCCAGCGGGAGTTTATCGGGGTAAAACGGACCTTCCGTCTGGAACGGGGTGCGTATCAACTCGTCGGCGAACGCCCCCACCGATACGACGCCGCTCAGGGCGACGAAAACACCCGACGCGAGACGAGTGAGGAAGCGTCGTCGGTCCGGGAGGGCACCCGGATTGTCGCTGCCGATAATCGCGTCTCGATACAGGTCCATTACTCGATATCTCCTCGGGGGTCGTGCCACAGTGCAACGGCGAAATCGCTCGTCCACGAATGACGATGCCGTAAAAAACACAAAAGCGACGGACACTCCTGATATACAGGTCGCCGTCGCACATTCGTCGCTGAGTCAGAAGGTTTTCGCTACTTGCCCTACTCCCCAAATCAGGAACGTATATATAATATCATATTTCCAGGAGCCGACGCCACCTGCATAGAATCAGACACGTATTCGAAACAGAGCATGATCGCGTCTTTCGGGCGAAAAACCAATCATAAAACCTGCAATCATACCAGTCTTGTACATGATTCGAATAAAAATCAGTATCTTGAAAGTCTCGTATATGACTTGTCGATGTCGATATTTTTCACAACAACGCCCCGGTCATGCAACCGAAAGGCACCAAAGCGTGTCTTATCATTACAACGCGATTTTGCGTATGGACAGGATCAGGAGACACATTGAATATGGCATCGAAATTAGCGAAATTTGCGGGTAGTCACGTCGCCCGACAGGCGATCCAGCAACACACCGTGCCCGGCGGCGCACTCGATCTGCGGTTCGGCTTACACCTGCTCGCGCGGGATGGCAACGTACCGGTTCGATACAAACTGCTGGCGTTAGCATTCGGCGGCGTGTTGACATTCTTTCTGAACATACTCGAAATTCCGCTGGAAACGATGCTCGCCGTTCTCCTGCCGGTGATCGGACTCGGATTCGACGTTGTCCTGAACGGCGTGGAGTTGATCGTGTGCCCGATACTTTTCGCCGCACTGTTGCTTCCGCACCTCGCGCCGCGCCCGTTCGTGGACGCCGCCCGCGCCCGACAAGCGGTGCCCGTGTCGGCGATAGCGGCGTAGTGCCCCGGCACCGTTTCCCCCCTCGTTCCGGGTAGCATGAATGAAAACGCGAAGGGGGAAATTGGTGCATGGATTCCGCACATGTGGGCGTCGCGTTCCTCGGTCAAATAGGAATCGTTCTCGTCGCCGCCCTGATCGGGGGACTGGTCGCCCGCGCCCTGCGCCTACCGGTCCTGATCGGATACCTGCTCGCAGGGATCGTCATCGGTCCGCACACGCCCGGCTTTATCGCGGACGAGGAGACCGTGAAAACGGTCGCCGATCTCGGCGTCGCCCTGCTCATGTTCGCTGTCGGGGTGCAGTTCTCGCTCGACGAGTTGAACCATGTGCGCCGGATCGCCCTGCTCGGCGGCGGGGCACAGATCCTCGGCACGGTCGCGCTGGGACTCGGACTCGGCATCCTGTTCGGCTGGGGCGTTTACGGCGGGCTGTTCCTCGGGTGCGCCCTCGCGCTGTCGTCCACTGCCGTAATGCTCAAAGTCCTCGAAGAGCGCGGCGAACTCGGCACCGCGCACGGCAACGCGATGCTCGGGATTCTCGTCGTGCAGGATCTGTCGCTGGTTCTAATGATCATCCTGCTCCCGGCACTGTCGGCGTTCGCGACCGACGGCGCGCAAGCACTGGTCGGCGTCGGGTTCGCGCTCCTCAAGGCGGTTCTGTTTCTACTGGTCACGGTGATCATGGCGACGCGCGGTGCCCCCGCCCTGCTTAACCGCGTCGCCAAAACCGGGTCCCGCGAACTGTTCCTCCTGACCGTGGTTTGTCTCTGCCTGGTCGCCGGGTACGCCGCAGACCGGATGGGACTGGGACTCGCGCTCGGCGCGTTTCTTGCCGGGATCGTCGTGTCCGAGTCGGGCTACGCGCACGAAGTGTTCGGGCAGGTGCGCCCCCTGCGCGACGTGTTCGCTTCCGTCTTTTTCGTCTCGGTCGGAATGTTGCTCGACCCCGCTTTCGTCGTCGCCAACTATGCGATCATCACGGCGGTGGTGCTGACGATCCTGCTCGGTAAGTCGCTCCTCACCATGACGGCACTCCATTTGCTCGGCGCGCCCGGGCGGGTCGTGGTGCTGACCGGACTCGGGCTGGCGCAGATCGGCGAGTTTTCTTTCGTGCTGGCGACGGTCGGGGCGGCGCGCGGGCTGATCGAGCCGGAAGTATCCAGCGTCATTCTCTCGTCCGCGCTGATCACGATCCTGCTCGCGCCGTTCGTCTTCGGTGCCGGGGGGACGATCTATCAACGTGCGCTGAAAGTCCCGGCGTTGGGGCGGCTACTGAACCAGCAACGGTCGCCGGACGCGGCGGAATCACCCACAGCAGACGCCGCGAAGCCACGGGCGCGGGTGTTGATCCTCGGTGCGGGTCGCGGGGGACGGTATGTTTCGGACGCCCTGCGGGAAAAAGGCGTCCCACACAGGGTCATCGATTATGACGTCAACGCTGCGGCACGGCTCCAGGCGAACGGTGTCCCGGTTCTGTATGGCGATGTAACCAGCGAAACGGTGCTGGAGCAGGCGACTCCGCGAGACGTGGAACTCGCCGTGATCGCGCTACCGGAAGCGGCGACCACGGAAATGGCACTGCGCCTTCTCAAGCAGATGGCTCCCGAATTGCCGGTCGTGGTCCGCGTCCACCGGGGCGACGACATCCCCCGGATGCGCAAGGCGGGCGCGGACGCCGTGATCCACGCCGAGTTCGAGGCGGGAACGGAAATGATCCGGCAGGGTCTGGACCGTCTCGGCTTCCCCGACTCCGAGGTAGAAACCTATCTGGACCGGGTTCGTTTGCACCGGTACCGGGAGGAAGACACGCAGTGATAATCGCGGTATCGAAGCCACCGGTATCAGGCTATGGCACGACACGATCCCGCGATTCATATCCCGTGCCGCCGCTGCGCCCTGCGAGCCACCGAAGGCATGTCAGGAAGAGTGAGAAAAATAACAGAACCAGGCGAAGGGAGTAAGGGTATACTGACGGCGGTCCTTGAAAGGAAATTTAACAATGTCCCGTATTGCCCTGGCAACTTTTGCCGCAACGTCTCTCTGTGCGTTCATCGCTCTCCCCGCTCATTCCCAACTTACCGTCACTCTGCAAGATTCCCTCATCTCGTCCGTCGTTCCCTCGTCCGGCTCCACATTCGTGACGTTCAACGGGACAGTTACGGTCGATCCGGGGTTCGATGTGGACGCCCGGACCTTCGACGGACCGTTTACGACGGCGTTTGACACCCTGCCGCTCATATTCACGCCCAACTTCGATGCGTATTATCTGCCGTTCAACCCCGGTGCCACATACATTGGTGACATCTTCCAGATCGAGATTCCCGCAGGGACCACACCCGGCGATTATCTCTTCGGGCTGAACGGAATCGATCCTGCCTCCGTGACACTTCGTTCCACCGGGTTGGATGGTGGCGGCAATGTCGTCTCCGACTTCGCGTCGGACACGTTCGGCGTACAGGCTACGGCGGTGACCGTCCCGGAACACGGTTCGCTCTCACTTGGTCTTGCCGCCGCGGGCGTCGTCGCGTCCGTCCGTCGCAAACGCCGCGCGGGATAAAGCATTATCGCGGCATGAACCGGTGGACTCGATCCGAAGTTCCGTCGATCCGGTCTGGACGGTGTCCGTTGACATTGGTAGCACGATCTGTTCTTAACCTGGTTAGGAGTTACGCGGTTTCGGACGCAACCGCGTAACTCCTACCTGGTACCGGGATGGGAGGATTGATCACGGAATAATCGGTTAAAGACTTGAAGGAGATTCGCCCATGCCCACGCTCACGATTGACCTGGAACTGCCCGAAGCCGAATACCGGTTCGCGTCCGCGCTGACGCAAGCGGAACGCCGCCGCGTCGCCAGCATCGCCGTGACCGCCGCCTTCGCCACCGCCCGCATCATCCCCCCCGACAAGGACGAAGACGAGGACGAGTCCTGGAAAACCGCCCCCTCGACGCGGGAAGACATCGAATCGCTCGCCATCGCCATCGCCCAACAGGATGCGGGCGAGGGTTATGATGGGGATGTCTTCTTCGAGCGTCTTTACAAGAAAAAAGGCTGGACTCTGAAGCCGCGAACGAGGCTACGCCGAAATTGGGGGAGTCCGACGTTTCTGCTCTCCCGCGCCGCCGTCCTCTCCCGCCTCTCTCACCCCCCCCGCCCCCTCTCTCATCGGAATGAAAGAGGGGGAGTCCTGGGGAGCGGGGCGATCCCGCTTGTCGGGCGGTTCGGGAAGCGGGGCGACGTTCCGCCTCGGGACTCCCCCTCTTTCATTCTGATGAGAGAGGGGGCGGGGGGGTGAGAGCAGAAGCGAGAGCCGCCAGAATCACCGTGACGCCTCCCAAGCCGCCCAGTTCCCGTGGCTATCGTTCACCGCGCCGTTCTCGAACACCAGCAAGCGCGTCGCTACTTTGTCGAGGAAAAAGCGGTCGTGGCTGACCATCAGCACCGCGCCGGGGAAGTGCGCGAGGGCGCGTTCCATCACCTGAATACTCGGCACGTCCAAATGGTTCGTCGGTTCGTCCAGCACGATCACCGGGGCACCGGACAGCAAACACTGCGCCAGCGCGAGCCGCGCCCGTTGCCCGCCCGACAGCGTCCCGACCCGCTGTTTCTGATCCATCTCGGAGAAGCGGAGCATTTCCAGGAACCGCTTCACCTGCTTCTGCGGCGCGTGGAACGCCATCCCGGAAATGTTCGCCGCGTGTGTCACCGTGTCTTTCGGGTCCAGCGCGTCCAGAATCCCGTTGAACGAAACGTGTTTGATGCCGCCTTCCCACAAGACTTTGCCGGAGTCGGGCGACTCCTCCCCGGTCAGGACGCGGAGCAACGTCGATTTGCCCGAACCGTTCGCGCCGACGATGGCGAGGCGGTCGCGCCCATGCAACTCGAACGACACGCCGCGAAACAGCGTCCGCCCGCTGTACGATTTGGCAACGTCCTCGACGCGTAGCAGGTTCTCGCGCACATGCAAGCCCGCGTAAATGTCGGACAGGATCACGTCCACCGGCTTCGGCTCGGCGCGCTTCTTGACATCGGCTAACTTGCGCTTCAGCGCGCCGCTCGGGTCTTTCGTCGCCTCCTTGCGGTCGTCCAACGCTTCCGATTCGTACGCCAACAGTTCCTCCTCATGCTCGAACTGCTTCGCCAGCGTCTTGAACCGGAACTGCTTTTCGCGCACGTACGCCGAATAATCGCCCGCGTACTCGTGCAGGTGGTAATTCTCGATTTCGACGATGCGCGAAACGACGCGGTCCAGGAACGCGCGGTCATGCGAAACGACGATGAACGCCCCGCGCAGGGTCCGCAACCACTCCTCCAGCCACTTCACGCCCGCGACATCCAGAAAGTTCGTCGGTTCGTCCAACAGAAGCACGTCCGGGTTTTCGAGCAGAATCCGCGCGAGTGCGGCGCGATTGCGCCAGCCGCCGGAAAGACTGCTCAGCGGCAGGTGCCGGTGCGTTTCGTCGAAGCCGAGCTTGCTGAGCACCGTCTCGATCTGTGTCGGGTACTCCCAGCCGCCTTCCAACTCCATGATCTCCAGCAGTTCGGCTTGCCGCGCCAACCCGGCGTCCATCGCGCTTTCCGTGATCGCCGGGTCCGACAGCGTTTCGCTCAGCGCGTCCAGTTCCGCCTCGACCACCCGGATCGGCGCGAAGACATTCTCACAAACCTGTTGCACGGAGAGTTCGTCGGCGAGTTCGGAAAACTGCGAGAAGTAGCCGACGCGAATATCCGGCGCGACCTCGACCGTGCCCGCCTCCGGCGCGAGCGGATCGTCCCCCCCGAGTCCGACTTCGGCGAGGATCAACCGGAGTAGCGTCGTCTTCCCGCCGCCGTTGCGCCCGATAAACCCGACGCGGTCGCCGTTGAGCAGTTTGAAGAACACGTCGCGCAGGATGAGCCGGTCGTCGAACCGGACCGTAACATTGTGGACCCGGACGAGGCTCATACGCGCGTTCCGATGCGGCGTTCACGGCAAATGGGCATAAAGGAGGACATGATTACTCCATTCGCGCGGGGCGTGACGCCTTCCTGCATTTTCGCCACACTCATCGTAGGGCAATTGAATTAACCATCCCATTCACCCACGGTAGAAGCGAGGAAATTGATCGTGGCGAACTTCACTTCGGCGGCACATGTTATAGTAACCCAAGTTGCTGATAGTTACCGCCCTATCTTTGCCTGAGCAACTTGATTATTGCGAGATTGATAAGCTAGTTTCGGATATTAGTTTAGCCTGACTTCTCGTATACACCCTTAATTCACCCTAGACCAGGTCACTTCGTCTCCGTCGTTAGGTAAGTAAAGTTTAATAACACTCAGGTCGCTGACTGGAAGTTGGTTCCATTCGCTCGCGGTGATGTAGAAGAGTGGATCAATATCTAGCTTGTCAATCCGCGCTTTGACTTCAGAATCGCTTTTCCTAACAACCGATATTGCCCTATACGCGTATCTGTATGCAATAAACAGAGCATTCATGTCCTGCGATAGAGGCAGGCAGAGTGGGTGATCTATATCCCCATCGCGTTCGCGGGCGGCTCGCAGGGACAATCGGCAAAGCTGGGCGTCTGCAACCAAATTATGGCCGGATGGAAGTACAAGAATCTCCCACGCATGATTAAATGTCAAATCAGAACTTTGATTCCGGAGTCGCCCTTCCGCCTTCACTATCCAAGTTTTCTGCGAAAGTTCAGCCAGGGTGCCACAAATCCAGGCGGAACGGCCACAAATGGTCGCCGGGACCTCCTTGTCAAGAACTGGCGTTTCGTCAGGCCGGCGTATGGAATCAGGCCGGCTGTCCATATAGAGATGAGTGCGAACCCAGTTTATTATCATCGAGCCATGCACATAAGCTACTAGATTCGGGTTCGAATCATACTTGGATAACACTTTTTCGGCCGCAGTAGAGATACGCTTGGAAAGGCTTTCCACTGATTCGAACCGTTTGAAATCAAGAGTCTCTGCAATTACTGCTCGTCCGATTTCCCTCTTAAGTAATTTAAACGCTGAGGGCGAAAGCTTGAATAACTCTAAGGGGTTCAAATCCCGGACTCGGGACACTGCTATTATACGGTCGAGTGCTTTTAATGCTTGCGGCGACGCTTTAGGGTGATTCTGGTATTCGCGTCCAATCTGTCGACTATTCGATAGTTCGCTAGCCCCTGCTTCTGCGTCCTGGAGGGCCGCTGCGAAGGAAGGCTGCCCCAACAATGTCAGGCACCCTAGTCCAGCCGCTTGAATGAAATCTTTGCGTGAAAATCGTTCTGAAACAGCAGCACTGCTAAAGGCATCTTGCTCGCAACCAGGCTCGGTTTGAACAGACGATCTGCCGTTCCCGTAGAGATTCGTACTAAATCGTGGTTCCATTCACTGATAATCATACCACGGCAAGTGTGTATAAAGGAGGACATGATTACTCCATTCGCGCGGGGCGTGAAGCCTTCCTGCATTTTCACCGCCCGGCGAATTGGGTAACGGGGGAACGAGGGAACTCCCGACAATACCGCCGTCGCTGCCGTGCCCGCTCTTTCTTGATTTCTTCGATCAATTCATCGAAATATGGGTTGTCGGCGAACATCCCGGCAGCGGCGAGTGCCGGATTTTTCTCGATCATCTCTGGCGTGATAAACGACGGGCGAGGTGAGACATCAACGGTTCGAGCAGCGGGTGATTGCGGAACCATTTCAGGCGTTTCGCTCATAGTGTTGTCTCCTTCACGCCTCGATTATACTGTTTCCAACTCCTACACCGCGAAGCGGCGGTACCGCGCCTCGACGATCATAAACACCCCGTACGCGACCAGTCCGGCGGCGACGACGCCCAACACCCACGGACCATACGGCTGTTGCGCCAGAAGGTCCAGCGCGCTCCCCAAGCCTTTCGCGCGCTTCGGGTCGGCGTTCATCGCCGCACTGATCAGGAACCCGCCCATGATCGCAAAAACGATGCCCCGGGCGATATAGCCGACGCGCCCGATTGACACCACCAACTTCTGTTGCGCCGGGGGAACGTCGCCCAGTTGCAGTTCTTTGGAGAAATCGCCTTTCGCCCCCTTCGCGATCTGCTTCAAGCCCGACCCGATCACGACCGCGCCGACAAGCCCGGTAAGCAACTGACCGAACGGAACGGCGAGCAGACGGGCGGTCCAGTCCTGCCTGCCGGAGTCACCGCCGCCGCCAGCGTCGCCGCCCGCAGTGCCGCCGATGATCTGGAACGCCGTATAGGCGAGAACGGCGTACGCGATCCCACTGATCACCGAGCCGACGCGCTTCGCGATCCCTTTGGCGTCCTTGCCCTCGTTTTCGGCGTCGATAGCCGCCGCCACAAACCGCCACAATGCGTACCCGGCAAGCCCGACACCGACCAGACCCAGAAGCACCCGCCCGAAGGGTTGCTCCACGATAGTTCCAAGCGCGCCCTCACTCCCCGTGGTTTTGCCGCCGCTGGTAAACGCGGCTTGCAACGCCAGCATTCCGATGATCACATAGACCACGCCTTTGGCGGCGTACCCGATCCGGGCGCACCGTTCGACCCAGGGTCCGGCTTGCCGGACGGCGGGTTCGACACTATCTTTGACGGCGTCCCGAGACAGCGTAGCGTTTACCATAATGTTTTTCTCCGACGGAATGGGGAATATTCGGACGGTGAACCGTTCCGCTACGCGCCTTCGGCGGAGCCGATTTCGCTTCGCGCAAAGCGGAACGGTTCACCGCCCGAATATTCCCTACTCCCTACTCCCCACTCCCTGACGTTACTTGTCTGCTTGTACCCAAAACAAAGCCAAAGCCCGCAAATAATTCGGACTATGTTGGCGACAGACTTTGTCCAATAGAGAAAGCAACTCGGACCCGGCACCGGAATGACGACATATCCAACATCCACTCAGCGGAACCACTCCCTGCCCCGCACCGTCGGGGCGGCATTATGGCTACTTTGCCTGCAGTATTTCGTCGTCGAGCAGATCGTGCGGGGCGGGTGGACGACGCCGTACAGTTGGGCGGACAACTACATCAGCGACCTCGGCGCGGTAGCCTGCGCGAACCGCCCGCCGGACTCCGCGCGCTATGTCTGCTCCCCACTCCACGCCGCAATGAACGCGTCCTTCATCGTGCAAGGGGTGCTTATCGCCGTGGGAGCAATACTCAACCACGCCGTATTCCCGGCGGGGCGGATGCGAACCGCCGCACTCAGCCTCCTCGTGCTCGCCGGGGCAGGCGTGATCGCGGTCGGGTTCGCGCCGGTAGACGTACAAATCACCGCGCATTACGCCGGGGCAGGCGTTCATTTCCTCGCGGGCAATCTCGGGATGATATTACTCGGTATCGCACTCCGACAACCGACGCAGGATCGCGTCCTGCCGCGCCCGTTCGGCACCCTCACCGTTCTCGCGGGAAGCATCGGCATGATCGCGCTGGGAGTGCTGGTCAACGGTTACTATCTCGGCTGGGGTGCCGGGACGATAGAACGCGTCGTCGCCTATCCCCTCCCCCTATTACTCGCCAGCATGGGCATCTTTCTACTCGCAAAACAACCGCGCTGACGTTTTTTCTTTTATGTCCTACGCGGACGGCGCCAACCTTACGTTGGATCGTTGTACCTGCGGTGCTCTTTTCTGTTTTGCGAGTCGAGTTAGCCCTTGCTGTTTTCTCGCGAATTTGCCGACTCGGGTTTTCACGCCGTGAAAACCCGAGTCGGCAAATTCGCGAGAAAGGACCGAACGCCAGCCACATAACAAAGCAATAACGAGCACCGCAGGTACAACGATCCAACGTAAGGTTGGCGCCGTCCGCGTAGGACATAAAAAAAGAAAACTAGGATAAGAAGGGCGGTATATTGGTTTAGCCATGACGAACGTTGACCTGCGGGATAGCTTTCATATCGTCCTTGTTGAACCAGAGAAGAGCCTCAATATCGGCGCGGTTGCGCGGGCGATGACCAACCTCGGCTTCCGCAACCTGCATCTGGTCGCGCCGCGCGGGTATGACCGGCGTACGGCGGAAGTGACTGCGTGCTGGGCGACTGGCTTGCTCGACACGCTGGTCATCCACGAAACGTTCGACGTGGC
>JAYULM010000207.1:0-14005 GCA_043763605.1 Armatimonadota bacterium | reverse complement strand
CTGTATCCTTCTGCCTTGACACTTGCTTTCCTGTCCTTTCTGTCCCATTATAGGGGACGGTCGGTTCAGGAGAAAGCACACTTTATTTTACACACTCTGGTCACAGTGATGGGGACGTTTTGTTGGGCATATGCCGTTGTGCCGTATAGCCCTCCACACAGAGCGTACACGGAAACGATAGCCGCCATTGGCAAGAGATTGCATACCACACGTCGTGTCATTGTCTTCATGATTTGTTCTTTCTTTGGAGCGTCTGCGATATCGCCGTTTTCTCAGGAACGCGATGCGATGTATTTTTGAGCACTTCAGTAATTTATTGCCATCGGGAGAAAGAGTGGATGGCGATTTGCGAGTAATACCTTTCTAACCTATTGGTTCATCTTAGAACCACGCGTTGATCTTCCCCTGCGGAACAGGTCTACGATGGGGGAGAAGAATCATCTCGGTAACCCTACCTGTCTACCAGCATAAAATTTTCGTAACTGTATATCCAGTTGACAATATTTAAAAGTTTCGTCTGCCCGTTATGCGCCGAGACGATAGGAGAGCACTATTTGTCCAATCGTCTCGTACTTACTTCTCATACGCCCCTACTGCGGGAGCCTTGGGATGACGCGGTTTGCCGTCGATGTCGTGGAAGGGCGAGAACGGCAAGGGCATCCCTTTGCCTATCGCCGGACTACTCGCTTTCAAGTGGAAGTCGGCGACTTTAGGATCGCGGGTCGGCTTCAGGAACTGCGGGTCCGCGATCACGTCTCCCTTGCCGAGCGTCGGTGGGATGTTGCCCCCGAAGTAGATGTTGTGCGAGAACACCACGTCCTTGTTGGGGTTCGCGTTATCGTCCGATATTTTGTTCACCGGCTCCGGCTTCTCGCCCGCCGCCACATCAGCGACCGGCGCGACCAGGATATTGTTCATAATGCGAACGTCCTGCGAGCCGTAGGTGAAAATCTGAGAGTATTCCAGGTTTTTCGACGCACTGTTGAGATACACCGTGTTGTTGATAATATCTACCCGGTTTGCCCTTACTGTATGGATGCCGGAACCGCCGTTGTCGAAGCACAGGTTGCTCTGCACCAAAGTGCGACCGATGTACTTCGAATCCGGGCGGTCTGCGGTATTCTGGTTGACATCGATGATGATCCCGTTGCCGTCGGAGGGTTTCTTGATCTCCTCCCAGATCTCGAACGTCTCGTTGCGGTAGCAGACATTGTTTCGAATGAGGATCTTGTAAACGTTGTCCTGCGCATCGAAATTGAATGCCCCGAGCGTCGAAATCCCCGATGTCGCATAGATCGTGGTCCAGGCATTAAATCGGGAAACGTTGTTCTCGATATATATCCAGTCCGACTCGCCCACGCCGATGCCGCCCGCCGTGCAATACTCGACCAGGTTATCGGCGATGCGCAGGTGGTGGGGACTGTTTTTCATGTAACGCCCCGCGATGTTGATACCGTTGGTATTCGTGCGCGAATCGGGCTTGTTCATCGCGTCGGGATACTTCTTCCTTGCCACGTCGCCCTCGCCACGGATATGTAACCCGCGCAGTTCCAGATAACAGAACGCCGGAATATCCGACAACTGCCCTCTGGAACCTGCCTCGATGTTCACAATATTCCAGCCCGTCGAGGTCAGAGTCGGTTTGTGACCCGGATAGTTCTTGAGCACGATCCACGCGTCCGGGGTTCCGCCGCGACGGAATGTCGCGACTCCTCCCGACCCGCCGTCATATTTGCCCTCCATCAGGCAGATGATGTCGCCCGCCTGCGCCATGTCGAGTGCCTTTTGCGGTGTCGCGAATGCCGTCTTTTCCGTCCGACCGTTGTTCACGTCACTTCCCTTGGGATTTACGTAGAATGCTGGGGTCGCGTAGTTGACGTTGTCGAGGCGCAACTGATACTCGCCCCCCGCAGGTGTTGCGCCACTACCTTCGAAGGATAACTGCACGAACGGAGACTTCGGGTCGAACTTGCCCGTTCCTTCCGGCTTCAGAGTGGACAGATCGAGGGCGTATCGCTGGAAAAAATCCGGCGCGGCAGGATAGACCGTCCCGACGAGGGTGCCGGTGCGCTTCTTGCCCGCGTCGAACGACTCGACACGCACGGTAACCGGCTTGGCGGCGGAAGCGGATAGGCTGAAGCTCAGAGTAAGTTTCCCGAGGTTTGTTTCGGCATTCGTGACCGGAAGCAGACCGCTGACCATTCGCGCACTCCACGGCCCGCTACCGGAGGGCTTCGCTGTCAGAAGCAATCCGGCGGACGCTTCCGTGCCACCCAAAACATCCACCGTGCCCACCGCCTTAGCGGAGGTGGTCGCCGACACACTCGTCGGCACCGACGCTGCTCCGACGGTCGTCCAACCAGACTGGGAGAAATCATTCCGATAGAGCACGCCACTTGTAATTATGCCAGGCGATAGAGTTGCACCACTATGCCCATTCTTCGTCGGCGTGACCTGCGCGTTACCGCCGGTACAGTGAACTAAAAGGGGTGATGTTGCCACCGCCAGGGCGAAAAGGGTCACGGGAAATCGTTTCATGAGAAAAAGCCAGACTCCAAGATTACTTCACCAGTATCACTTCACTGGTGAGATGCTGTTCGAAAAGTAAAGAATCCGTAGGGTAGGGGATTGTCGGGGCATAGCAAAAACCAACACATCGGGCGACCACCGGGTGAGCCAGAAGATGCTCACCCGGCGGTTCGCGATAGATAACTACTTGGTGCTGAAGGTGATTGCGGGTGCACCACCGCCTGGGAATGTACCCGAGGTCCCTGCCGCCCTCCCCCATTGCCACGGCTGCTGCGCGCCGGTTTCTGTCTCCGCACTGTATCCCGAGGAAACCTGTGTCCCCTTGTGCCATTTGGCATGACCGTCGCCGAGGAGGTAGTTCGCGCCGCCCGTATGGCGACCTTCCTTGCCCGTGTAGAAGCATTCATGCCCCGTGATATCGCGGCCGCCCATGTACCCCGTCGCATACTTGAGTGCGATGGTGCCACCCGAGCAGTCAGGGGATGTGCCACCACCGGCAGGGCTATACCCGGCAACCGTGCCGTTACCGAAGGGGGACGAGTTGTAGTTGATGTCATAGAACCCTTCCGAGTTCGGGATTCGGACATCGATCCCTGTGTTCCCCTCGACCTCGAACAAAAGGATCGTCTTGGCGGGAGCGTTCAAATCGGCAAGCGCAAGGCTGATGTTAGGATTGCCCGCATATCGACCGCCGCTCACTCCGAAGTTGCTATTCATAGCGAAGGACGATGGTCTGTCCGTCGCAGAGATCTCAAGGGAGTCATTGGGGCAACGATAGACGCCGTCGCTCTTGACATAGGGATATACCTGACCTGCCCAGCCACCAATAGGTCCGTATTCATAGGTACCATTGGGATAGGTCTCGTCATAGTCCTGGGTGTACTGCATAGAACCAAGTCCCATCTGCTTGGTATTGGAAAGACAGGAAGCGGCGCGAGCCTTCTCCCTCGCCTGAGCAAAAACAGGAAACAGAATCGCGGCGAGGATAGCAATAATTGCTATAACCACAAGGAGCTCGATGAGTGTGAAACCGTGTGTGAATGCGGGCGCATACTTGCGACCTGCGGAGGACGTCCTCCGACTTTGCTGCGTACTTTGCATTGCAAAAACCTAACCTTTCCTATAAACGATTGTGACGGACTTGTCCGAAGTCGATGGCAGCAGATTCTGCCGGATGAGTTGAGATAATAAAGTTATTTGGGAGCGGGTTGCGGACCTTTTTGTAACGTAGCTTGCATCGCAGCACCCTGTGCCATGCCACGTTTTCGCGCGGCTTCCTGCTCTGGCGTCGGCTGCGTCGCACCCGTTTGCACGGGGGACGTTTGACCTTCTGCGGCAGGAGGCGTACTACTATCACCGCCCGTCGTAGAACAGCCTACTGACGTGACACCAGCGGTGCTGAGTATCGCAAAAATAGCAAAAAGGTTGACACGCATGCGATGGTGAACTCGAATGCAACCTACTACTGCGTTGATTGACTTCAAATACTATATTTCCTTTCGTTTACATTTTCTTGCCACTCACGCCTGCGCCCCGATGTGCAACGCGTAAGATCAATCACTCGCCCAGGCGAGTTCTGTAAGGATTGGCAACCCCACAGTCCCCTGACAGAACCAGACCGGAATTAGATGGCTGATGATGGGCAGGTGGTAGAATCCCGCACCACCAACTCCACCGGAACCAGAAATTCTCGTACAGGGTCATCCACCTTACCGGCATCTTTGGCTTCTGCAAACTGGATCACTTTCTGGACACCGATACGCCCTAATTCGTGAAATGACTGCATGACCGTTGTCAGTGGTGAGTCGGCAAAGTTACACACCGCACTATCCCCATACCCCGTCACAGACAAATCATCGGGTAGATGCATCCCCAACGAACGCGCCACGCGTTGTACCATCATAGCCATTAAATCACTGGCACAAATGATAGCGGTTGGTCTGTTGCCAGCACTAACGAGTAGCTCCCACGCTGTTTGCCGCATATTATCCGTGTCACCCAACCATGAACACTTCCGAACCCAATAATCCGGCAGTGGCAACCCCAAATCATCCATCTGTTCGCGGAATATTTGCTCGCGCCAACTGGCGAGCAAACCGCTATCTCCCCCTAGAAACGCGATCCGCCGATGCCCTAGACCGACAAGGTGAGACACCAACAGACGAATTCCCTGAGCATCATCCGTACACGCCCGTACACCCCACCGCGAGGACCTCGGCGCATCATCGAGCACGGCGAGCGGCATGCCTACACGCTCAAACTCGTCATGGAGATAACAATATGTATCCTCAGAAAAACCGAACACTATTACACCCGCGAGCCGCCACTTTCGGCAACGAGCAATCGCATCTTCCCCAACCGCGTCATAGGAGAGATGCAGAATTTTAAGGAGATAGTCACTCTCTTCTGCGGCCTCGTTAGCCCCTGCCATAATCTCAAACGCATTATGCATTGCAGGGGACGTTAGAATCCCCAGCACACGATTTTTACCGGTGACGACGGACTTCGCCAGCTCATTCGTCTGGTAATTCAACTGCGACGCCGCCGATAGTACGCGACAGCGCGTCTCCTCGCTGATCCGGGCGGTAGATGATCTACGTTTGTTGAGTACGAAAGACACCGTGGTGCGCGAAACGCCAGCGTGTTGTGCTATATCTTCCATTGTTACCATGATAACACGTGTTAGCAAATTATATAGCAGTCGCTGTATTCTGTCAAGGGGAACCACAAAAATAGTTGGATCCGGATATAACTTCGAGACAAAGTGGTGGGAATGTGCGCGAGGTTTATAGATGAACCGTTACTCATCAACGGTACAATACAGGAGTGATTACCAACGGCATTCAACCGCTCAAAGTGTACCAGGGCATGACCCCCGATCCGAAGGCGGCGACCCGCGACGCCGTGGCGGTCCTGCGGCGCGGGTTGCTCCCGCTCGCCGAGATATTCTATTCGCTCCAGGGCGAGGGGGCGCGCACCGGTCAGGCGACCGTGTTCGTCCGCGTCGCCGGGTGTAGCCTCGCTTGCTCATTCTGCGACACCGATTTTCGGGTGCGGCGCGAGATGAGCGTGGACGATGTGGTGGCGGAAGTGCGCGGGTACGGCGCGCCCTGGGTGTGTCTGACCGGGGGCGAGCCGACGCTGTATAACGAAGTGGGCACCCTGTGCGACCGCTTGCACGACGCCGGACTACAGATACAGGTGGAGACTAACGGCATGTTTCCGCGCCCCGAATGGCGACTGGATCACATCACGGTTTCGCCCAAAGAGACGGAGGGCGGGACGCTGGATGCGTGGTATTTCGAAAACGCGAGCGAGTTCAAATACGTCATCGACGACCGGGACGATCTGCGCCGCGCCCTCGCCAACCCGGCGGCGGGCATGCCGGGCGGTCCGCTCCTGTATCTCCAACCGAACGCGCTGAACCCGGACGCAGTGCGCTTGTGTATCGACGCGGTACAGGCGCACCCGGATCGCCTGCGTCTTTCCCTGCAAACGCACAAACTGTTACAGATCCCGTAGCGGATAGACAGGGAATCGTGGGTCGCGTGCGGAAGCCTGTAGCGAAACACGGGGCGGGGGATTAGCCCCCTTTCGGAGAAAGCGATGAAACCATGAACGCAAGCAACAACGCCTGGAGCCAGCGGGAAGCGACCGAGACCGCCCCCATCGGAAAAACGGGCGGCACAGTCCTGATCCGCGCCGGGGGGCGGCGTTTAGACATTGTCAACGCGCTGAAGGTGCGCGACGTGGTATTCATTCAGGAACAGAATGTGCCGGTCGAACTCGAACACGACGAGTACGACGCCGACGCCCTGCACATCCTCGCGATTGATACCCAAACGAAGGAACCGGTCGGCACTGCGCGCATCCTGGACAAAGGGAACGGCGTCGCGAAGGTCGGGCGGGTAGCGGTCCTGAAAGAGTATCGCGGGCGCGGCATCGGGGAGGCGATCATGCAAGCCGTGTTCAAGACCACCCGCGAACTGGAGTTTACATCGCTGATCCTCGACGCGCAGGTTTCCGTGATCCCGTTCTACGAGAACCTCGGATTCGTGGCGGAAGGCGGCGTTTTCGACGACGCCGGAATCCCGCACCGGCACATGACCCGGACTCTGTAGACCGTCAGCGCGTCCGGTCGTCGCCGCTGCCGCCGATCCCGTCGTTATCTTCGCGCAAACGGGCGATCTGCCGGAGCGTGAGAAACTCCATCGCGTTTTCCAGCGTCACCATGCCGAGCAGTTCGCTGTTTTCATTCTCGCGCACCAGCACCGGGGCGCGGCGCAGGGCGTGGCTCGACAGCAGGTAATCTTCCAAGGGTTCGTCCGGCGTCGCGAACGTAATCTCGCGGTCCATGAACGTCGCCACATACGCCGAGTCGCCGTCGCGGGCGAGACCGCGCAGGAGTTGTGTGCGGGAAAGTATCCCGACGACTTCCCCGCCCGCCACGACCGGAAAATCCTGCTGGCTCCCGGCGAGCAGAACATCGGCGGCGTGTTTCAAGGTGTCGCCGTGCGCCAGGGTCACGAAATCGCGCATCATCGCCTCGCCGACCGGGGCATCCCCCATCACGTCGCGGGACTCCTCCGCCGCCCGCTCCTGCCCCGCGCCGAAGTAAACGAATACGGCAACGATTACGAGCATGAAGTTCTGTGGTTTTCCTAGAATGCCGATCAGTCCGAGGAGCAGGGCGACAAACTGTCCGATGCCTGCCGCGATGCGCGTCGCCTTCGTGCGTCCGATCTTGATCGCGAGTACCGCCCGCAGAACCCGCCCGCCATCCATCGGGAACGCCGGGAGCATGTTGAACAACACCAGCATGATGTTCGACAGGAAAAGCAGTGCCCAGTATCCCGAGGTCGTCGTCACCGTCTGCCCCTGCCGGAACAGTGCTTGTAGCCGCTCGAACGCCGACTCGGGCGTGAAGAAGTGCATAACCAGGGCAATCAACCCGGCGATTACCACATTCACCGCCGGACCGGCGACCGCGATCCATAGTTCATGGCGCGGCCGCGGCGTCTGCTCGATGGACGCGACACCGCCGATGGGATACAAAACGATGTCCCGCACCGTGTACCCGTAGCGTTGCGCTACCAGCGAGTGCCCCAACTCGTGGAGCACGACGCAGGTAAACACGCCGATCAGGAAGCCCGCCTGTTGTGGTCCCCCCCGTCCCCAGCCGGATATGGCGATAAACGCCAGCAGCAGAATGAACGTGAAGTGTAGCCGGATCGGAATGCCAGAAACTTTGGCGATACGGATGGACCAACTACTTTGTCCGTCGCCTTCTTCGGGGCGGTTTTCATTTTTGGGGGAACTATTGACGGGTAGGCTCATGGGTTTCGTATACCCATAGTACCGCTTTCATAGTTCGTTTGGTTTCAATTCTGAAATGGTCACGCCGCGCGCGTCGGTGCGCACCCTGCCGAAGGCGAGGAGGCGGGTGCGTTCGCGGGCGTGCGCCGCCGCCCCGCCCGGAACCGTCACCGCGACCCCGACCGATGCGGCGTCGAACCCGGCGTACCGCCCGAGGGCGAATAGCCTGCCCGTGTCGTCGTGCAAGCCGACCAACACGCCGGTATGCGCCGCAAGCGAGACGACGCGCACGGTCCGGGCCTTGAAATGGTCGGCGACCGCGCCGGACAAGCCTTCCCAACCCGGGCGCGCCACACCGTCCAGAAACAGCGTCAGCACATCACCCGCCCGCTCGCCGTGGACCACCGGCAGGTGCAACGCCTCCCCCATCCACTGCGCCAGATGCGGGGCGATCACGGTCCCGGTCCCCAGCGTCGCCCCGAGCGTCACGACATCGTCCAGCGGCACGGTTACATCGGTCGGCTTTTCCCCGAAATAGGCGGCAAGCCGGGTCTGGCGGCGCGTCGTACGCTGCGCGGTCGGCTTCTTCTGTATGCCCTCGGGGACGGGAACGGCGAGCAGTTCTGCTCCGCACACGGCGGACGTGGCGCGGGCGAGGGCGAGCAGTTCGCCGTCACTACGGTCCGCCCCGAAGGCGATAATCAGTGTGGGCTGGATCAATGCCGCCTTCGCGCATTTGAGCCGCCGCGCCGTGGGTCCGGTGACATATCCGGTCGTGTCCACCAGAATCCGGTCCGCGTTCCGCTCCCGCGCGTGACGCACCGCCAGCATCGTCGCGGTCGCGTGTTCGAGCGGGAGCGTGGACGCGGAAAAGGAGCCGACGAAGAACGTCCCGGCGGGCTTCAGGTCGGAAAGCCGTTCGGCGTCGGGTCGCGCCCACGCCACCCCGACCGTGCCCGGCGGCGCGATCTCGCTCTGCCCGATGTCGCCGTCCACCACAGCGATCCGCTCGGAGTCTTCGGCGAGGGTGCGCGCGACGGTCGCGGCGAACGTCGTCTTGCCGGTGTCCGTGCCGCCGAGCAGTAGCACAGTCGCGCCGAGTGGGAGCGATTGAACGCGCGCGATGGCAGGGTTCCAGATTTCGGGTTGCGGTGGCGGCATTGGCAAGGAAATATAGCACTTATGCGTCGGTACGGTCAAAACAAATACGGGGGAAATGACTCCGTCACTTCGTGTACGCACTCTTCCACCTGATTGCTCCCTTGTCGAAGGGAGCAATCAGATCGATGCATGGCTCGCCGGTTTGTTGACCGGTTACGGCGCGGCATTTCTAACCCCAACGCCGCTGACTGCCGACCGGCTTTCCATCGAAGTCATCGATTGACGGGTGTTCGTCCCGGCAGGCACCGTGTCTGCCGGGACTATGTTGTACGAACGGACGCGGTTCGATACCCCATCAGCCCGGAGAACCGACAGGTGGGGAATCCGGACGCGCTTTTCACCGCGCGGGTGCCGGGAGTTGCTTCCGTGCTTCCGCGATCTGATCGCCGTAAAAGCCATGAGCGTCCGCGCGCTCCGCGCGGGCGAGGGACTCCCGCGCCTCGCCCCATTTTTCCAATTTCCCGAACGCCTCGGCGCGGCTGAGGTACGTGTTCACGTCGGCGATGCCCTCCCGGATCTCGCGGTCCGTGGCGCGGACGATGCCCTGCCAGTCGCTTTTATTGTACAGGGTCGAACGCCGTCCCCACGCCCGGGTGATCCGGTACTGCGCCGGGTCGCCGCCCATGAGTGATAGACGAGACAGGTCCGGGGCGTACGACGGCAGGAGTCCCGGGCGCGGCGGGGGCAGGGGGACTGTAAACCGCGCCCGCCGCTGAAAACTCTTCCCGCCGACGTGCTCGCCGAACGTCATCAGCAGGCTGATCGTGCGCGGCTTATTTGTCACTGCCATCGCTCTTGACGGTGGCGACAGCGGGACCACGCAGACTCCGAGCATAGTTTGCCCGTCCACGACCATGCCGCGACTCATCGGCTTGTCCTCGTGATACTGGAACGGATCGATGGCTCCGGCGGTCCCGGCGTACTCCGTCCCCCGGTCGTCGGTGATTTCCATGCCGCAACCGTCGCGGCTCTCATTGAACGTCGAGCCGTCCGTGTACAGGATGAAAATATCGCCGTCCCGGTTCGTCTGTACATCGCGCAAAGCGAGGGTACGCGTCGCGAACCGCTTCTGCGCGAGGGGACGGGCGAACCGCTTTCCCGCGCGCACGCCCAATTCTTCTATGCTATACGTTTCGATGCCGGGCGGTATGCGGAAGACGGCGGGAGACACCGACAGCGTCGCGTCGTAGTCCATCGTGCAAACCGTGCGCCATCGCCCGTTTTCGCGTAACTGTTGCTCGATCCGCGCGGGAATCATCCGTTCCTTATCGATCCAGAAGACCGACCGCCCCGGCGTCGGCGCGGACATCATCGTACGCTGTACCGGCGCGGAAACGGCGATCTTTTGTAGTAGCCGCCCGCCCAACTCTGCCGTGCCGAGGTTGATCCCATCCGCACTTTGCAGGGCGCGGATAGCCTGCGCCTGAAACTCCTTGATGCCGAACGGCGGGCGCGTCCGCTGGCTGGCGCGCTGGTTGCTGGCGTGCTTTTCTGCCGGATAGTAACTCCAGAACTTGCCGTCCGTGACCATCTGCGTGAACAACTTGCCGTTCATCGTGAAATCGGTCCGCCACGATGCACCGAGTTGCCATACCTCGTAGAGAAACGTTTGCCCCGGTTTCGCCGCGAACGTCAGGGAATAATGAACGCCTCGCGCCTTGCTCATGTTCGCGGAAACGGCTTCCATCGTGCGGGCGAGCGACTGCTTCGGCGTGACGAAGAACGCGATCCCCCCCAGCGCGGCGACAGCGAATCCTGCGGCGACGGCGACCGGAAACCGGCGGAAACGAGCGGTCCGAGCGGCGGCGTTCCTGCGGTCGGCTTCCGCCGCGAGCGTTTCGACCCGCGCCCGGAGTTCCGCGCCCGTCTCGGCGGCGGGGTGCAACCGCCGCATCGTCTCGTGTAGTTTCATCATGATGATTCCTCACTTTCCAGCAGTTCGGCGAAATAGTCCGCCCCGCGCACACGCACGGCTTGCCGCGCCCGGTGCAACAGTTGTCCGACGGCGCCCGGGGATTTGCCCAGCACCCAGCCCATCTCCTCCGCGCTCAACTCCTCGACATACTTCAGCCGCATCGCCTCGCGCTGGATTTCTGGCAGGGTGTCGAGAATAGCGCGCAGGGTCCGCGCCGCTTCGTCCGCCAACACGAGCGATTCCGGTCCGTCATGCGACGGCGCGGGAACTCCTTCCTCCAACGCCACCTCCGGGCGTCGCGTGCGTCTGCGGTACGCATCGGCGATTTTGCGACGCGCGACCCCGAATAGCCAGGCGCGGATCGGGTCATCGTCGCCGGTCGTCACCGCGCGCTTCGGGATCGCATCGAGCGCGGCGAACGCGGACGAGAAAACGTCGGCGGTAATGTCCTCCGCCTCGGTGCCGCCCCGGATGCGCGCCGAGACATAACGGAAGACGACATCCAGATAGCGGCGTTGCAAATCGGTAGCCGACAGCGGCAATACGGAGGCGCGAGTTTTCCAGAAGAACAAAGAGAATCTTTCCGTGAGTTTGACAGGGATAGTGGACATAGGCACCTTCAGTCTGTCCTTCGCAAAAACCGTTGGTTCATTACGGAACGGGCGACAATAATTCAGAGTTTTTTCCGCAGAAGTGGCAACGGTCTGTATCCGGTCTTCGCTTTCCCGACCCAGTCACGCTACAATATCACGCGGACATCCATGACTATCAAGCCTCCTGACATGGCGAAAAAAGAACCGAACAGCGGTTTCCTGCATCTCTTACAAGAAGAAACGAAGACATTTCAGACACTTATATCCACATCGAACGGGGATTGGATCGTGCGCGGCTTCATCGACGTTTTGCGCCGCGTGTACACGATTTCCGGCGACACCAAAGTCGTTTCTAAATTGATCGAGCTGATGCTGTTGCCTTGTTTCAAGGACTTCGCCGATAAGCATGGCTTTGAATTGGTTTTGGCGCGTGAGCAGAATCATTATCCTGACATGTCGTTCGTGACTGGCGAGGGACAGAAGTTCGCAGTCGATCTGAAAAGCACTTACCGCATTGACACAGACGTGCTAACACAATGAATTTAGGGGCGTTCACCGGCTATTTCCGGAACCGCGCGACGATTAGCACGACTACCTTTCCGTACGGCGACTATTTGGGGCACTACGTGCTTGGCATCGTTTATGACCGTGCCGAGTTGAAAGCAGATGAACTGAAGATTCACAAGGTTAGAGAACTGGAAGTTGTCGCCGCATTGGAAGACCGCACCTTCACTATAGATACTCTGGATCAGGTTCCCTCCGTAGTGTGTAACCTGCAATTTTTCGCGCAACCCAAGTATCGTATCGCCCGCGACCAGCCGGGAAGCGGCAACACTAAAAACATCGGTGCAGTGGGCGATTTAAATCAACTCATCAACGGCAACGGTCCTTTTGCGGATCTCGGCGAGGATATTTTTGACGACTTCTGGATGTACTATATGACGATGTGGGATGCCAGGGCGGCAGGTCTTGCCAAGCCACCTTACAACAACCTGAAAAGCTACTTTGAGTGTAACTATTCAGGCATGATCTAGGGAAGGCAAAACGGGGTTTCCTGCAAAGACGGAGCGCAAGCAATCCAGCAACGCCATCCCCTGCTTCTGACACGTCAACAGATAACTGCGAAGACGACAGAAAACCTCCGCTCCCCCGACTGTCCGGAAACAACCGCTTATCTTCCCCTTGACTTTCAACATTCGCAAATCACGCTCCGCTTCGTTGTTCGTAAACGGGAGCGACAGATCAAAGAGAAAGGCAAGGTATTGCTCACGATAGTCCCGCAACCGCTCCAAAAGGCAACGTACTTTCCCTTTTGCCGGTCGCCCCCGTCTCCCTTGCCTCCGCTGGGGAAGCGGCACCTGCTCCAGTCCCTGCGCGACCAAAGCGTCGAACTGCTCCTGCAGCATCGTAGCATTCTCTACGGATGCCCTCCCCACCTCGCGGGCACTATGACAGCAAGAAACCATCTGCTCAATCAACTCTTTGAGAGAACCCGCCCATGCCTGCCCCAGAACCTGCTGAGCAAATGTCAACTCTCGCAATAAATGGGCACCACAGAATTGATGCGGACACGACAGAGCGACATAACTTTGGTAAAAATCACTTATCAGACGACCGCGATAGGAGACAAGATCGGCGACTGCCTCACTACCACGCTTCTCATGCACAAACAGACGGCAAAGCGTTGGGGTAGAGCGCACATGAACCCAATGTAGCTTCCCTGCCACTCGACTGCCCGTTTCATCGGCATGTAACAAGCAAGTCTTGGACAAAGTCTGTTGCAACACCTGGTCAAAGTCGTTCAAGCACGTAGCCCCACTGGTCAGGGCACGATGCAAACTGCCACACGAGAACGGAGCGTCGGTTATCTCCTGTACAATGGTGGCGCAACGCTGATAAGGCAGCAAGTGTACCGAATGCAAATAGGCAGCAAACCCCAAAAGGTGCGGACCATACTGAACCGGATGCTTTACCCTTTCGGGGAAGGCAGCCGCGGAGTCTTTGCCACAGCACGAACAGGTAACGGTTAAAGCACGGTGTTCGGTGACGACAACTTTGGGTTTGGGCATTTCAAAGACCTGCCGTCTTGTGTAGGAAACCTCTAAAGCGTTTTGCAGATCGGTTTTGCAGTGGGGGCAGGCGACAGGGCGATGTTCGATGATCTGGTCGGGGGATTCGACCGGAAGCAGTGTTTTGCCCGTATGTCCCTCCTGACCTCCGGGTTTCTTACCGGTCTTTTTGCGCAGACTTTGGGGCATGGGTTTGAGCGGTGGTTTGCTCAGTCCATCGCTGGACGGCGGCTTAGAGGAGTTGTTGCTGTTTTTGGCAACCTGTTCTTCGAGTGCTTGGACACGGAGGAAAACGTCCTGAAGAATGGCTACGACAGCGTCTTCTCCTTGACGATAGAGGGTTCGGGCTTGCTCTTCAGTCATCAACTTGATTAAGACTGTATCGCGGAAGCGGAAAACTCTGCAATACCTGAATAGTTACT
>JAYULM010000206.1:0-14007 GCA_043763605.1 Armatimonadota bacterium | reverse complement strand
CAAGTGATGCCGAGGCTTGTCTCGTTTGCCCGGTTTGCCCCCTCTCCCCCCAACCCCCTCTCCCCCCGTGCCGGGGAGAAAGGGGGAGCACCGGAGACTGGGGTCGTTCCGCCCGCCGGGGAAGCGTTCGCGCCCCCAGTCTCCGGTGCTCCCCCTTTCTCCCCGGCACGGGGGGAGAGGGGGTTGGGGGGAGAGGGGGCAAACCCGCGCACCACCACCACCTGCCGAACCCGCTCCCCCGCCGTCACCAACACCGGCGTCGGCAACGCCAGCGGCGTCGAGTACGTTTTGAACGACGCGTCCAGCCAGTTGCGCTGGTCCTCCATCTCGAACACATCTCCGGAAAACGTGACTTCGGCTTCCAGCCCGTCCGTAGCCGAATGCCGGATCTGCGCCAGATCGAAAAACGGCTGATGTGGCGAAATCGTGTCCGGCAAGAAACCAGATTCTTCGGCACCGTCCGTGTGCGTGACCGTCACCGCCGCGCCCTTCGCGTCCGCCGGGTGCAGCACACAGATGCCGATGCGCTTCCGCTCGAAATCGGTGGTCGCCTCGCCGTCGAAGTCGAAGGTGATCTGTCCGTCCGCGTCCCCGGTCAAAGTGATAACCGCGCGGAAACCGATCCCCCGGTCCGGGGCGGCGTAAAGTACTTCGGAGACGATGCGAAACGAATCGTCCCCGACGGTCTTCTCCAACACGGTGACGGTCGCGGGCACCGTCCACCAGTCGCGCGCGCGGACGGCGGCATACACCCGGCGGATCAGTTCGTGCTCGCCGTAGCGGATATACCGAATGTCGCCGTCCGCAGTCACCACTACGGAAAGCGGTCCCGCATACACGGTCGCGGTCGCGGGCGGCGCGAACGCCGGGTCGCCATACTGTTCGATCAATCGTTCTGTATCGGTCATATTTTTATTTTTAACCGCCAAGACGCCAAGTTCGCCAAGGTAAGAGAAGGAGAAGAGATTTTGAGGTTTTTCGATTCGCTCGTTACCGAGAGGGCTATGCTCAATAGGCAAGCCCCTAACTCTAAACTCTCTTCCTTCTCTTACCCTGGCGAACTTGGCGTCTTGGCGGTTAAACCGTATCCAGCGTCAGCACCCAGTCGGAGCCGCGACCGTTGCCGGGCGGCATGAACTCCTGTGTTCCGGTGTTGGGGAACTCGCCGAAGGGTTTGCTGTCACCGTTGCGCGGGTCGAACCACGCCGCCTTCGCGGTGCCGGAAAGTTTCGTCATGTCTACCGTGAACGGCTGACCGGACGCGCTGTAGACGATGGCGTAGGTGCCGTTTTCGTCCCGGCTTGCCTGGATATGGTGGGTGCGTACCAGTTTGCCGTCGTGCGTGTCGGAGACGATCAACGATTGATCCGGGATGCGGGAAAAGTAGGGGCGGGCGAGGAGCAGGTCTTTCGCGTGATGCATCTGGTCCGAACCCGGGAAATGGAGCGCGGTCTGCCAGTCGTTACGGACGAATCCGACCGGCTTGTGCTTCTCTTTGTCGTAGAACTGCCAGATCGGGTGACAACCGTAGGTGTGTCCGCACGCCCCGGCGAGTACGCCCCACCAGAGCCATTTGCGACATTCGTAATCGTCCAAGTAGCCGGTTTCGGGTTTCCAACCGTTCGGGTGGTCCTCGTATCCGGGTTCGGAGTCGAGGCACGGCTTGACCGGCGTGAGTGCGTAGTCCGCTGCGACGCTGTTGAAGTTATCGCGGTCCCACGTGTGCCCGGTCTGGTACATGTTGAACGCCAGCCAGTCGTCGTTATGGAAGTGGGTCGAGGAGGTTTGTTGCCCCTGCGGGTGCAACGTTTGCAGGTGCGCGCCGCCGTCCCCCGCCGCGACCCCCGCCGCCATCGCCCGGATGATCGCCCGGTGGGTGTCATTTTCTATCGCGCGGTCGCCGCCCAGAATCCAGAGCAGGGCGGGGGCGTCCTTGTAACGTTCTCCGAGAAATTGTCCGTAGGTGTGCGCGTTCTCCGGCGTGAACAATTCCGGCCCCGCGCCCCACGCCTTGTTCCACTTGTCGCCCCACGTCGGCAGGACCCCGGCGACCATACCGAGTTCGGCGGTGCGGGCGATCACGCGGTCCACGTGTTGCCAATACGCTTCGTTCGGTCGCGTGGGATCGTCGCCGACAAACGGCGTGTCGCCGTTCGCGTTCGGGGTCTTGATACCGTCCAATTCCGCAAGCGCGACGCACTGGATCACGATGAACCCTTTGGCGGCACGGTCGGTCAGGTAATGGTCGGCTTCCGCGTAGGACAGCCGGTGGAACAGTTCCCAGGCGGTGTCGCCGAGGTAGAAAAAAGGGGTGCCGTCCGACTGCTGTAAGAAACGGCGGTTATCGCTGACGCGCAATGTCATTTTAAAAAGGCTCCGTTGCGTTAAAGTGTTGTGTAACCTGGTTCGCGGAACGGGTCCGAAATTCCTGCCGGGGTTTCGTTTCGAACGGTCATTTCGTCTTTGTGCGCGACTATCCGCCTCGCCGCCCATCGCCGTGGTCACGTAATCCACCGTATGACCGAAGCCGACAGGAGGCACCCGCCGGATAAAACGCGCGAAAACAAAATGTTGCCCAATCCCGGACACTGTTTGGTATCGTAAATCCATACACTTCCGAATAGGGGACTGCCGATGGGATTTAAGATACGACAAACGAAACAGGGTGATCAGGAACCGGTCTGCACCCACTGCAACGGCAAGGACTTACGCGACTATGGACGCGCGAATGACCGCCAGCGATACTTTTGCCGCACGTGCAAACGACGCTCCTACGGCTTACCGCCCGATCTACGCCCTAAATGCCCTGCCTGCAAAGCCATCGTCCGGGAACGCCGACTACCGGATGATCGGTCGGCGTACACCTGCCCGAAGTGCAAGAAATGCTTCCTGAGCGAATACAAAAAGGCGACGCAGGAAAGGAGCAAGGTGTTGCGCTACCGCCACAGATTTACCTTCTGGCTGGACAGACGGGCGCGTCTCGCTCTGGTGGAGTACGGGCAGGCGAAGCGTTGTACGGACGCCCAGGCAGTCCAGGCGATCTTCCGCCACGTACTGACCGGCGCGGTATTCGGCACCGTTACCTTCGGGAGGCGTGGTCCTTTCGGGCGACCGTCCGCGATCCCCATCCCGCGCGACCCGTCGGCAGCCGCAATGAAATTTCCCAACTTGCAAAGCGAGTCCGCGAAAAAGAAGATCGCAGGTTCCGGCGGGCACTACGGGCGTGGATTCCAGCCCACCATCCTCGGCGTTCAGGAGATCACCGTGAACCTCGACGACGAAGCGAAGGAAGGACTGGTGTTCACCATGCGTCGGTTAGGAATAAACCACGCGGACGCGGCGCGCTGGCTACTCACCCACGTCAAAATGCCCGATGCGAACACCCCAGCCTACCTCAGTCTGCACCCATCGCCGCCGTTACCCACCACCAGCGGCAGGCGAATCTCCGCACAGGATTTTGCAGGTAAGGACCGGGACTGGCTGGATTAGAAACGGCGGCAATTTCTCCCTGCACGCCGGTTCGTGATTGAAAATCCCCGAACCGGCGCGGTGAGGACTCTCGCGAAACACGGTAGAATATCGCCATGCCCTCCCTCCAATTTCGCGGTCGCTCGTTTATCGAGCGACTTCACGAAGCCCTCCCGCACCACACGTTAGTCCCCGATCCCGCGCTGTCCGTTCTACCCGAAGGCACCGCCCCCACACTCGACGGCAACCTCCTGATCGAAGGCGATAACCTGCTCGCGCTCGAATCACTGTTGCCTTACTACCGGGGGCGCGTGAAGTGTATTTACATCGACCCGCCGTACAACACCGGCAACGAACACTGGGTTTACAATGACAACGTTTCCGGTGCACTGTTCAAGGAATGGCTCGGCAAGGAAGTCGGTCCGCAGGGCGAGGATTTCAACCGCCACGATAAATGGTGTTGCATGATGTACCCGCGTCTGCAACTCCTGCGCGAACTGCTCCGCGAGGACGGCGTGATTTTTGTTTCCATCGACGACAACGAAGTACATCACCTGCGTATGCTCATGGACGAGATTTTCGGCGAGGAAAATTTTATTGCCAATATATTGTGGCAAAAGCGAACATCGTCCGACGCACGTCTCATGCTTAATCCAGCCCATGATCACATAATCGTATACTCACGTAGCAACGAGAACTTTGTACTCAATAAGGAGATGTTGAGTGATCAACGAATCCAGGATTTCAAGAATCCAGATGACGACCCAAGAGGGTCATGGGCATCTGTTGACCTGACCGGTCAAACGGGCCACGCAACTGCAAGCCAGTACTATACGATTGTTTCCCCGACCGGAAAGGAATACACACCGCCAGATGGTAGGTGTTGGGCATTGGCGGAAGCCACGTTCAAAAATCTTATGAACGACAATCGTATTTGGTTCGGCAAGAATGGCGATTCACGCCCGCGATTGAAACGATTCATCAACGAAGCTGAGAAGCAAACTGTCTGGACGTGGTGGACAAATGCAGAAGTTGGTCATAACCAGGAAGCCACCAAAGAACTCAATGAAATTATTGGTGACATAGGCACATTTGATACGCCAAAGCCGGTGCGGTTGCTCAAACGTCTGCTTAGTATTGGTTCGGGGGATAACGACATCATTTTGGATTCCTTTGGCGGCTCCGGCACGACCGCACATGCCGTTCTGCAACTCAATAAGGAAGACGGCGGCAACCGACGCTTTATCACGGTGCAGATGCCGCACGACAGCAAGGACGACGAGAACGCGGGGCGCAATATCGCCCGCGACATTACCCGCGAACGCATCAAGCGCGTGATCGAGGGCGTCGGCGAGAAGGTCCCCGCGCTGGGTGGCTCGTTCACCTACTGCACCCTGTCCGACGAACCGCTCCGGGGCTATTACGGCGTGCTTCGCCCCGATACCCCGTGGCACGAGTTAGCCGGGTATGTGTGGCAAGCCGAAACGCTGTCCGCCTACGACCCCGCGCAATCCGACCCCGGAACCGGGCGCGTCGGGCAGACCGCGACGATGGCGGTTTACCTGCTGTACACGCCGGACCCGGAATCCAGCCGCGCGTTCGACGCCGACACGTTAAAGCATCTGGAATCTGAACCCGCCAAAAACATCACGCTGTACGCCGAAAAACTGTGGCTCGACCCTGATGTGCTCCGCGCCTGGCAACGCGACACCGGAAAAATAATTCGCCCGCGTCTGCTTCCGACTCAACTACGCTGACCGTAGTATCCATCGAATTACTCATGCCTTACCCCTACCAAACCCCGACCACCGTTTCCCTGCGCCGTTACCAACAGCGCGTCATGGACGAGATCGCCGAATACCTGACGCTTTTGCGCGACGAACAGGCGACGAACCCGCGTCACGCCGCGAATGATGCGTGGGCGGCGATACGCGAACGCCGCGCCCTGCGGTATCAGCCGATGGGCAGGTACGGCGAAATGCAGACCGGGGACAAGCGTGATCTGCCGAATGTCTGTCTTCTCGTCCCGACCGGCGGCGGCAAGACTCTGCTCGCCACGCAGGTCATCGGTAGCGCACTCCGAATCCTGCTTCCCGAACGCGAGGGGGCGGGGCTTGTGCTGTGGCTTGTCCCGACGCAGAGCATCTACGACCAGACGGTCTCCGCCCTGCGCGACCCGACACACCTGTATTACCGCGCCCTGAAAGAGAGTGTCGGGACGCGGGTCAAGGTTTGGGAGAAGGACCAGATCGGCGGCTTGACGCCGGTGGGTTTGCGACGCGACCTGAACGTGTTGGTGATGATGCTCCAGAGCGTTAGCCGCAAAATCCCATCCCCGGAGGAGGAAGCGCAAACCCGCAAGAGCGACTTCCTGCGTTACTTCCGCGACGGGCGCGTCCTGCCGTCCCACTTCCCCGCCGAAAACGACCCCGACGCGCATATCCGGTTGCGCGAAGCCACGCCCAACCTGCACACGCTGGGCGATACGCCGATAGTACGCACGTCGCTCGCCAATCTGGTGCGCCTGTGCCGACCTATCGTGATTGTGGACGAGCAACAGAAAGCCGCGACCGCGACCGCCCGCGAAACGCTCTCGCAACTCAACCCCGCGCTACTGGTGCAACTTTCCGCCACGCCGAAGCAAACCAACCTGCTCGTGCGCGTGTCCGGCAAGGAACTGTTGCAGGAGGAGATGATCAAACTGCCCATCGCCGTTCACACGGACGGCATCGGGGATTGGGAGCGTTGCCTGGACGCCACGCACCGCAAGCGGGAAGAGTTGGAAAAGGCGGCGGACAAGTGGCGGGAGAACGGCGGACGGTACATCCGCCCGATTGTCGTCGTTCAAGCCGAACGCGTCGGTGCAAGTCAGAAGGACGACACGCGGTATGTTCACGGGGACGATGTTCGCAAATATCTGACTGTCAACTTGGGCGTTCCCGCGAACCAGATCGCCGTCAAAACGTCGGAATTGGACGAACTCAAGGAATGGGACTTGCTGGACGAAGCCTGCCCGATCCGCTGGATCATCACCCGCGACGCCCTGCGCGAAGGGTGGGATTGCCCGTTCGCGTATCTGCTGGTGTCGCTCCTCGCCAGCAGTTCGCTCGACGCCCTGACGCAGTTGGTCGGGCGTGTTCTGCGGCAACCGTATCAGACCAAGACCGGCGACGAAAAGTTAGACCGGTGCTACGTCTTCGCCCGCCACAACCAGACTGACGAAACACTCAAAGCGGTGAAAAAGTCGCTCGGCGACGCGGGCTTCGAGGGCGACGATTTCATCTACACCGAGAAAGACGGGCAAGCGGACGCGCAAAAAGGATATAAAATCGCCCACCTGCGCCCCGGACTCGCCGAACACTATCTCGCCCCGATCCCTGCGAAAATCCTGTTGCCGCGCTTCTGCTACCGCGCCGACCCCGAAACCACCGACTGGAAGCCGCTGGATTGGTACAGCCATCTGCTCCCTGACGTCAACGACCGGGATTTCGACACGGTTTCGGTGGACGAATGGCGGATGGGCGACGAACTGAAAAAAGCGCGGGACCGCTACACTTTGCTGGGCCTGGAATTGACGTCTGAACAGCGCGACGAGGCGATAGCGCAGGAAGGTATCGAAAATGATGAGGCGACGCAGGCATGGCTGACCGTGAATGTGGATCTGCCGCACTTCAGTATCAAGGAGCGGGTTCGCCTGATAAAACGCGCTCTATCTCGCCTGACCGAGCGAGAAACCAACCTTGTCGGCAAACTCGCGCTCGTGCGCTACGCCCTGCGGGACCGGATCACCGCGCTGATCGAAACCGAGACCGACCGGCTTACCGAGATGCATTTTCGCACGTTGATGGCGCAGAACCGGATGGGCTTCACGCATTTGTACGAACCCTGCCGCTACGAAGTACCAAAGGAGGTTCGCCGGTCCGCCGGGACACGCCTGCGTTTCGATGATGCCGACCCGAAACAAGCCGCGATGGATTTCGAGGCGCAAGCCGACTTCAACGGGTTGGAATTGGACTTCGCATACGTCGCCGATCACGCCGACGAAGTATTCTGGTGGTACCGCAATATCTCCGGCGAGTTCGGTATGCAGGGTTGGAAGCGGCGGCGGTTCTATCCCGATTTCGTCGTACAGATGAAGTTTGACGGGAAAGCCGCCCCCGCTTTTTTGATGGTCGAAACCAAAGGGGCGCAGTTAGACGGCAATTTAGACACGACGTATAAACGCGCCATCGCGGACTGTTTCAATGAGATGGGCGAGCAGGTCCCGTGGCAACTCCTGCGCGGCTGGCAACGCGACGACGACGCGGCTATCGAGCACTACTTCCAGTTCCGGGTTCTCGCCCAGCAAGAAAAGTTAGAGGACGCTTGGAAAGACGAGTGGCGGAAGATGAAGGAAAAATGTGCCGATCACTTGCGACCGTTGATCGGGAGTACGACACTCTTACGCGGCAAATAAAGCGTTTCGGCGAACGCCGTTCGCCGAAACTAAAAAACAGCGCGGATGGGTTCCCCATACTCACGGCGCGAACTCCCACTCCATCCCCTGCTCGCACACCTTAAGCGCGGGTTGCAGCGGAAGGCGGTTCGTGGGGATTCTCACCTCCCTCGTCATCGGGGTTTTCGTTCGCGTTCAACTCGGCTTCGATGCGATGCGCGAGGTCCGTCACGAACGCGGCGACTCCTATCGGCGTCGCCACGTTCCGCAGGACGTATTCCACGGTGAGGGCTTTCTTCTTGCGGCACAGCAGTAGACCGATGCTCGGCGCGTCGCTCTCGTGACGGAGCGTGTCATCTACGGCGGCGAGGTAAAAGTTCATTTTCCCGACGAACTCGGGCTGAAACTCGGTGGCTTTCAGGTCGATTACTACGAAGCAGCGCAGACGCAGGTGGTAGAACAGCAGGTCGAGATAGTAGTCGTCTCCGTCCACTTCGAGCGGGTACTGACTCCCGACGAACGCGAAACCGGCTCCCATCTCCAGCAGAAATTTTCGTATCTGCTCCAAAAGCCCGCCCTCAATTTGCCGCTCGTGGGCGTCGCCGCTCAGGCCGAGGAAGTCGAAATGGTACGGGTCTTTGAGCAGATCCCGCGCCATATCCGACTGCGCCGGGGGCAGGGTGCGCGAAAAGTTCGTCACCGCCTTGCCCTGCCGTTCGTGCAACCGGCTCTCGATCTGCATCTCCAGAACGTTGCGGCTCCACCCGTTCTCGAAGGCGGCGCGGGCGTACCAATCGCGGGTCGTGGCGTCCTTAACCTTCTCCAAAAGGATGACGTTATGTGCCCATGATATTTGTCCCACAACCGGTGGGACAATTTCCCCTTCCCCACGGTGGGCGACGTAGAAAGCCCGCACCCGATAAAGATTCGTGCGGGAAAAGCCGGAAACGCCGGGGAAAGCGGCTTGCAAATCTTTCGCCAATCGAACCAGGACGCCGTCACCCCATTGATGCGCCTCCTGCTCCCGGGTGATTTCGCGCCCCATGTTCCAGTAGAGTTCGATCAATTCGCGGTTGACGGCGAGTGCCGCCTTCGTCCGTGCCGAGCGTATGCTTTCTTTCAACGTGTTCAGGAATGCGCCGTAGCCAGTGAACGGGTCGGCGGGTTCGGCAAGCAACTCCTGGGGCGGGACGGTGAAGGATACATTTTCGGACATGGCAACCCTTTTTTTATGTGCTTCCCTATTTTACCCGATTATTTCATGGTTTCACGCGGCACAAAAAGACAGCGCGGACAGGTTGCCCCGTTCGCGCTGCTTTCATCAAACCGACTGTCGTACTGCTCAGTGCGAACCGCAGGAGCCGCAACCGCCGCCCGCCTTCGTGTCCAGACCGTCCGCGCCGTCTTCGCCCGTGCTGAACGAAGAGCCACACCCGCAGGACTTGACCGCGTTCGGGTTCTCGACCTTGAAGCCGCCGCCCATCGCCGTGGTTACATAGTCCACCGTGGAGCCGAAGATATACTTCTGGCTCATCGCATCGATCACGATGTCCACGCCCTTGTCGCGGAAGAATCCGTCCCCCTCTTCGGTGTTTTCGTCGAGTGCCATGCCGTACGACAGACCGGAGCAACCGCCGCCCGCAACATAAACACGCAACCGGACACCTTCCGGGTTGCCCTGCTCTTCCAGAATATCCAGAACCGTCTGCGCGGCGCGGTCGGTCAACTCCACCGGCTGTTCGGCGGACGGGATAAACTTCTCGCTCGGCAAAGTCGCCGTGGAGTCCATGATTTCCGTAGACATCGTAATTCGCTATCCTTTCACGGCGGGCGCGGTTGCCGCGTCACGCCGGGTATCTGCTTAGAATCGTTTCAGTTTCGGCGACTGCTCCGGTCGCCTATCGGTATTATACCGCAAACGGACCCGGGGACCAAACTTTATCGCGCTTCGATTCCTGATACTATCCGGGCAGCAAATGCGTTCCTGCTTATTTCCTCCCGATCTCGTCGCGGCGACATTTAGCGAGACCACGCGCCCGAGCGATAACGGCTAAACCATGCGAGGAATATACATCGGCATAACGCCGCGAAACGTCAGCACGATCTGGACGCCGGATGGCAGACCGACCGCCGCCCCGGTCTACACCATCCCGCCCGGTCGCGGCACGTTCGAGTATCTGTTCGAACCGCTCGCCGACGCTATGCGCCCCCTCCACTGGTGGGTCAGTCACGGCGGCTTCAGCAGCAGTCTGAAACTGTATGAGCGGCTCGGGGACGAAGCGTACGACGCCTACGGGCGCGCGGTCTCCGACCGGGGACCGAGCCGGGTGGACTCGTTCCTGTATCCGGCGGGTGCCCTGCCCGAACACGCCGACTGCGTCGCGAACGATTGGGCGCACATGGTCGGCTTGGACGAGCGGGACGGCGACCCCTTCGCCGCCGCGCAACGACTGGACACGGCGGACTGGGAGGTGGGCGACGAACCGGAAGCGTACTACGCGTTGCTCGCCGAAACGTCGCCGCTCTGCTTCTACTGCGTGGACGGCTTCGTCTGGGAGGTGTATCTGCGCGACGAGGCACGGCTCGAACGGTTCGCCGAACATCTGCGAAGCGCGCCCGACTACGCCGACCGCTTCCACCTGCAATTCGGCGAACTGCGCGACCGCGACCGGTGGTACTCCTGGGGCAGGCAAATCGCGGAGTACTGAAACGCGCGGCAGTGGTAAAATAGACGGGACGGCGCGGAGCGCGGCGAACCTTTCGACGCGGCGGACGCCAGTGCCCCCGAAGGGAAGGGGATAAAATCGATGAAATACAGCGTGGAAATGACCGACGACGAATACAGGCGTATCGAAAACGCGGAACGGCTTGGCTTCGACGTGTCCGGGTTCTTCCGTGCCCGGGTGAGTGAATTGCCCCCGATCACGCCTCTCAATTCACCACTAACATACGTGAACGGTAACGGAAACGAAGCCGGTACGACGGCTACTCCGCCGGTTGCGGTGAAGGAAGAGAATACATGGGATAGGCATGTACGAGAGAGTCTGGAAGCGTTCGAGCGCGCTACGCCCGAGGAACGCGAGGAAGCCGACCGCGAACTCGAAACATTGAAAAATGCTTTGAACGCCGAACGCGACCGCGCGGGTGCGAGGCGGCTGTATTAATGGTCGCTTTTCTTGATACGGGTCCACTCGGCATCCTGACGAATCCAAACCAGAAGTCGCCTCAGGTTGCTGCGATGTTGCAATGGTATAACGCCATGATCGCCGCCGGGCATCGATTCATCGTGCCGTCGCTCGCGGATTACGAACTTCGTCGGGAATACACTCGCCGCAACGCTAAGAATTCCCTCGCTTTATTGGACACGTTCGTGTCCGTCCCCGGCGTCTACCTCGCGTTGACCGACTCCGCTCTCAAACTTGTCGCGCAGTGGTGGGCGGAAGTCCGCAACGCCGGTCAGCAGACCGCGGATAACCGCGAACTCGACTGCGACGTGATCATCGCGGCGCAGGCGAAGGATTTCGGACTCCCCGACAGCGAATATATTGTCGCTACCGTAAACGTGGGACACCTCAACCGTTTCGTACCCGCCGCCGATTGGAAAACCATCACCCCGTGACCACGCCCGCAACAACTGCCCTCCCGAACGCTGAAGAACAGGCGAAAGCCTTCCGTGACCGCGCCGCCCGCATCCAGTCCGAGATCGCCCGCGTGATTGTCGGGCAGACCGAGATCGTGCAAGCCGTCCTGCTCGCCGTTTTAGCCGGGGGACACGTCCTGTTAGAAGGCGTCCCTGGACTCGGCAAAACGTTGCTCGTGCGCACGCTCGCGCAGGTGATGGACTTGCAGTTTTCGCGTATCCAGTTTACGCCGGATTTGATGCCCGCCGACATCACCGGGACGACACTCTACATGGATGACGAGGCGGGGCACCGGGCGTTCCGCTTTATGCCGGGGCCGGTCTTTTCGAACATCCTGCTTGCCGACGAGATCAACCGCGCGACGCCGAAAACGCAGTCCGCGCTACTCGAAGCGATGGCGGAAAAATGCGTGACCGTGAGCGGTACGCAACGGCCGCTCCCCGCCCCGTTCTTCGTGCTCGCGACGCAGAACCCGATTGAGATGGAGGGCACCTATCCGCTCCCCGAGGCGCAGATGGACCGCTTTCTTTTCAAGGTCAACGTGCCGTCCCCGAGCCTCGCCGAACTGTCTGCCATCGTGGACCGCACGACCGGCTCCGAAACGGCGACGGCGGATAAAATCATCACGGAAGCCGAGGTTCTGGAAATGCAGGCGTGGGTGCGCGGTATCGTGGTCGCCCCGCACGTGCGCGATTTCGCCGCCGGGCTGGTGGTCGCGTCTCACCCGGCGAAGGACAACTCCGCCCCCGACCTGGTGAAGAAATACGTTCGCGTCGGCGCAAGCCCGCGCGGTGCGCAATCCCTCGTCCTCGCGGCGAAAGTGCGTGCCGCGCTGTCGGGTCGCTTCAATGTCGCCATGGACGACATCACCGCCGTCGCCGCGAACGCGCTCGGACACCGCATCCTGCTCAACTTCGAGGGCGATGCCGAGGGGATAAACACCGCCGACGTGGTACAAAGTATCGTCGCACACGTCAGCGACTGGCAACGGGCGGCGATGCCGAAGATGTGAGAGTTAGTTGTCAGTGGTCAGTGGTCAGTGATCAGTAGCGAGTGCCGGTTAGGCGTGCTCTTCCTGCTCCCGTCTGACCACTGACCACCGACCACTGGACACTAACAACTATGTGGATCATCTACCTCATTATAATCCTCATACTTCTGCCGCTCCTCGCGCCGCCGATTCCGTTGCGCAAGCGCGAGAAGCAAGGGTGGGACGGGTTGCCGTTCGCCACGATGGGACTGATCCTGGTGAATATCCTGGTTTTCCTGCTCACGGTGGCGGACAATAATTTCGGGTTGTTGGAGGCGACGGTGTCGTCGGAGGTCGCGGAGCAGTGGGGGATAATCCCGCATTCGCCCAATCTGCTGACGCTGTTCGCACACCTGTTTTTGCACGGCGGCTGGGAGCATCTGTTTTTCAACATGCTGTTCCTGCTTCTCTTCGGACCGCACATCGAGGACGCCCTCGGACGCTGGGAGTACCTGCTGTTTTATATCGGCGGCGGTTTCATGGCGGGGTTGCTCCACGTCTTTCTGGCGTCCACGCCGCTTCTGTCCGCCGCCGCCGACAAGCCGCTGATCGGGGCTTCCGGTGCCATCGCGGCGGTGCTCGGATTGTTTGCGGTGCGCTTCTGGCGGGCGAAACTGCGCGTCTTTCTGATATTTTCAATTCCTGCGGTGTATGTGATCGGGTTTTACGCGCTTCGAGAGATATTCACCGGCATTCGTGCGTTTGCCGACGCCGGGGGGAGCGACTCGGTGGCGAACTGGGCGCACATCGGCGGCTTGCTATTCGGCGCGGTGATCGCGATCCCGCTCCGCATGAAAAACGATTCGCGGCGGGAATATACCTTAGAGGACGCGGAAGTCGCCGGGCGGCAGGACCGCTGGCTGGATGCCGCGCAACTGTACCGGCGGTACCTCGCCGAAAAGCCGGACGACGCCGCCGCGCACCGGGCGATAGGGCGGGCGAGCGTCAAGTTGCGGCAGAGCGAGGAAGCGCACCGGCATTTCCTGGAAGCCCTGCGCCTGTATCTGCAGTCGCCGCCGTCGCTTGGAAACTCTGCCGCCGTCGCCGGGGTGTATGGGGATGCGTGCGCGGCGTTTGAGACGTTCCCGCTCCCCGCCGCCCTCCTGTCGCGCATCGCCGGGGCATGTGAGGAGTCCGCGCGCTTCGATCTCGCCGACCGCGCCCTGACCGACCTGTGCCGGAACCACGCCGACACGCGGGAGGCGGAAAACGGCTTGCTCCGACTGGGCAAACTACATCTTTCCCGGCTGAATCAGCCGCAGGGTGCCACCGAGATCTTCGCCGAGTTCTTGCGCCGGTATCCGGGAAGCGAGTGGCGCGGTCACGTCGAGCGGTTGTACGCGGAGGCGCAGAGCAAAACGATTGACGGCGGACAGCGGTTTTATCAGCCAGCCGTTTAACTTCTCGCCCGACGGGTCATCCGTCGGAATCGG
>JAYULM010000205.1:0-14010 GCA_043763605.1 Armatimonadota bacterium | reverse complement strand
GCTCCGCCCTGTCATCGCTCCGGCGACAGATCGAACCGCCCGCGTCGGTGGCGGCGGGCGCGGTCCTGGTCACGCGCGGGCACTTCGAGGTGTACCTGAACGCGGCGGCGGTGGACGTGGACGCGGTCCGGTTCGACCGGACGCTCAGTGCCGCGAACCGGGCAGACACGACAAAGGAAAAGGCGCGACTCCGCGAAGAGGCGGTCACGCTGTACCGGGGACCGCTCCTGCCCGGCTTTTACGAACCCTGGGCATTGCAGGAGCGGAACCGGCTCGCGGAAACTCTCGGGCATACGCTGGTGGAACTGGCGGCGTACTACGCCGGGATCGGTTGCTGGAACGAGTCCCTCGCGCATGCCCGCCGTGCCATCACGGAAGACCCACTCGCCGAGGAGGCACACGCCCACGCGATCCGCGCCCTGATGGCGTCGGGGCAGACTTCCGCCGCGCACCGGCAGTTCGAGGAGTTGACAGCGGTGCTGGACGAGCGGCTCGGCGCGAAACCGTCCCCCGGTGTGCGCGCGCTACTCGAACCCGGCGAACGAGCCATCGTGACATTACCGGAGGCGTCCCCGGCGTCGCTTCCTGCACCGCTGGCATCGCCCGCCGCAGTAACCGCCGGGGAGGTTCCCGCTGTCGCTGCTACCGAGCCTTCATCGCCGCCGCTCGCGAACCGGTCGCTACCGCTGCCCCTGAGCGGCTTTTTCGGGCGGGAGGATGAACTGGTCGCGCTGGAACGGCTACTCTGCGAAGGCGACGCGCGTCTGATCACGCTGACCGGGTTCGGTGGGAGCGGAAAGACACGCCTGTCTCTCGAAGTCGCGCGTCGGGTCGGGGACCGCTTCGAAGGCGGCGTGTATTTCGTACCGCTCGCCGATTTGCGCGACCCCGCTCATGTCGCCGATGCCGTCGCCGACACGCTGTTGCTGCCGCGCGCCGCGCACCGGTCGCCGCTCGACCAGACAGTGGAGGCACTATCGGCGGGGGACCGATCGACGCTGTTGGTGCTGGACAATTTAGAGCAACTGATGGAAACGGGGGGCGGTGTGGCGGAAGAATACGTCGATTCGCTACTCCGTCGTGTGCCTCGGCTGACGTGCCTGGTCACGTCACGCCGACGGTTGATGCTGGACGGCGAACGGGATTTCGCGGTCGTGCCGCTCCCGACGCCGCTTCATCCGGGTACGCCCGAGCGGCTGTTGGAGTTCGCCAGTGTGCAACTGTTCGTGGCGCGCGCACAAACGGCGCGCCCCGATTTCCAGATCACGCCGCGCAACGCCGACGCTATCTCGGCACTCTGCTCCCGACTCGAAGGCGTCCCGCTCGCCCTCGAACTGGCGGCGGGCTGGTCGCAAACTCTGACCCCGACCCAGATGCTGGCGAAACTGGAAAACCGTTTCGATCTGCTGATCGGGCGGCGGCGCGGCGTACCCGGGCGACACGCGACCCTCCGCGCCGCAGTGGAGTGGAGTTGGGAACTGCTCCCGCAACCGCTACAGGCGTTCTGGGCGCGCCTTTCCGTGTTCCGGGGCGGGTGGGATCTGGAAGCGGCGGAAGCGGTGACGCAATCGCCGGACGCGATGATGTTCCTCGCCGAACTGCGAGAGCGGTCCGTGATCGTGTCCGGGGAATCGGGCGAGGACCGGATGCGTCTGGGGATGCTGGAAACCCTGCGCGAATTCGCCGCCGAGCAACTATCCCCGGAAGAACGAGACGTATTCGCGTCGCGCCACGCCGCCCATTTCCTCGCGCTCGCCGAACGGGCGCGCTGGGAGGGCGACGAGCAACACCACTGGCTGACACGGATGGACGAGGAACAGGGGAACGTCCGGGAAGCGTTCGACACGTTCGCGCGAACGGACGACGGCGGCGAAGCCGGGTTGCGGCTGTCGGTCGCCCTGTTCAAATTCTGGCTGGTGCGCGGACACCTCGCCGAAGGGCGGCAACGTCTGGACACGGCGGTGGCGCGGGCGGGAAGCGCACTCGCCCCCCTGCGCGCCCGCGCCCTGCTCGCCGCCGGGGGACTCGCCGGTCAGCAGGGCGACCACGCCGCCGCGCAGGCGTACCTGGAGGCGTGCCTGCCCATCTTCGAGCGGGAGGGCGACCGGACGCAAGCCGCAAGCGCGATGGGGCGTCTCGCGATCCTCCATAAGAACCGGGGCGAGTACGAACAGGCGGAAGCGTTGCTGCAAGCCGCACTCGCAATCTACTCCGAAACGGACGACCGGCGCGGGCTGATGCGTGCGCTTGCCGGGCTGGGCGCGCTCTGCGAGGAGCGGACCGATCTCGAACGCTCCCGCGTTCTCTACGAACAGTCGCTTGCCATTACGGAAGAGATCCAGGACACCCTCTTCGCGGCGAACACGTTGCATAATCTGGGCGTGGTCGCCGCGCGGCGGAGCGACCCGGACGCGGCGCGGGCACTGCTGGAGCGTAGCCTCGCGATCCGCCGCGAACTCAACGACCGCGCGGGACTCGCGGCGACTCTGGAGGCGCGCGGCGTACTCTTCGCCGAGTCCGAAGACTGGAACGCCGCCGAAGGGGATTACGCCGAAAGTTATGCCATCCACCAGCAGATGCAAAATCGCAACGGGGCGATGCGGGTGCGTCTGAATCAGGCGAAGATGATGCTGTCGCGCGGCGATACCGGAGCCGTCGCCCCGTACTTGCACGAAGCCGTCCGGCTACTCGGGAACGACGGCAACAAGCGGTATACCGCCTACGCCCTGGAGATTGGAGCGATGCTCGCCGCGCGGGGGCACCGGGAGCGGGAAGCCGCGCGTCTTTTCGGGGCGTCGGAAGCGTTGCGCGATGCTATCGGCACCCCGCTGACCGCGCGAGAGCAGGACGAGTACGAAGACGTGCTACAGGCGATCCGTTCCCGCCTGGGAGCGCATGCTCTGCAAGACGCGCGGGACGAAGGACGTTCCCTGACGTGGGAGGAACTCGCGACTCTCCTGCAGACACCGGTCCCGGAAAAACAGTTCGTCCGGGCTTAGCGGGCGTTTCCAAACGCCCGAACGACCCCGCGAAAAATAAGCCGATCTTTTTTCGTTCTGCCCGATCCTGTTACGAATTGCACACGCTTCGCACACGATGGGTTTGTATAACCTTTCCTGAAAGCAAGCGATAAGCAATAAACTCAACCGCTTATCCCATGTGCCTTGTCACCGACGAACGGGGACCGGCACTATTCGGGGACACCCCCCGATATTCTTGGTTTGAAAGGAATAAAAACTATGAACGCAGTAGCACTATCGCCTTTATTCGTCCGCGCCGGAGACGGACACTTCGCCGACCTCGGGGATCACCGCGCCCGCATCAAGATCAGTGCCGATCATACCGAAGGCGTTTTTATGTTGATGGAAATCGACGCGGATTTTAACGCCGGCGTCCCCCCGCACATTCACCGCATCGAGGACGAAACGTTCTGTATCCTTTCCGGACGGATCGAATTCGGGATCGGCGAACAGGTGATCGAGGCGGGACCGGGCGATACCGTCTTTGCCCCGCGAAACGTCGAGCACACGTGGCGTTGTACCAGCCCGGAAGGCGCGAAGTTATTGATCTGGTTTACGCCCGGCGACAACTTCCAGGCGTTCGGTATGGCGATGGCGGCGTTCGGCGTCGCCCCGCAGGATGCGATGGCGGACCCCATACTGGCACCAAAATTCATTGCACTGACTGCAAAGCATGGCATCGAAATGATCCCGCCCGGAAAATAAGGTAAAATCGATTGGTAACCTCCTCCCACTCTGATGGGAGGGGGTAGGCTTTTAGAAAGAAAATTATGCGAAACCAGTTACTCGTTGCCAGTGCCCTGTTATCGATCCTGCAAGCCGTTTTGTTCGTCGCGCCTGCCCGGGCACAGTCCGGAGGGAAGAAGCCGGGGACCGTCAAGCCGAAGGCTCCCGCCAAGCCACCCGCGAAACCGACCGGTCCCATCGTGCTGGGCACCACGCAACTGCCCGGCGATTTCGGAAAAATCGGTACGACATACACCATCGGTAAGTCCTATCCGATCAATTTCACGCTCAGGAGTGCCGACTATTCCGTCGTCCCGGTGACATTGGGGCAAAACACCTGGGTACCCAAAGCCAGCGAAAAAGTTCTCCTGTTGCATTACACGGTGCATAACCCGATGCCGCGTGAACAACGCTATTACTGGGCAGACATCGGGTTTACCGCCGTCGATGCGAAGGGCATAAACCACAATTTCATCCAGGCGGTCGCGCGCGAGGGGGAGCGGGAGCCATTGACAATCCAGTTGAAACCGGCACAGAAACTGGATGTCGTCACGGCGATTATCGTGCCTGCGGAGGGGGTTGTCCCGAAACTGATCGTGGAACGCGAACGCGGTGCCCCGGTAATCCGTTACGATTTGCGCGGGGTAGTCACCCCGCTACCGGCGGGCTTCGCCGACCCAGCCGACTCCACGGGAGCCACCGCCCGCCAGGAAGTCCCGGCACAAGCTGGGACGTTTTACGCGACAGGTGTGCTCGACATGCGTCTCGACGAGATCGCCTATGTGAACGGTCCCCTGATCAAGCGCGAACCGGGCGACGGGAAACGTTTCCTGACCGCTATTTTCACGATCAAGAATCGGACGGCGTCCCAGCAAAGATACGTGTGGAGCGATTTCGCGCCCGACTTGCGCGACGCGGACGGTGAGAAGGTGGCGTACAACCAGTCTATCCTCAAGGCTTCCCGTGACGAATCGACGGACGGTACGTTAGAACCCGGCGAGGAAACGCGAATCCGCTTTTACTTCGCTCTGCCGAAAGATGTCGCCGGAAAGACACTACGCCTCGCCGAAGGGAGACTGTCCTCCGCACGGGTTTTCGCGTGGGATCTAACGACGATGGTAGCAAAAACTCCGTGATCGGCCATGTCGGTCTCACGCTTACGAAGTTGCCCTGAGCGTGAGACCACACGTATGCCGACTCGCGAGGATCGGACCATGCGGTCCGATCCTCGCGAGTCGGCATTATTTGTCCCGTCGGTGTGCGAGAAGCCATTTGAGCAAGTCCGGCTCTTTGTACGCGTAGTCCCAACTGTTGTGTCCGACGCCGGGATATTCGGTGTACCGGATGTCCGCCTTACGGGAGTACAGGATAGCCGCCATCTGCCGCGATTCGGAAACCGGAACGACCTCGTCGGCGTCCCCATGAAGAATCCACGTCGGAATCGAAGCGACCGCCGTTGCTAGCGCGGAGTACGGGTTTACGGAAGTCGTGCCGGGCGGTGTTTGCGGCACATAAACGCGGAACATAACGCCGGCACACACCGGTGCGAGAGCCGCCCAGCGGTTCGGGTGCCGTCTGGCGAGTTCCCATGTGCCGAAGCCGCCCAGCGAAAGTCCCGTCAGGTAGATGCGCCGGGGATCGCCGTCGAACTCGGTCATCGTTTGGTCGAGTGCCTTCAGGACCATCGCTTCCATCTCGGGGGCGGTCCAGCGAACGTCGGCGCGGCATTGCGGGACGACGACCACGGCGGGGAACTGTTCCCCCTCCCGCGCGATCATCAGGCGGATGCCGTTTTTGGTTTGCGCCGTGTTGTCGTCGCCGCGCTCCCCCGACCCGTGCAGGAAGACGATCACGGGTGGCTTTTCGCGCCGGTCGCGCTTCGCCGGGGCGTAGATCAGGTATTTGTAGGTGCCGCCCGGCGTGGTCACGGTGCGCTCGGTGAAGGGAACGGCGGCGGGGTCCATCTCGGCGGCACGGGCGGCAGACGGGACTAGCATTGCGGCGAGTGCGAGTCCCGCCAGGAGAAAGGTACGACGTTTCATGCGAACTCTTTCGGGAGCGTGTGCGGCGAATCCTGCCTAGTCGGACGTTTGGACGTTTGGAAACGTTCCGGTGTGCGCCTTCGGCGTCGCCGTCCTGCGGACGCGGGCTACACCAAGCCGTTCGGCAAGGGCAGGAACCATTCTCCATCGGCGCGTCCGCAGGACGGTGACGCCGAAGGCGCACACCGGAACGTTTCCAAACGTCCGCTCTAATCCTCACGACGAAATTCGTTGCGGAACGCCATGTTCTTGCGGTATTCCGAGATCGTCATGTCGGTGCGTTGCCCGTCGGCATCTGTATAGCGGACGCCGATACGCTCCTCGATCCCGCGCGGGTCGAAGCGGACCACCACGGCACGCCGGGAGGAAACACTGTTGTACACGTCGCGAAACCGCTCCGCGTGTTGCTCCTCGGCGAAAAAGAAAACGTAGTACCGTTCGTCCTCGGGGTCGAAGTGGAGAACGAACTCGTGCCCGGTTTCCGGGTCGGCGGGCGCATCGGTGACCAGGGTGAAGGGACGCGCAGGATAGTAATCGGGAAAATCGTCCATCGGTGTCGGCTCCATTATTTTACCCCGTGTGTGCCACAACAGGCACCGCCCGCTGCTACCGGTTTTTTCGCGACCGCACTGCTCGCCCCGCCGAACGCGAACGCGCCGTGGTTGGCGTTCGTGCCGGACGCCGAGATCGCGCCGACGTTTTTGTCGCGGAAGTCGAGGCGGCTCGTTTTGCCCTTGATCGCTCGCGCGATGGGCCAGACGGTGTTGTTCTCTACCACGACCGGCGTCTTGCCGTCGCGCCCGACGATCACGCGCGCCGCGAATCCCCCGGCGTCGCCGATCTTCAGTTGGAGGTCGTTCCCGTTGACCGACGGCGTGATCGAAGCGAACGAGAACGGCATGTCGGGCGCGTTGCCGGGACCGCCTTGCGCCCAGACGGCGCGAGCGAGTCGCCGCAGTGCCGGTCGTTGCGCGGCGGTCGCGCGCGCGTCCAGGAAACACGCCCCGCCTTTCGGTCCGTCCGCGCCCGCGATCACCAGCCCGGACAGGTCCACGCCGTCCCACGCGGCTTTTTCCAGACGGTAGGCGTAAACGGCGTGGCAGTACCCGTTCGGCGAGGGCGGCTCCCCGAAGTTGCAACTACACGGCACCACGCAGGTACACGCTTCGAGCAGGGTGCCGTTTGCCGCCCATCGCCCTTTTGCCGGATCAGGCGGGGCGACGGTTCCGTTCGCCAAGGCAACGACAGTGATTACCGAGAAGCACCAAGGCACGATCCATTGCATAATAAGCCTATGTACTCCTCCCCTATCACCGGTTGTTCCTTACTTTGTTCTTCGCCTGCGCACAGACGAAAGAAAACGAATCAGTGTCGGAAACGCGATGCGATCCCGGCGAGGATAAGTAGTGCGAATTCGAGTATGACCACGGTGGCTGTCGAGGGCAGATCGGCGACATAGGACACGTACAGCCCGATGGGAACCGGTATCATCCCGGCGAGCACCGCCACGGCGAACGCCGTTTCCATGCGCCGTGTCAGGAGTAGTGCCGTCACCGGCGGAATAATCAGCGATGCGAATGTCATCAGGACCCCAACTGCGTGAATCGAGAAAGCAATCGTGAGACCCACGGTCAGGTAGAGAGCAAGTTCCCAGAACCGGACCGGATAGCCGGATGCGGATGCCGTGTCCGGGTCGAACGCGACGAAGAGCAACTCCTTGTAGAACAGCGCGTGAAATGCCAGCGTTATACCGAGGGCGATAGCCGTCGCCCAAATGTCGTTCGCCGTCACCGTCAGAATATCGCCGAACAACAGACTCATCATGCTACCCTCGCCACTCGCGCTCTTCGAAAGAAGGAGAACCGCCCCCGCTGATGCGACAACATATCCGATCCCGATAAAGGCGTCCTGTCGAATCCGCTTCCCGCCCCAGCGCACCGAGAACAGCAGGACCCCGGCGAACATGGTCAGGACCGAACCGATCATCGGCGCGATCTTGGTCAGTGTCGCGAGCGCGACCCCGGCTGACGACATCTCTGACAGCGCGATCCCGACGAAAACGATGCGTCGGAGCACGACATAGATCCCCAGGAACGCCGATACACCACCGACGAGAATCCCCGCGACCAGTGCGCGCTGCATAAAATCGAGACGGAACACCGTGGCGGGCGACAGGGTTGCCGAACCGACCGCATCGACGTTCACTTCTTCCACTTCAGGCGGCGCAGTAGTTACGGTATTCGCAGTCATCGCGTCACGGGAGGATGTGGGAGCCGTTTCGGGGTCCAACCCTTCCGGCGGTGGTACGGGGGCTCCGTCTGGCGGCGGGGTCGCAACGGTTCGGGATGATGCTGGGGCAGTCGCCGGGTTCAGTCCTTCCATCGGCGGCGGTGGCGCGGTGTTATTACCGGTCCCTTGCGCCCAGGACCCGAGTGGCGAACATAAAAAAAGAGCCGCGAGTGTGCGCATGATCGTTCCCATCGTTCGTCTCATAACACGACCCTCTTTCTTCCCACCTCGACCACTTCGAGCGGCAGGTTATACAGTCTTTGTAGCGTTTCCGGCGTTACCACATCGCCTACCGCGCCCATTTCGAACTGCCCGCCGCCGACAATAGCCACCTGCTCGACATGGTTGACGACTACGTTCAGCATGTGCGAGACCATCAAAACCAGCAGACCGCGCTCGGACTGCAACTGGTCTACCAGTTCCATCGTGGCGTGTTCGGCGGAAACATCCATGTCGTTAGTCGGTTCGTCCAGTACCATGACATTGGGATCGGAAACCAGGGCGCGTGCCATTAAAGTCCGTTGTTTCTGCCCGCCGGAAAACTCGCGGAACAGTCGGTCCGTGAGTTGACCGACGCCGACCTGCTCCAGGGCGAGACGGGCACGATCCCGGTCCTCCTTTGAGGGGCGACGCAGAAGACCGATTCCCCGGTAACGTCCCATCAGGACGATGTCGAGTGCGGTCAGAGGGAACTGGTCGTCCATGGTCTGCGCCTGCGGAACGTACCCGTAGGTCAGCGGCTTGTGCGCCGTGATCGTACCGCTCTGAGGGCGCAGTGCCCCCAGGATGGCGTGCAGAAGCGTGGTCTTCCCGGCTCCATTCGGTCCGACGATACCGATGAAATCGCCGGACCGTAGTACGAAGTTCAGGTTTTGCAGGATGACCCGCTTGCCGTACCCGAGTGTAACGTTCGTGAACGTCATCAATCGCTCGCGGTCTACCGGCAACGGATTTATCGGGGTCATTTGAGTGCTTTCTTGAAGCCCTGAACGATGGCGTCCATGTAGCTGATGTAGTCAGTGGTCCCCCGTGAACCGACCGAATAGGGTACAACAGCGACGGTGCCACCGGTTTCCTTCGCGACCAGATCGCCGAAACGAGTCGGATAGATGGACGGAATGATGACCGCTTTCACACCGTCACGCTTCATGGCGGCAATCAGGCTGCTGATATGGCTTCCAGACGGGGCAATGCCCGGTTTGGGTTCGAGATAGCCGAACGCTTTGATGCCGAAATCACCCAGGAAATACACCCATTCGTCATGATAGGCGACGACCGCTTTGCCCGCATACGGAGCCAGGTCTGCCTTCCAACCGGCGATGCGCCTGGTAAGCTCCGCGCTGAATCGACCGTAATTCGCATCATATGTCGCGGCGTTTTTCGGATCGACCGTGCGCAGGGCGAGGTCAATCTCGTAGGCGATTACTTTCGCGTCCCCTGGAGAAAGCCAGTAATGTGGGTTTCCGAAAACGTGGATGTCACCGGAGGCACCAGAGATGTTGGTTCCTGGCACCTCTCGCTTTTTGATCAGCCGTCCGGCGTCGACATAGCCTGCCCCACCGGGTTGCACCTTCGGGTTCCGTGCGGCGTTCATCACCGCGTCTGCCCACATGTCCAGGTCCAAGCCGACGCGCACGAAAACGTCGGCGTTTTTGACCTTCACCACATCGGTCGGTTTTGCCTCGACCTTGTGGTAATCCTGGTTCGGTTTGGCGAGCGATGCGACATTTACGAGATTCCCGCCGACCTCGCGGGTGATCGCGGCGAGTTCGGGCGTCGTCGTGACAACGTCCACGGCGGCGTGGGCGAGCGATACGCTCCCCGCGATAGCGAGTGTCAACCAGAGTCGCGTCGCGGCGGTCACCGCGCGGCGTAGAATGTTTACAGGTTCCATGATAAGTCTCCTATTCCAGATTGTGTGTGTGTGGGCCGACTCCGAAGATCAGTTCCAGATGAATTTCGTCGAAGCCGTGTTTATCCGGGCGGTCACCGTGTATGAGTTGGATGCGATATAGCGTCGCCTCGGTCAATTGCTGGGTTCCGATCAGGGAAATATCGCGCTGATGTCCCTCCGCGTACGGGAACCTGGTAGAGTCGTAGCGCAGACCAATAGACCGGAACGCATCTATTCGCTGATCCGCGAAGAGATAGTAGCCATCTACCGTGCGTCGGAATCCGCCATCCTTCTGATGGTGCTGCAGATACTCGCCGCGCAGAAGTAGCCGCGACGCGCCCGTGCCCGCACGCCGATAAGTAAGATCCAGTCCCAAAAGCAGTATGTTGGGTCGCTCGGTCGGACCTCCGTTCGCGAGCGAGTATTGCGCCCCCCGCCCCCCCGCGACGGACGCCCCGAACTCCAGGCTACCGCCCAGGGCTTCCCGCGCCAGAAGCAGGCGTGCAGTTCCGAATTTGTCGGCGAACCCCGCACCCGGCGAAAGGATGATCTGGCTCGTCGGGTCATTCGGAACCGTGATCTCCTCCGTTTGCTCGCTCTGAGACCAAAGCCCGAGATCCAACTGGGCGAACAGGGAGCCGGTTGGCAACAGGTAGGATAGGTAGGCACCGTCCCCGGTGAGACTCTCTCCCGAGACGAGGCTGGAAAGCACCGCCGGTTGTACCGTGTACAGCCAGGAGTGCGGATGGAGTTGGTTGACCCGCCCGAACGACACTTTCCGCCGTCCGACTACGGCGGACATCGGGAGGCGTGCGACCGAGACGTTCTGGAATGTGAGGTAACCTTCCTCGACACTGACGCCGCCCTCGCCAGCAAAAACGATGAAACTATCCAGTTTGACCTGCGGATAGACGTAACTCTGGACCGCCAGCTCTGCCTGGTCCAGACGGAACCGATCCCGGAGCGAGTCGCGATGATCGTTCGCAAGGTGTCCGAGAAAGATACCGTTGAGCGATATATCCGGCAGTAGCAGATAGCGTCCGCCGCCACCGCCTGTCGTCCCGCCCGATGGCGACGGCGGTAGCGGTGTCCCAGGGGCGGGTGGTGCCATAGGCGTAGTTAAGGGGGGCGTACCGGACGGATCGCTCTCTTCGGGAGGGGGCGGCGGCGGCGGCGGCGTGTCCTGAGCACGAACGACGCGTGGCGCGAGCCACGCGCCCGCTATAAGGGCGAGTGCCAGAAGGGTGGTCCGGACGTGCTTGGGCGACCGGACGCTTCGAAAATGGAACAAATGTATACTCCTTGCGAAAACGAGCGACTACAGAGCGTAGCCGAGTCTACACAGGGCTACGAGACGAAAAAGAAGAGGGGGGTGAGGGTCGAAGGGGGTGCGCGTAGACTGCGATGCGGGACTGCAGGACGAAACAGGGTGAACAGTTCCTCGGGAAAAAACACGCTTTCAGGTGTTGCGACTTCCCCGAAGACCAGGTGAGACACTGTCTTCAGCACACGGGATTTTGTCGACCAGTCGCAGAGTACGCAACAGGACTGTGCTACCGGGGAAAGTCGCGTTGCAATGGCATGTCGCTTTGTCGCCGTCGGTGCCGTGTGGGTAACCTTCGATGTCGCGAGGGCGTGCCGATGCGGTCCCCCGGCGATTAAAGTGAAGAGGATAAAAAAACAGGTGAAAAGTCGGGTGAAATAACGTTGCAACGTATTTGCGAGATCAGACAGTGAAAACGGTGTTCAAAAGGGATGGAGTGTGCCCTGCAGTGGCATCGCTATCGCCCATTTTACTTGCTTATCTCCCGCCGCGCAATAGCGGTCCTGCCTGTTACTACGGGCAGCCCCGCGTTCGAATCCGTCTATACCCCCGAACGAATCGCGCCGTGCGGCAGGACGGCATGGACGCCGCGTACGCCGTTGACTATCTGGGTCACGCGCAGGTCCACGCTCAGCGACGCGAGGGCGAGTGCCTCCTGTTTCCCGTAGCCGAACTGTTCCTGCATCAGCGCGATCATCTCTTCCAGCGCGAGATACGTGGCTTCATTCAGATCGTCGTGTAATCCCATCGTCAGCCAGCTGGTTGGCGTTTTGGCGCGGGGGAACCGGATCGGCATGTCGTCGTGAAGTGAGAACGTGATCTCGACGCGCTCCATCGGGCATTCCAGCGCGGTCACGCACACCTCGCCATCGCCCTGCGCCGCGTGCCCGTCGCCGAGGCAGAATAGCCCGCCCGGTACTTCGATGGGGAGATACAGCACGCTCCCGGAAATCAGTTCCTTGCAATCCAGGTTGCCCCCGGTGCGGCGTGGCGGCGACGTGGACAGGATGCCCGGTTCATCGGTCGGCATGCCCATCACGCCGAGGAAAGGGCGCAGGGCGACGACGTGACCGAATTGACTGGTTCCGGTGAGGGCGTCGGGGTCCAGAATCCAGTCGAGTTTGTACTCGGGCGCGTCCGCCACGCCGATCCGCTCGTTGACCGGGTGCGACCACGCCCCCGCGACCGTCCACCCCCATGTCCCGGTGCGGATCTGCCCGATATGTACGCCGAGCGTCATCCCCGGCTTCGCCCCGCGTATCTCCACGGGACCGCACATCGCGTGCCCGTTGTCGCGCAACAGGTCGTGCGGCGCAAACCGGGTGCCATCGCCGCCGAGGTGCCAGCCCGCGTCTAACGTGCGGTAGACCACGGTGTCGCCGGGATCGACGGAAAGGACGGGGGAAGCGTCCCGCGAAAAGATGCCGGTCAGCGTCCGGCGTTCGGGTTCGATACGGTGAATCGCCATAAGAGATTACTTTCTTGATGATTGTATCCCACCCGGCGGCATATACGAAATCGGCAAGGCAAACATAAAGGGCGGGATTCCAATGAAGGAACCCCGCCCTGATAAGTTGCCGTTTAATTTGATTTTGTGACCCGCTATGTAATTGTCTTTATTTCGTTTTTGCCGTCGCTATATAGTTTTCGTTATTCGATTTTGCTCGCTGTTTAGTTGTCGCTATTCGGTTGTTTTGTGATCTCGCTCATCGGCGGCATTTACTTTTCGCACCGCTCACACTCCAGTTATCCCCCGGTGCCGCCATAGCCAAACCTTTCGCATAAACAATTTTCCGCCTTATTTCGAGTGGCTTCGGAGTGAGTTCATCCGCGCCGGTCGGTGTCGGGAATCACGGTGTTGTTTCATGCAGGGGGGCGGCGTGATAAAATGCAACCCAGTTTAACGACTGTTTGGGGGTAGTGTATTTCATGAGTACAGCGTCAACCGCGGCGTCGCCGGGGCGGGTCGAGGATTTACCGGCGACGGATGCCGGGGTCGCGGGCTATGTTTCCGATTATTTCGCGACGCTTAAGTCGCTCCTGGACGCGACCGATGTCGCGCAAATCGAGCGGGTCGTTTCCGTCCTCCTCGAAACGTTCCGGACCGGCAGGCGGCTTGTGCTTTGCGGCAACGGCGGCTCCGGTTCCACCGCATCGCATCTCGTTTGCGACCTGGCGAAGAATATCTTCCTCGATTCGGGCAAAGTGTTCGAAGTCGTCGCGCTGACCGACTCGCCCGCGCTGATCACCGCGTGGGCAAACGACACCGACTTCACGAACATCTTCGCCGGGCAGGCGCGGACCTGGCTCCGGGAGGGCGACGTATTGATCGCGCTTTCCGGGTCGGGCAACTCGCCGAACGTTCTGAAGGCGGTCGAGGTCGCCAACGAGGTCGGGGCGTTCTCCATCGGCTTCTGCGGCTACGGCGGCGGGAAGTTAGCCGACTTCGCGAAGATGGCAATCGTGGTAGACCGGCGCAACATGCAACAGGTCGAGGATCTGCATATGATCTTCGGGCACGTCGTCTTTTCCGCGCTCCGCGACCGGATCAAAGGGATTATCGCGTAAGATAAGCCTTGTAAATGTGGAACCTTCCCCTCCCCCGCTCGTCGCTCCCTCCCCCCAACCCCCTCCCTCATCGGAATGAGAGAGGGGGAGCAGAGGAAACGAAGTTTCCTTGAGCCAGAGGGGATATGTGGTGAACGGAACGCCCCT
>JAYULM010000204.1:0-14032 GCA_043763605.1 Armatimonadota bacterium | reverse complement strand
GCATGCCGGGGGCGTTTGGCAACTGCAATAACGTTTCGTGTTCGGCGCGTCCGGAGGACGCTCGGTGGCGAAGCCACCTACAGGCGTCGGTGAAACCGATGATCATAACCGGTAAACCCAAACACTCAACACCTAAAACCCAAAACCTACTTCCCCACCGACCAGCGGTCCACTTCCGACCCGTTTTCGTCCACCTGCCGTACTGAGAGGGTTTTGCCATTCACAGAAAGTTCCGTCACCGAATGGGTGTCGGCTTCGTATCTCGCGGTGAACGGCTCGGCGTCCGGGGAACCGTTCGCGGGTGAGATTGGCTTTTTGTACAACGCCGCCCCGCCTGCCCCGGTGACGACATAGAGCACACCGTCCGGCTTCGTGATTGCCTTGCCGTCGAACGCCCGGTCAATCAAGAATGTGCCGTCCACGGTTCCGTCGCTCGTCCGTTTGGGCGACGGTTGAAAGCGGAGCGGATGGGACCGCTGGTAATTATGGACGTGCCCGCTCCAAACCACGTCTACCCCGGTTTCCTCGAAAAGGGGCGCGAGGCGGCGTATCCACTGCTCGTTCTGATGTGTCGCCGAGGAATGGAATGGCGGGACATGAAGGACGACGAACCGCCATGTCGCCGACGGGTTCGCGGTGATTGCTTTACGCAAGCCGTCCCTCATTCTCGCACTCTCCCAGTTCATGTAATAGTTCGCGTCAATCACGACGAAATGGGCGTTGCCGTAATCGAACGAAAAGTTCGCGCCGGATGGGAACGCGGGTCCGGTCGCGCGCATAAACGCGGTCCGGTCGCCGGATACCGGGGGAACTTCCCCGCGCGCCCCCCCGCCCCACCCGTTCAGTGGCTGTTTCCAGTAGTAGTAGAACGCGAGACCGTCGGGGTATTTGGCGAGGTTCGGGTAAGCGATGTCGTGGTTTCCGCTGACGCCGACGAATAGCGTGGTCGAAAGTAAGGGCGCGCCGCGCTTCGGGTCCGGCGTCGCCGCCGCGTAAACCGGGAAATAGTGGGCACGGTATTCGGAAGCACGCCCATGTGGATACACGATGTCGCCGGTGATCATGACCGCGTCCGGTTTCAGGAGCGAGGTCTGGTACGCCACCTTTTTTTGCCCCGCAGTGTCTTCCGCGCAATCGCCGAAGATAACCATGCGGAAAGGTTGATCGGAGGCGGCGCGGGCACGGGTCGCCCGCGCCGCGAAAACAGGCGCGCCGCCTTTCAGGACGCGGTAGTCGAATGGTTCGCCCGGTGCCAGACCGCGCACAGTGGCGGCACAGACAACGTGCGGCGGGATGGCGGCGACGGCGACGGGATTCGCCGCGACCGGACCCGGCTGTTTTTTCCAGTTGCCAACACCCGCCGGGGAGCGCGTCTCCACGGTCCAGGCATTCGCCCCGGACAGGACTGCGGTTGGAGTGTGCCAGACGATAGCCATCGTTCCGGGGTCCGATGCGTCACTCCCGAGTTGCAGATAAGGTGTCGTGAAGAAAGTCCCCGGCGGGGTTGTGACTTTTTCCAGTGGAGACGCGAGCACGGAGGAAGGGATCCTCGCGGCGGGCGGTCCCGGGGAACGCCGTGTAGACGGAGGATTCTCCGTAGTGGCGGGACAACCGCCGAGAATGACGACAGCGAGGGGAACAAGGAATAATAAGAAATATCGCGAAGCCATTGTCGTAAAAGTAGTTCCGCGTGTAGAATATCACGAAACCGATTCGTTCCGAAGACGACGCGAAAGGCACTGACACTCTCCCATGGCTGAAGACACCGACCGACGCATCGTACAGGAAATGTGGACGCTCGCCCGTAACGAGCCGCTCACGCTTGCCGCTCTTCAACCGTTCGGCTTCGTGGACCGGGACCGGTATCGCCGCCATGTCGGCACGATCATACTCGAATTCACTCTCGACTCCGACCCACGCACCAACATATGGGGTTACGAACTGTCGATCAACGATGCCGAGGGTGGCGTTCTGGATTTCGAGATCGTAGACTACTGGCTGACTAACTTCTTCGGAAGCCTGAAATTCCTCGCCGCACGCCGCAACTTTCTATTCACCGGCGAAGCCCGCTACACGTTTCCCTACACGCATGGCGGATCGAATTCTTAGATCCCCCTTCGTTTTTTTGTACGGCGTGAAACTTTCCCGCAACGGTTGTGTCTTAATTCAGGAAGATGGCGACGAAATTCGCAACACTTCGGCGGGGGAAAATGCTAACTATTTCGTTTCCCGCTCTGTTCTTGATGTTTGACAAAAATAAACATATGGGTAATACCCGTCCGACGCACCGCGTGAAACCTTAATAAGTGGAACGCAGTGATTAGTTCGTTATAAATACCTTGCAGGGTAGTTATACAATCGTAGTTTGACTATATGTGGACCACTTTCGGTATCGGTCCACGAAGAGGAACATCACAGATTTTCGACACGCTCGCGTGTGACCCGATCTATCGGTTCTGGATCGGTTACGATCTCCCATTGATTCGGCGATAGGTAAAACAAAAGACAAGTGTAACAAAGGCAAAGCGACAGTGCGCGATCTTCGAGGCGCGGAACGTGTGGAACGGTGGTCTACGGTGAAGGCAACATGGATACTTCGTCGGATGAACGCTCTACTTCACGGTTTGCGCGGCGGTTTCGCCCCCGGAACTCCCCGACTTACATATTGTCCCGGTTTTCTTATTGTCCCGAACTGAGTGGCAGTTCGTCACCAATTCCCGCATCGATTTTCTCTGGCACCGGTAGCGCGACGAAACACCCGGAAACTCTCCGGTCGGTGGAGCGTCGCTTCAACAATGGCGCGCTCGCCCGTTTGCAAAACCTTTGGAGGAAACAGAATGAAGAAGAACTCGCTAATTGCGAGCGCGGCACTCGCCGCCATCGCGCTCTCCGCCCTTCCGGCGATGGCGCAGGCTCCGTTTTCGGACGTTCCGACGGATCACTGGGCGTACCAGGCTGTCGATAAATTGAAGAACGCTGGCATCGTGGAAGGCTACCCGGATAAAACCTACGGTGGTCCCCGCCCGATGACCCGCTATGAGTTCGCTATCGCCATCGCGCGCTTGCTGGACAAACTGCCCGTCGTTCCGCCCGACGTTGCAACAAAAGGCGACATCGAAGCCCTGCGCGCTCAACTCGCCGGATTCGCGACCAAAGAGGAAGTCGCCGCACTTCGCAAATTGATCGACGAGTTTCGTGCCGAACTCGAGCGGCTCGGACAGGACATCAAGACACTCAACGACAAAGTCAATGCCCTTGAATCCCGTGTCACTGCCATCGAAACCGAGATGAAGCGTGTGCGCATCGGCGGCGAGATCAACCTGATGACTCAGGGTGTCAACCGCTCCTCGAAGAACCGCACTTCGCTCCAGGATCAGAGCGGTTTTCTGCGCGGCAATCCGACCAAGAAATCCATGCTTGGCGATATCCGCGTGTTACATGACCTCGACCTCGATATCAAGGTTCGCCTGAGTGATACCGCGACTGCCGAAGGCGTGATCAACTTCGGTAACTACCTGCCGACGCTCAACAGCGTGGCGTCGTTCGGCGGCGTCCGCTCCGACGGTCAGGGCACCGGTATCCCGAACACCCCGGGTCTCGGTCAGGTCAACCAGGATCAGCAGAACTCGATTTACAAACTCGTGATCAATGTTCCCGCCAAACTGGGTGCCATCGGAAACGTCGACTTCCAGGTCGGTCGTCTGCCGTTGCAGTTGACGCCGTACACGCTTAAACTCGTGGACAACGACGTGTACTTCTACAACCGCAAAACCGACCTCGGAGATGTCCCGGTTGACGGTGCGAAAGCCGCCCTCCGGTTCGGACCTGTCGGTATCAACCTGTTCGGCGCGAAGATCGACCCGATCAAGTTCGTCAGCAACAACGCGGGCGTCATCGCTAACGACAACCAGTACGGTCTGTACGCCGGTGCGGCATATTCGCCGTTCGCTAACGTGCGTGGCTTCCGGGCGGGTTTGCGCGGTGGGGGTGGCGGTGCCTACAACCGACCGCGCCAATCGTCCATCAACCCGAACGTAAACGGGGCGATGGCGGTCGAGCAACTCGGCGGTGGACGGGCTACCATCGGAGTTGCGAAATATGGGACTATCGGCGGTACGTTCCTCGCCATGTCGGGCGTCAGCCCGGCGGGTGTGGCCGGTTTCGTAAATCCGGGTAACCGCTCGAACTTCGACCGCGTGTACGTTTACGGTGTAGACTTCTCCGGTCAGATCGGCGGGATCGGTGTGAACGCTTCCGGTACCAAGTCGGACACCTACCTTGACGATCAGGAGCGAACCCAGGACGGCAACGGCCAGTGGGACGTGAACCTCGCGTACGCTTTCGGGAACTTCAACATTCTCGGCGGCTACAAGGAGATCGGTACCCTCTACGGCGCACCGGGATACTGGGGCCGCCTCGGTTCCTGGACGAACCCGACCGACATCAAGGGTCCGTACTTCAACCTGGGCTACCGGTTGAGCACCGGACTGTCGCTGGAAGGCGGGGCGCAGTTCTACTCCGGTTATGACGAGGAGAACAATAACAGGCTCGGTGGACTGGGCGAAGACGACGAGATCACCAACTTCAAGATCGGTCTCAAGTACGGTCTGACCTCGGTTTCCAACATCGACTTCGGTGCGGAATTCACCCAGTACGATGTGCTCCGCGCCAACCTCGGTGGACGCGGACAGGCGGAGGAAGTCTTCTACAACATCGGCTACGGCTACACGTTCAACACGAACACCTCGTTCAAGTTGCTCTACCAGCTCGTGGATTACACCGATGACGGCACCGGTTTCGACCGCATCAACGGCGACGGTGGCATCGCCGCCGCGCAACTCTCCGTCAAGTTCTAAGCGACGACGGCAAGGAAAACGGCACCGCGCCCCCCGCACCTCTTGGTCCGGGGGGCGCGGTCTTTTTCGTTGGAGGGTTGTTTGAGACGGTATCTCGAACGGTTGACGGACTATAGACGGACGATAGACGGACGTTAAAACGTGCCGCTGGGAGCCTTCGGCTGTAGACGCTTCGCGTCACCGGGGCAATTCGTTCGCTCGGCAACCGGACGACTCCCTGACGCGAAGCGTCTACAGCCGAAGGCTTCCAGCGGAACCCTTTAGCGTCCGCACACAGTCCCAGACACCGTTCTTACTTCGCTTTCTCGATCTCGATGGTGTTGTTGTCGGGCGTCCGGTCGATCATCACGTTATACGGGTCTATCCCCGCCTGGTACGCCTTCTTCGCCACCGTGTAAACCACTGTGCGCGATTCGGGACCGGGCTTCCGGGCGTTCCTGGTGGACACGGTGACGCGCCGCGAATCCATCAACGGCTTGCCGAGTTTTTCGTCGTCTTTTTTTCCCTTGTCGGGCTCCGCAAAAACGTTCGCGTCAAACACCTCCCCGTCCATCGCCGCCGGAGTTTCCTTGCCGTTGTCGTCGGCGTAAAACTTCGCCACCGAATACTTCATTGTCACTTCCCACTTCCCGTCCTTCAACCGCTTTTGTGTCGCTTTTTCGGCGCGGCAGTCATAGATCGTGATCTTCTCGAACAGGTCGCGGATATATGCCCGTTCGGATTGGGTGGCACCCTGTTTTAGATAGGCAACCAACTCGGTCCCGGTCGCATACGGCGGCTCCTGGAACCGCTTGTCGCGCAGAAAACGGGACAGAATACCATTGAGCCGCGCTTCCCCGATGCGGTCGGCGAGGGCGCAGAAAACCAGCGAACCTTTGTTGTAATGGATGTACTGCTGACGTTGGGATCGGACGAGCGGGTTCTCCCCTTCCTCATCGTCCTTACGCCCGGAAAGGTATTCGTCCAAGTTGTAGCGCAGGAAATGCCGCAGGTAGTCGCGCCCATATTTTTCACGCATGACCATCAGCGCGGTGTACTCGGAAAGCGACTCCGACAGCATTTCGGAGCCTTCCACGTTCCCGCCGATCACCTGATGCGCCCACCACTGGTGCGCCGTTTCGTGCGCGGCAATATAGAACGGATAGTCGATATCGTCGGTCGTATCGTCCACCCGCGCGATGAACCCGACACCCTCGGAATACGGGATCATGTTCGGGAACGACTGCGCGAACGCCACATAGTTCGGAAACTCCAGAATCCGCAGTTGCCGAAACTGGTACGGGGCGTAGTTGCGAGAGCAGTACGTCAGCGCGCCCTTGACGCCGGAAAACATGCGATCCAGATTATATGGGTGTGTCGGGTGATAATAGATCGTCAGCGGGACGGTTTTCCCGTCCGCGCTTTTCCACGTTTCCCGCTTTTCCTGGTAGCGCGCCGAAACGAAGGAGTAGAAGTTGCGGATCGGCGCGTCCATACGGTACGTGAAGCACCGCCGACCGTTCTCCTTCCACTCGCGGACCAGATACCCTGGCGCGAGTGCGGTCTGGTCGGGGGCGGTCCGAACGGTCGCCTCAAACGTGATCCAGTCCGCGTCATTCCCGATATAGGTGCTCTTTCGCGCTTCGCGGTCGGTGACGGGAGCCATCACGCGGCGCGGCTCCAGATCATGCCGCTCGCGCTCCTCCCTGTCACTCAACTCGAACCGCTCCTGGTACCCGATGGTCGGCGCGGGAAGCGTCAGAAAGGCACCATTCTCGGAAATACCCGCATTCGCGCCGTCGTTAGAGAAGCCGCGTCGCCGGTCTTCGAGATCGAACGTGAGTGTGATCTCCGACCCGGGCGCGAGCGGTTTAAGCAGTCGGTAGGACCGAAACCCGATCTTATCCTGGGTAACGCCGCGTTTCGTCGGCAGGCTCCAGGCGAACTTGTTGACCGAAAGGTCGGCGTCGAAGTCTACCACGATCTCTCGGATCGGTTTCCCGGTTTTGTTCTGGAGGCGATACGTGCCCTTGACCGCGTACCGAAACCGCTCAGGAAACAGAGAAACGTCTAATTTGACGGCGGTAATACGTGGCTGCGGTTCTTTTTCGAACCGCTTCTTGTAATTGCGTTCATAGTCCGCTCGCCGCTCGTTCTCCTGCCAGGTGTTCGTGTACTCGTTCAAAACGTCGGTATTGTAGTACAGAAACGCGCCGCTTCCGAGAAGCACAATTCCGGCGATGGTTGCCATTGAGGAGCCGACCCTGCCGAGGCGCGACGCCTGCCAGCGCATGGAGATACGTGAATCCGTGCCCCGCATCCACGCCTTTATCGCGATGCACAGGAGGAGGACACCCGCCGCGAACCAGTACACCTGCCACCAGCGCAACGGTTCCAGAAAGGGACCGAAGCCGTTCATGTCGGAGTACACGAATGCGGTCCGGGAGCCGTAATGATAGAAGTGGCGTTCGTATCCCCATTCGCGCATCGTCCCGCTGACGATAGCGATCACGATCACGGCTAAGTGTCCGACGAACTTCTGGTTGATCACCGTGTGGAGCAGGAAGCACAGCATCGCGAAGATGGCGAAGTCCCAGAACTTGATGCCGAAAAGCCAGATCAGGTACAGGGAAACCTCGAAGTCGTAGAACCGCTTCGCGATCTGTGTGACGATACCGGCGACCAGCAAAACGACGTTGAGCGTGGCGATCATCGCCAGCACCGCCCCGAGTTTCGCCAGCACCGTCGTCACCGAGGAGACCGGCAATACGTCCGTGGTCTGGTCCGCGCGCAAAATCCGTTCGCGCCAGACGAGTTCACCGACATAGAACGTTATCAGGGCGTAGAAGAACAACTGGAACGTGCCGGTGATGCTTTCGACGATGACGCGCGTGACTGGATAGACCGGGGTGTCGTAGATCTCGTCCGGGTTCGACGTGGTCAGGACCAGCAACCCGATCCCGGTAAGCGTGATGGCGAGGAACGGCACACTGCGCAAAATGTCCACCGTGTAGAAGCGGAGCAGGTGCCCGAAAGTTGCTGCGTGATAATGCCCCCCCGTCGGCGCAGACGGCTTTCCTTCGGCGAAATCGTGCGGCGATGGCGGCGGCACCGATTCGCCGGTATTTTTGCCCTTCCAGCGAAATGCGAAACGAGGCGCGTGGGCGAAATCGAACACGAAATAGCCGCCGATCAGAACGGTCAGCGCGACCCCGAACCAGAGGAGCCGGTTCTGGAGCAGTACGCCAGTCAGCGGGACGACGACCGAGTTTTGCTCGTACATGGTCCAGTAGCGTGTTGCATCGGTGAGGGCGGAGATGCCAAACGGCTCCAGCATCGCGGCGAACGTCCGGTTGTCGAGTCCGCCCAGAAGGATCGTCGAACCAAGCCAGAGGGCGAGCAGGACGATCCCCTGCGTGTAGATGGCGAGGAGGCTCCGGGTGAGTGCCCCGCCGACGAAAAACAGGACCGAAATGAAAAACAGGTCAGGGAGCAGGAACTGCCCACAAAGCGCGAGATAGGCGTCGGCGCGGAGCGGTCCGATCACTTCCTTGTTCGCCCAGGGAGCCGCGCCGCCCGCCAGAAAGCCGAGCGGGATCGCCGTATACACAATCAGCGTGACCAGAAACGACCCGGCGAACCGCCCGTACCAGTATTGCGCTTTGGTCAACCGCGTCGAGAAGAAAAGTTCGTGCGTGTTCGACTCGAAATCGCGGTAGATCCCGATCCCGGCAAGGGCGGAAATCATCGTCGCGCTGACGGCGAGAATAACGACCCCGATCACGGCGAGCGACTGCGGCGAATTCAGGTACGAACGCCCGTCGCGGTTAGACATGATCGACGTGTCTACCGACATGACGGCGAGTGCAAGCAGAAACAACACCGCGAAAAAGATATAGGTGGTGACGGTGCGCGCACGAAACCCGAGTTCGAACCGGACCATCTCCCGGAAGCCGCTACCCAAGTGGTGAATCTCCCGTCCGTCGAGTGCTCGTATAGAAAAAGTAGGCGTCTTCGAGGTCGGCGTCCACGGGCACGAAGCCGTTACCGGGCGGTGCCTCGCTATAGATAAAGACCACCGGTCTGCCGCTCACCAACCGGATCGAGACGACCCGATACATCGATTGCAACGTCGCGATCTCGTTCTTTTCGCTGACGCGCTTGTAAATGTGTCCCTGCACCTCGTGCGCGATGACCGATTCGGGACTCCCCTGCGCGATGACCCGCCCACGCGATATTATCGCCATCCGTTCGCACAGTTCGCGTACGTCCTCCACGATGTGCGTCGAAAGGATTACAATCGCGTGCTCACCTACCTCGGAAAGCAGGTTCAGGAAGCGATGCCGCTCGGTCGGGTCGAGTCCCGCCGTCGGCTCGTCCACGATGATCAATTCGGGTCGGTTGAGTAGCGCGACCGCGATCCCGAGTCGTTGACGCATCCCGCCCGAGAACCCGCCGACATTCTTTCGCCGGGCGTCGTATAGATTCACCTGAGCCAGAAGTCGCGGGATGATGTCGTTGCGCTCACGCCCGTCGGTGATGCCTTTCAGGACGGCAAAGTGATGCAGAGTCGCCTCCGCCGTGAGCGACGGATAGAAGCCGAACTCCTGCGGGAGATAGCCAAGTCGCTGGCGGACGTAGTCCTTGTCGCGGACGATGTCCACGCCATCGAAGCGCACCGTGCCGAAGTCCGGGTCCTGCAGGGCGGCGATGGTGCGCATCAGGGACGATTTACCCGCACCGTTGGGACCGAGCAGACCGAACAAGCCGCGCTCAATCGTCAGCGAGACACCATCGAGGGCGCGGACCCCGTTCGGATAGGTTTTGGTTAGATTTTCTACGGAAAGGACCATGAGTGTTATTCAAACACCAAAGGGCACCATTCCTGCATTCCCCGGCGATTACTGCCGCGAGGAGCGTAACATCTGCTTCAGTTCGGTCAGGTTGTTAGTCGCGGCGAACGCTTCCTCGGCAGTGATGCCGCGCGCCTGTACGAGTTGCTGAAGTGCCTGATTGAGCGTGTTCATCCCGAAGTGCCCGCCCTCTTTGATGCTGTTGTAAATGTCGCCGTACGATTCGCCATCCTCGATCTGCTTTTTGATCGTCGGAGACCCGGTCATTACCTCGACCGCCGGGACACGCCCGGTGCCGGTCGCACGCAACACGAGGCGTTGGGAAACCACGCAACTCAACGTCGCCGCGAGTTGCAGTCGCACTTGATCGCGCTCGTGGAGCGGGAACGAGTTCAGAATCCGGTCGATAGTGCCGACCGCGCTGATCGTGTGCAGGGTGGTGATCACCAGGTGCCCGATCTCGGCGGCAGTCAACGCCACCCGCATCGTGTCGGCGTCGCGCATCTCCCCGATCACGATCACGTCAGGAGTTTGCCGCATCACTGCCCGAAGCGCGGCGGCGAAAGAGCGCGTGTCCGCGCCGACTTCGCGTTGCGAGACGACCGAGTTCTTGTCCTCGAAAACATATTCGATGGGGTCTTCCACGGTCACGACGTTGGCGCGGCGGTGCTCGGTGACATGATCGACGAGCGCGGCGAGTGTGGTCGATTTCCCCGAACCGGTCGGTCCCGTCACCATGATAAGTCCCTGCGGTTGCATCGCCTGCTCTTTGAGGACTTTCGGTAGCATCAGGGCATCGAGGCTGTGCGGGCGAAGCGGGATCAGGCGCAGGGCGGCACCGATGGCACCGCGCTGCAGGAACAGGTTCGCCCGGACGCGCACCAATCCGGACACCGTGAATACCGCGTCGATCTCGTTCTGGTCCAGCAGGCGGCGCATCAGATCGTCGGCGTTTTCACCCGCGACTTCGGCACCGATCCGTTCGTCATCGCCCGCCGCCGTCCCCGCACGCACCAGGTTGTCGCGCGTGGACGAGTACAGGATGCTCATCGCCATCTCGTGCATCTCCGCGAAGGAGATCGTTCCGATGTCGCTACGGGAATGGACACGCCCGTCGATGCGCAGAGCCGGGGGGGCGTCCGCTTTTAAGATCAGGTCGGAGGCACGCGATTTCAGCGCGACATCCAGGAGATTGTGTATGCTTTTCATGTCTGACATTTCGGATACAAAGGCGAACAACAATGGCGGTGTGCTATACTATATCGGCGGCGCGGCGTGTGCGAATCGAACCTGTGGTACCAGGGATACCTGCAAGTTTCGCGCCTGCGGTCGGTTTCTCCTGTTTTTGACCGGAGCCACCATTGCCGCTTCGCCCGCCACTACGGTTATACGCAATATGGACACCAGTGATTTCCGCAACGGCCTTTCGCTCATTTACGAAGGCAACATTTTTACTATCGTTGAATTTCAACACGTCAAACCCGGGAAGGGTGGCGCGTTCGTACGCTCCAAACTGAAAAACCTCAAAACCGGCGCGACAATCGATAAGACATGGCGCGCCGGGGAGCGCATGGACCAGGCGGTGTTAGAGCGTCGCCCGATGCAGTATCTGTACTCTTTGGATGACGAAGCCCACCTGATGGATTCCGAAACCTTCGAGCAGATCAGCATTCCAATAGCGCAGGTCGGTTCGCAGTCAAAATACCTGAAGGAAAACACCGAAATTCAGGTCATACTACATAAGGAAGATATCGTCGGGGTCAACATGCCGGACTTCGCCGAACTCGAAGTAGTCGAGACCGACCCCGGCGTACGCGGTGACACCGCGACCGGCGGAACGAAACCGGCGACTCTGGAAGGGGGAGCCGTGGTGATGGTCCCGCTTTTTATCAACATCGGCGAAAAACTGCGCGTGGATACCCGTACCGACACCTACCTCGAACGGGTGAAATCGTAGTCACGATATGCGCGGGGGTGTGACCGATCCGCCACTGCGCAGGGTCGCATCCGCCGCACATCCCGACTCTAACCTAAGGACAGGTTTTTTTGATGATTACAAGCGATGGTTCATCGGAACGCCCCTCACTGCAGTCGTTACTCGGGGGGCCCGTTTTTCAGTTCCTTACGTTCGCCACCGCTATCTCTCTCGGAGCAGGTGTCATCGGCACCCTATGGCTACTGGCGTCGTTGTTCTTCGGAAATTATGGCGACTTCGCGTCGGTTTCCAAAACCGCGCAATCCGCCGCACTGAATAACATCAGCCTCGCGCAACTGCTGATGACGTGGGGGTTCGGTGCCGGGGCGATCCTGTGCGCCATCGTTTACTTCGGCGAGGAAGTCCTCGGTTACGCACTGCTCGGCGGGGCACTCCTGATCGGTTTCGGCATCCCGGCGGGCTTCCAGGAGTTCGGCGGCGAGTCATACGCGGCGACCCAATCCGTCGCGCTGAAAAATGTCTACGACGCCTTTTCCACCGGGGTCCGCTTCCCGGCTCTCGTCGGCGGCTTGCTGGTCTGCTATGATGTGGTCCAGCGGCTCATCCGCACTGTGCGCGAACGCCCCACCGTCAAAGTCGAGAAGATGACATACGGCACTGGCGCGAAGCAGGAAAACTCGGACCGCCCCCCGCGCACGTCCCCGCTCGGGAAGTGCTGGGAGGGTCCGTTCTGCCGGGACTTCATCCGCCCCCACTGCCCGATCTTCTTGAAGCGGCAAGCCTGCTGGCAACAGAAAAGAGGGTGTTATTGCGAGGAGGATATCGTGTCGCAGGCGGCGGCGAAAGTGACCGGCAAGATGCTCCCGATGGCGGGGGCGAACTCCCGCTTCGCAAACGCGCCGATGGAGACGCGGAACGACGCCACTTCCGACCCGATGGCGGCGGGCTTCCAGATGATCGGCGTCGGTGCCCCTGCCCCTGTGGGCATGGGAGGCATGACGCCGCCCCCGCCGACACTGTCCACCGCGCCACGTCGAATGGAGTTGTCTGCGGATCAGAAACGCGAGCGGTGCCGGAACTGCGTGATCTACAACGAGCACCAGCGCGAAAAATATCAGTTATTGCTCCCCGTGGTTTTGATCGGCACTGTGCTTGTCTGCGGTTTCGTCGCGTTCCAGTTCCAGACGAACGCGACGGCGGTAGTCGATGGAATCGAAACAATCATCAACCGATTCTCGTTCCTACCCGGCAAAGATACAGTCAAGGTCGGCAGCTCATCCGCCACGGTCGCATGGTTCTTCATCGGCGCGGCGACTATCGTCATCGTCTCGAAAACGCTCCAGTTTCTGGAATGGTGCGTCTTCAAAATCAAGATATAGTGTCAGTAACAGTCATGAATCATTCAACAATCGAAGCGTTCGCCGAGACGTTCGCCAGTGCGCCCCGACTGGCGGAAATGGAAGTGCGTTCCCTTTCGCATGGAACCCTGCGTTTTCGCCGGTCGTTACTTTCGGCGGAAGTGAAACCTCGCCCGACAAACAAGGCGACTACCGTCCGCGCAACGGAAGCAGTCACAGTGGCACCGGCAGCATTGCCCCGATCCGATGATACAGTGGTCACTTCCACACTGGTCGGCATCTTCCGCGTTGCACAAAAAGTACCGGTCGCGGTCGGTAGTCGCGTCGAAGAGGGACAAACAATCGGAATGATCGAAGTGATGCGCCTATCGGACGAAGTCACCGCCACCATCTCCGGCGAGATTTCGGCGATCTTCGTGGTCGACGGGCAACCGGTCGAGTACGGACAACCGTTGTTCGAGATTGCCGCCGACGTTGCGGAGGAAGCCGAAAATGACGCGTAATCGAAACCAAACCGGATTCGGACTGATCGAAATCCTGATCGTGATCGTGATAATCGCGGTGCTGGCATCCATCCTGCTTCCCCGCCTTGTCGGTAGCGGGGGCAAGGAGAAAAAGAAGCAAACCCCGATCCAGCGGGCGAAAAATACCGCCGGTGTGTCGTACACCCAGCAGATCAATCAGGCGATCATGATGTACAAGGATGCCAACGACGACCAGAATCCGCCCAATTTACAAGCCCTGAAATCCTACGGGGTCACGGATGAAATGCTGATGGACCAGGTAACGCGGCAACCCCTCGCCTACGACCCGGCGACCGGGACCGTCGGGGCACCCGCTCAAACCGCCGCACCCGCGCAACCCGGAGTAGCACCGGCCGCGCCACAACGAACGAACGTCGGACCCGGAGGCGTCTCGCTCCCCAACATCCCGCAACCGGCAATTGAGGAGTAGTGAGTAGTGGTCAGTGGTCAGTGGTCAGTGAACAGGGAGTGGGAGTAGTTCGGCGTCTTCGGAGCGTGAACGCTTCCCACCCGCAAGCGGGTACCC
>JAYULM010000203.1:0-1084 GCA_043763605.1 Armatimonadota bacterium | reverse complement strand
TCCACGATCAACTTCCTGAGCGGGATGATGGGGCGGCGCATCAGTGCTTACGAAAACAGCGAGATTAACATCTTCGGCGGGCAGATGGTCGGTCTGGTCACGGTGTTCGGTCAGGGGAGCATCAACTTTTACGGCTCGGACTTCGCCACCGGAACCGCTTTCCCAAGCTTTTACGGGGGCGCGGGCGGGACGTGGCAGAGGGTGACGGGGACGCTCACGGACGGGACGCCGCTCGACGCCCAGCTCTTCGTCGCCGAGTCGGGTGCGGGCGGGGTGGCTCCGACCGTGACGTTCAACGTGGTCACAGTACCAGAGGCGGGAGCACTGTCCCATCTGCTGTTCGCCGGGTCGCTCGGACTTGGCGGTGCGGCGAAGAGCTGGGTGCGTGGGCGGCGTCGCATTCGTCACCGGTCGTAAATCGCTCCTTTTTCTGTGGTGAGTGTCTATTGTTGTTTTCGGTTTTGCCGGACGGCAAAGAATGTCGGGTTATCCACATATCCACAGCGGCGTCAGGGAAGCGGCAGGTCTTCCCCGGCGCGGTAGAACAGCCTGCCCAGATGCCGACGCCGCGCCGCGGTAGTGGGGAGCGACTTGCCAGCCGCGTCCTCCACGACTATTAGCCCCTGCCGCACGAGCGCGTCCACAGCCGCCGAGACCGCCGCCCCCGCCCGCCCCGTGCGGCGGCACATCTCGCCGTGGCTGATCCAGTCCCGCGCCTTGTGAGTTCCTGCCTGCTCGCCCTTCCAGCCAAAAGTCTGACGAAGGACTATTAGAAGCACCCGCAGTTCCGTGTCCCGAAGACCCGGCAGGTGCGTGTCTATCACCCGGTTCGGAACCCGCAAAAAACCGCCGACAGTCGGAGCCTGCCCTCCCCGGCTCCCCGGCGGTGTTGCCTGATTCCGATATTGTGTTTCACTTGCCGCGCGTTCAAGTGCCATTGGGAACCGAAAGCGAGACTGTTGTGTCCCTCCCCTCCGGCGGCACGGCTCCCACTCCCCGCCGGTACCCCATCGGTTCGCCGTACCTGCCCCGAACCGCCGCCACAACGTAGCGGGCGGGGTCTTTGGCATTTCTGTAAGGCAAC
>JAYULM010000202.1:0-14061 GCA_043763605.1 Armatimonadota bacterium | reverse complement strand
CTTGAGGCGATCCGCCATAAGGTATTCAAGAATAGGTCACTCTCTCTGATATTTAAAGTCAGTTAAACAAACATATTTCAACTCAAGATTCGGGTTTAGTTACGCCCGCCCCCGGATGGACTGCTCAACAAACCGCAAACCGCATCTCCCACCGGTCGTATATGACATTGTTTTTTGTGACCGTCCTGCCAGCCGTGAAGCCCGCCCGCGTCAGCACGTTCGCGGAACGGGTGTTACTCGGTCTCACCAGCCCGAACAGTTCGGCGTACCCGGCGACTTGCGCTAATTCGCACAGGGCACGGATGGCGTTCGTCATTACGCCGGAGTGGCGGACGCTGAGCCAATAGCCGATCTCCGCCGACTGCAGGTTCGCCGATTTAATGTCCAACGCCCCGGCGACTTCGCCCGATGCGCCACGGATCAGATACACGAAATGGGTGCCATCGTGCCAGCCGCGTTCCGCCCACCCCAGAAACCGCTCGGCATCGGCAGTATCGTATGCCTTTCCCGCGCACCTTTCGGCGAACAGGAGATCATAGATCGGCGGCTCGTTGCAGATCGTAACGATGGCGGTAAATTCCGTTCCCGTCCGGTTGACCGCGTCCGCCGGGACCAATTCGTAACTCGCTCCCGTCCGCGCGTTTTGAAGGGGGCAACGCCTCGCCAGCAGTTTCGCGACCGGCAACATATACGGTGCCGCGATACGCCACGCGGTTTCCGTGTCGCGGGCGGCGTTCGCGAGGTGCACGGCGCAGGCGCGAAGCGACGCGGCAAGTTTCGCGCGTCCCCGCCCTGCGTCGGCGTCCCCGTCACGATGTATCTTCGCGGAAAGGCCTTGCAGAAACGCGGCGAGGGCGTCGTAGCGCAGGTCGCCCAGTTCCCCGGCAAGTTCGGACAGGGTTCCGGCGTAGCGCGTGACCGTGGTTTCGTGCGTCATGACAGAATGGGAAGGCTACTTCGAGGCGGCGGTTGGGGTCTGCGACGCGCTCGGCACGTCCTTGTAGCGGATTTCCGGCTCCGGTCCGCCGTTCCAATGCGCGAGGAGTTCTTCCTTCGTGATAGGCTCAACCGGACGCCCGAACCATCGATGCTCGACGCCGGGGACGTAGTTCGTCAGTTTCGCGGCGAGTTCTTCGTTGCTCAACGTGGCGAAATCTTCACGCAACGATTCGGCGGCGAGGTGTAGTGCTTCGGTAAAGTTTCGCGCTTTACGACGCTTTTTCGGTTGCTTGATTTGGCTTTCTACCATGACAATTATCCTCCTACGGAAATGTTACCAACTGAATACGCTCTATGCAATGCGGATCACGGACCGCGATCTGTGTGTGCGCCCGCGACAGAATCTTGGAACCGGGATAAATCGGCTCCCCCTCCGCGAACGAACCACGCACCGTTTGCACACGGACATTTTCCTGTTGCGCTTTATCGCAAAACGTGTCGATCACGAGGCGGTCAAGATAATGTCCACCGCGCGCCGTGTTTCGGGGAAGATTCTCTTCGCCGTACCGGTCCACCAGCCACTGATGCGTAGCCACTAAATCGCGGTGATGATTCACATCCAGCAGATTCAAACAATTGCGGAGGCGAATCGTCACGCCAAGCACCGCCGGTACATCCCCGCGCTCCAGCGCGACCAGCCGCGCCCACTCCAGAGCGCGGTACGGCGCATACTCCCAGAAGTAAACGCCACGACCCAGCCAGTCATACGTGTTCTCCGACAGTCGGAACGCACCTTCGGCGAGAATCGCGTCGGCGACCGAGCGTGTACAGCCGTGGTAGCCGGTGACGGTTCGGGGGGCGGATAAAGGACGTGCCATCGCCTATTATCGTACCCCAAGCGGGCACTTTATTAGGACAATGCCGGTTTTTTGTTTGACGGGCAGAAGGCGCGGACTTTCGCCGGAATCCGGGGAACCATGCGACATCAACGGGCGTTATACCGCTTTGTGGAAATCAAACAACTGCGCGGCGACCGCGTCGAAACCGCCGCCTATTTAGCCGAGGCACTCGCGGGCTTGTACGCGGGCAAACCGGAACCGTCGCCGCTGGTCGGGGGGCGAACGGCGGGCTTGCAACGGCTCCGCGTGTTCAACGTCGCCAAATATCAGAGCGACCGCAACGATGTCGGTCCGACTGCCGGGGCGTCGCTCCTCGCGCCATACCTGCGCCACGGTTGCGTCACGCTCCCCGAGGCGAAGCGCGACGCGGTCGAGAAGATCGGCGCGGACCGGGCGACGAAATGGATTCAGGAACTCGCGTGGCGGCAGTTCTGGCAACTGCAGTACGCCCGCTACGGCTCGCGCATATTCGCCCCGATGGAGGAACCCAAAGTCCCGCTCGGAGCGGGCGACGCCGACACCGAGGTCCCGGACGATATTCGCGCCGCCGAAACCGGTCTGAATTGTATGGATATTTCCCTACGCTCGCTCTACGAAACTGGCTACATGTTCAACCACGCGCGGATGTGGTTCGCGGCGTGGTTCGTGCATTTCCGCAAAGAGCCATGGCAAGCCGGGGCGAAACTGTTCTACCGGTTCCTGCTCTGCGGTGATCCGGCATCGAATACGCTTTCGTGGCAATGGATCGCGTCGACGTTCTCGCACAAGCCGTACTTTTTCAACCGGGGCAACGTCGAGAAATACAGCCGCGACCCGGCGACCGGCAATACCTACTGCACGGACTGTCCGGCGGCGAAGTCGCGCACGTGTCCGTTCGATGCAACATATGAGACACTCGGCCGCCGCTTGTTCGGCGACGCGTACCAAGGAGAGGAGAATCGCGGTGGCGGAAATCGCAACTTCGGCAAACGTGGTGATATGGCTGCACGGCGACCATTTAAGCGCGGCTAACCCGGCACTCGCGGCGCACCCGAACGCCCCGGTGCTGTTCGTGTTCGACGAGGACTTCCTGCGCGAGACGCAGTTCGGGTTCGGGCGGCTCGCGTTCATCTACGAGTCGGTGATGGACGTTTTCGCGGCGCGACCGGAGGGCACCTGCTCGGTCCGTCTCGGCGCGGTAGTCACCGAGGTGCAGGCGTTCGCGCGGGAGCACGGCGCGACGCGCGTCGTCACCACGCAAACCGTCGGCGAGCGGTTCGCCCGGTATCAGAGCGAATTGAAAGCGGGCGGCTTGCGCATAGCCGCCTACCCAGTCGCGGAACTGGTACCGTACCCCGATGTCGAGCGCGTCCCGAAGCGGTTCGGGGCGTGGTGGCGCGAGGTCGAGGATATTGCGATGACGCCGGACGTTTGAAAACGTGAGTTCGGGTTAAGAAGAAGTGTATCCCTCGTTTGTCTGGCTCGTTTTCGCCGTTCGGGGGTTTCACCCACCGGTAAAAGCCTTCGGCTAAGGACGCTCCGCGTCTGGGACGGGTGTAAGGCGGAACGTCGCGCGGGATTGCCGAACGGTTCAGGCGTGTGCGGACGCGGAGCGTCCTTAGCCGAAGGCTTTTACCGGTGGGTGAAACCCCCGAACGGCGAAAACCACCGAACGGTGCCCCCCCCGAGAACGGCGAACACTTATCCCGAAATCACGTGATTACACCGATACCGCCCGCGCGGTAGTCGCCCGGAAAAATATTTCGCTAACCTTAAACCAATTCCGCCCGAAGTGGGGCTTATACTGTGACGATGCATGACACGGGAAACAGGAACAGCGACGTAGAACAACTCACACGGCAGGCACAGTCCGGCGACGTAACTGCCTTTGACCGGCTAATTCGCCGGTTGCAGGACCGCGCCGTCGGTTACGCGTTTCGGCTTTTGCGCGACCGCGCCGACGCCGAGGACGCCGCGCAGGAAGCGTTCGTGCAGTTCTGGCATGACCTTCCCCGCCTGCGTGACCTACGGGCGGCGGAAGGGTATCTGCGGCGAATGGTCTTCAAATACTGCGACCGACGCCGACGCGCCCGAGAGGTACCGACGATCCCACTCGACCATGTCGCCGACCCCGCGACGAACGAGGAACCGTTCACCATCCTTCTGAACCGCGAACGGTGCGGGGCGTTGACACGCGCAATCGTTGCCCTGCCCGCCGCGCAGCGACATATCACCCGACTGCGTTATTCGTGCGACCTGAGCCTCGCGGAGATAGCCGCGCAGGTCGATCTTCCCATCGGCACCGTCAAAAATCGCCTCCATGCCGCCCGCAAGCGGCTACGAAAGGAACTCTGGGAAATGGCTGACGATATTTTGACGGAAACGAAACCGTCCGACAAGGCGAAGTTTACCGGTCAGGTGCTGGCACAGATCGTGACCGAATTCGAGCGACAGATGCGCGCCGACCCGCACACGGCGAACCGCGCCCTGCTCACGGAAGCGAAGGCAGGGCTGGATGGGCTGATACAGCAAGATACGCCGATGGATTTTGCTACGGCGCGGAGCGGGTTCCTGTTGCTGACCCGTCAGAACGACCAGCCTGCCATCGCCACGCTAATGATGCACTTCCTCGGCGACACGCACACCGACTCCGAAACGACCTGGGCATACCTGCACATGGCGAACGCGCTCGCGATTGCCGGACAACCCGTGGGCGCGGTCCTCGCGCATCAGGCGTGGGAGCAATGGCTTCCCGGTCGCCAGCCGCGCCTCTCGCCGCACTGGCCCTATCCCCCGCTCACGCCGGACGAAGCGGACGGCTACACGACACCCGACGATTGCCGACTCCTTTTTCTCGCGCAGTCGCACGAGTTCGCGTCGGCATATCTCGCCTCCGGACGCCTACCGGAGTATTTACGAAGAATGGACACACAACTCGCCCTGCCCCGCTCTCCCGGACAGAGCGTGGATCTGCGGTTTTACGGGTTGCGGATAGCGGCGCAGGTTTGTTCCAACAACGGCGACTTCGCCCGTGCTCGCGGATACATAGAGCAGATGTATCCCCTCGAAGAAACCGTGTCCGACCCGGACGAGCGGACGAAGACCCGTGCACGAACGTTAGGTGATCATCTGAACCTGCTTCGAGAGGCGGGCGATACGGCTGAGTATGCGGTGCTCGCGAAACAGATGAGCGATCTGCTCACGAAGGAAATGCAAAAGGGACAAGGCGACGCGGGTTGGGTGCGTGGGGAACGCCACACTCTGGCGCACCAGTTCACGGTGAACAAGCAGTACGCGGACGCGTTGCCATTATGGGAGGAGAACGCACGAAACGGCGGACAGTTGAACGGATGGGCTTACCTTCTTCACGCCGGAACTGTCTGGCACGAAACGGGCGACCGAGAACGCACCCTATCCCTCCTGCGGGACGCGGCGGCACACGACGACCGGGACATGACGACACTGTTTCAGGATCGCCCCGAGTTCCACACGGTCCGCGAGGACGCCGCGTTTTTGGACGCTGTCAAAAAGCCGATATAGCAAAAGGGGCGGGGAATTTCATTCCTCCGCTGGAAGCGTTCCGCTTGGTAATCCTGCGGATTAGGGCACGGAACGGTTCCCGCGAACCGAGCGACTCCCTTAATCCGCAGGATTACCAAGCGGAACGCTTCCAGCGGAGGAATGAAATTCCCCGATTCCGCCCGAGATTATGGATTGCTCTGCGTCTGCTCCGGCGCGACTTCCTTCACCGTGTTCGGCGAAGCGTTCTGCCCCGTATATTCCATCTTCTGCCAGCCCGGCGACTCGGGGCGTGTGCGATAGTCGAGGAAGATACCGCCCATTAGCAGGAGCCAGATAAACCCGAGAGCCGCCCAGAGTACGGTGAGCGGGGTCGAGCCTTTCAGGTTCATGAAGTTGCGCACCACAAGATACGCCTTGATCGACGCCACAATCAAAGCGACGATCAGGTTAATTCCTGTGATTGGTATGTAGACCGAAAGATCGACATAGTACAAAACGACGGTTATGACCAGTAGCACCGCAATGCCCAGCAACGTCCAGTGGAAAAGGCTGGTCGGGGGGTGGGTTATATGAAATTCGCGGTAATGCGGCAGGTCCTCATGAAGACGCGAATGCGTCCCGTGCCCATGTCCGTCGTTGCCTGAATGTGAAGCCGTTGTTGCCATTTTTCTCTCACCCCCCAACCCCCTCTCTCATCGGAATGAAAGAGGGGGAGTGCCGGTTTCGGGGTATTCACCGGCGAACGATACATGCCACACTCCCCCAGTTTCTGATCGCGGAAACTGCGTTTCCGCTGTCTCCCCCTCTTTCATTCCGATGAGAGAGGGGGTTGGGGGGTGAGAGCCTACGAAATAAGGTACATCAGCGGGAAAAGGAAAATCCACACGATGTCTACGAAGTGCCAGTATAAGCCGACCATTTCGGTAGGCATGTAATCCAGTGTCACGGACGGGTGGTCGAAGAACCGCAAGCCGATGATCGTTCCCATCATCAGGATACCGATGATGATATGGATCGCGTGCAAGCCGGTCATCCCGAAATAGATCGAAAAGAACAGTTGCGCCCGCTTCGACGCCGTTTCCACGAAACTCGGTCCGCCCTGATAGGACGTGAACGGACCGGTGTCAATTTTGTCCACTGTGGAGTACGTCGGGTCCGTGTAGCGGTATCCGGCGGCGAGTTCGCGCACCGACGGGTAGTATGAGTAGACCAGTTTCGCCTCGTGCTCGAACAGTTTGCCGGGATCGGCGGTCACATCCGAGCCGGGCAACGCTGCGGCGATACCCGCCGTGGAGTCGTGTCCCGGTGCTTCCGTCGCGCCCTCGACAGCACTGCCGCCTGTCTTGGCGTCGTTACTGCCGTGCTTCTCGTGGTGGTGAATCCATTCCGTGTTCGCTTTAGCGTAGTCGAAATTGCCGACCCACAACCCCTCCTTGATCTTCGACGTATACTCGATCCCTTTGATTCCGAGGAACACGAACGACAGACCGATGACTACGGACAGCCAGAATATCATTGGCCACTTCTTGCCGTGCTGGTTGGCGACTACTGCCATCACCATACTCCACGACGAAAACAGGAGTACAGCGGTGTTCGCTGTCCCCCACGTAATATCCAGAAACCGGTGGCAGTCTAGGTACGTCGCCGGGTAAAGCGTCCGGTATACCGAGTACGCCAGAAACAACGCTCCGAAGAACATGATTTCCGTCACCAGGAACGTCCACATGCCGACGATGTAGCACTCGTTCTGCTGGTCGATGTCCTCGAACTGGTGCGCGACCGGCTGGTCAATAATTCCGCCGTGCGCCCCGCCTTTCGACGGAGCGGTTCCGGCTATCGTTGCCCGTAGGCTCATACGGATGCACCTTCCCGATTGCTCGGTGCGCCGGGCATGGAATCCCGATCTAACACCGCCTCATCCTGATCGCGCTGTTGATATTCATACGCTTCCCACGTCACGACGGGAACCGTATCGAAGTTGTGCGTCACCGGCGGCGACTGGATGTTCCATTCCAGACCGACCGCACCCCACGGGTTCGGTCCCGCGACCTTGCCGTTTTTGAGCGACCAGATAAAGTAGATCGCCGGGATAATCAACCCGATGGCGAGAACCGACGCCCCCGCCGAACTCAGCACGTGCCAGACCTGATACTCCGGCGCGTAGAAGTGATAGCGTCGCGGCATCCCGAGATACCCCGCGATAAACTGCGGGAAGAACGTCAGGTTGAAGCCGACGAATAGGATGATCGCCGACATTTTCGCCGGACCTTCCGGGTACAGCCGCCCGGTCATCTTGGGCCACCAGAAGTGCAACGCCCCCATATACCCGGTCAACGCGCCGCCGACCATGATGTAGTGGAAGTGCGCGACGACGAAGTACGTCGCCGTCAGGTGGATGTCTACCGCGAGTGCCGCGAGGTACAAGCCGGTCAAGCCGCCGATCACGAACAGACCGATGAACGACAGCGCGTAGTACATGGTCGCCGAAAACTCGACCGAGCCTTTGTACATCGTCGCCAGCCAGTTGAAGACCTTGATCGCGGACGGCACGGCGACTAGGAACGAGATCACCGAAAAGACCATTGAGGAGTACATGCTCTGCGAGGTCGCGAACATGTGGTGTCCCCAGACCAGAAACCCGAAGACCGCGATGGCGATACTGGAGAACGCCACGAAAGAGTACCCGAAGATCCGCTTCTTGGTGTTCGCCGCGATCAGTTCGTTGATGACCCCGAGCGACGGGAGCATCATAATATACACCGCCGGGTGCGAGTAGAACCAGAACATATGCTGGAACAGCACCGGGTCGCCGCCGAGTTCCGGCGAGAAGAAACCGATCCCGAGTGTCCGCTCCGCGACGACTAACAGTAGCGTGATCGCGACGACCGGCGTTCCAAGGATGATAATGACCGAGGTCGCGTACATCGCCCAGATAAAGAGCGGCAGACGGAACCACGTCATGCCCGGCGCACGCATCTTGTGGATCGTGACGATGAAGTTCAGCCCCGTCGCGATGGACGAGAACCCGGCGATAAAGATGCCGCCGATGGCGAGCGCGACGTTCGAGTTGGCGTACACCGACGAGTACGGCGTGTAGAACGTCCACCCGGTCTCGACGCCGCCGAAAAGAATCGCCGAAAGCGTCATCGTGCCACCGATCATGTACAGATACCAGGACACGAGGTTCAGACGCGGGAACGCCAGATCACGCGCCCCGATCATGATCGGGATCAGAAAGTTTCCGATGGTCGCCGGGATCGACGGCACCAGAAAAAAGAAGACCATGATGATCCCGTGCGAGGAGAACATCTTGTTGTACGCCTCACTCGAAAGTACCTGCCCCTTCGGGCTGGTAAGTTCCGCCCGGATCATGCCCGCCGCCGCGCCACCGAGCAAGAACATTACCGAAATGCTGATCAAATACAGCATCGCGATGCGCTTGTGGTCCACGGTAAACAGCCACGACTGGATCGTATTTGCCGCATTCAGGTAGTGCCAGCGCGGCATACCATCCTCGGTCACTTTGGCGTGTACGGGGTCGGGAGCGAGACTTTCCGGCTCTCGATCCGCCCCGGATTGGGAATCCACGACCGCCACACGTCCCCGGTTCGCGCCACCATCGGGCGCGTCGAATGCTTGGACGCTCATAATCTATCGCTCCCCTCCATACATATACCGCCATTGCTGGTTGTCGGTATTTGCAGCGCGCGCTCCTTCGCGGTCGCTGACTCCTCCGTTATTTTGCTCCGGCAGAACGCCGTTGCCCCGTTGTTGCGGACTGCCCGGCGCGGGTTTCGCCGCCGAGAGCGTTTTTACATACGCGTTGATCTGCAAAACGTCTTCCTCGCTCAGCGAGCCTTTATAGGACGGCATGCCCTGTTGCCAGCCCGCGAGCGGGTAATCCTGCGGGTAGTACAGCACGTTGCGCAGATAGCCGTCGTCCGCGACTACCTTCTTGCCGTTCGCGAGTTGCCGCGTCTTGCCGAACAAGCCGACGAGCGACGGACCGCGACCGCGCTGTACCGCCTCAGACGAGTGGCACGACGCGCACTGATACTTCTCGTACAACGCCGCGCCGCGCTGCCCCGCCGTCAAGCCGCCGATCTTATCCGGGTAGCCGCCGGTCGCCACCGGTTGCACGGCGGACGCGACCCATTTCCGGTAATCGCCCCGGCTCTGCACATACACCCAGCCGCCCATCTCGCTGTGCTGGGTACCGCAGTACATGTTGCAGTACAGGTGAAACTTGCCGGTCTTGGTCGGTGTAAACCAGAATGTCGTGTACTGACCCGGTTGCGTCATGCGTTGCAGACGGAACGCGGGCACGTAAAACGCGTGGATCACGTCCTGCGAGATCATCACGATCTTGACCGGCTCGCCGACCGGGATATGCAGTTCGTTGTTTTCGCGGATGCCGTTCGTGTGTTGCAGATGCCACATCCACTGCTTGCCGATCACGAACACTTCCTTGGCGTTTTTCGGTACGGTATATACTTGCGTATACACTTTCGCGGACCAGAAGAAGACTCCCAGACCGAGCAGGAGCGGCGGCAGACTCCACCCGACTTCCAGCAGAGTGTTGTGCCCGACCGGGCGTGAACGGTCGACTTTGTTGCCGCGCCGGTAATACGTCGCCAGCCCGATGCCGACCGAAAACACGAGCACCGTAAACAAAACGGTGAGCGCGGTCAACGCCCAGAACAGTTTGTCTACGTCCTCGGCGTAGGTTGACGCCGCGACCGGAAGCCACGGAGTAGACCCGAATGCGGATGATTGCTCGCCCATACGTTACGCTTTATCCTCTTTCACAGACCCCGGCGCGGAAACAGCGGCAGCGGAACGTTCCGTTCCGACAGCGGGCATGATTTTCGGTGCCTTCGCGTCCTTGATGATCGCCGGAACAATAAACAACCCGAGCAGAAAGATCGTGGAAAAACCCGCGACCTGCATCACCCGAAAAATCGCCAGCCCGTATGTCCCGGTCTGCGGGTCATAATGGTAGCAGAACAGAATAACCTGGTCCACCACGGAGCCGATCTTGCCCTGGCTCGCCTCGGTCAGTGCCAATTTCATCTGCCCCGCCGGATATTCCACGCCGTAAAAGTAGCGTGAAACATGCCCATCGGGCGTCGCTACTACTATACCGCTCGCGTGGGCGTAGTTGTCGGTCCTGGGATCGTATTTGTACTTATAACCGATCTCGTCCGCCAACTTGCGGATATTCGCTTCGTCGCCGGTCAGAAAGTGCCACCCGGTCTCCGCGCCGGGCACCCCGAGGAGCGACAGATACTCCTGCTTCTTCGCCGTCGCCAGTTCCGGCGTTTCTTTCGGCGCGATGCTCACCGTCACGACCTGGTAGTCGCGCCCGATCTGAAACTTGTTGCGCTTGTCGGCGACCGTTTTCAGCACGCCGTCCAGCATCGCCGAGCAGATACCGGGACACTTGTAGAACGGCATCACCAGAATGACCGGCTTGCCCTTGCTGAAATACTTCTTCAGGTCGACCGTCGCGCCCGATTCGTCGCGGAACGTGTTCCCCAGCGTTATCTGCGTGTCTAACTTCTGGTCGAACTTAACGTCCGTCGCCGCGTTGATGCCGGTGGCTCTGGGCGGCGTGTACGGGTTCATCAGGCTCGGCGGCGGGTCCTGTTGGCGACCGGTAGCCCCGACCTGCGCGAACGCGGCTGATCCCGCAAGCGTTGCCGCCGCGACTGCCGTGATCCCCGCGAAAATCCGTGTCATACTCCTGCACATTTTAAGTCACCAGCACTTTCTAATTCTCAGTGCCATGTCCGCCCTGTTCGTGCGCTTCGTTCGGCACGTTTTTGCGCTCTTCGGTCAAAACATCGGTCGCGCGTCCCGAGCCGGGGGTCGCGGTCTGCGCTTCCGCGCCGTCGTTGGTTTCCGGGGCTTCGGCGGTGCCGTCCGTGCCGTCGTTCACATACTTGCCGGAGCCGGGATACGAATCGGTGGCAGGTTTCGGCGCGACGGATTTCACGCCGGAAATGCCTTCCGCCGCGATGGCGTCAATCGTCTCGCTGATCGGCACCGAAACGCGCCCCTCGCTCGTCGCGCTGTATCCATCCAACACCCGCTTTTCGTCGCGCCGATACATAATCATATCGCGCTTGGGCAACGTCTGTAGCTGCGGCTGCGGCGGCGTGTTACGAATCGGCGTAGTCCGGAAAATCTCCGACTCATACGCCACGCGTCCGGTCTCCGGGATGAAGTTATTCATCAAAAATAGCGTCCCCACGGAAACAATCCCGATGAATACAAACAATCCGCTGATCCAGCGAAGGATCGCGACCGGTCCGACATCGCGCGTTTCGTAGCCCATCTGCCCGAGCAGATCTTTCGGGACGCGGTCAATTTCATATCCGTGATCGTGGTTATCGTGTGCCATTTTATTAGTGTCCAGTGTGTAGTGGTCAGTGGTCAGAAAGATCGGAAAGCGAAGCGGTCTAGAAATCTGACCACTATTCACTCGCCACTGACCACTAATGCCCCGCGTCTAACTTCGCTTCCTGTAGCCGGGTGTCATACGACACCACCGGCACCGACCGGCGGTAATGCATCGCGAACAGCGTGACCCATACCCCACCGACTAACGCCCACGCCGCAAGGTCCACCGCTATCGCGGTCACGTCGGTCAGCGAGCGGTTGAAAAACGGGATCACCTGATACCAGATGTCGACAATACGCACCGAAATGATGATGATCGCGACGTTGCGCAGAATGTGCGGCGTCCGCTTCGTGCGCCCCGACAGGAGGAGCAGGAACGGCGTGAAGAACTGCCCGAGCACGATAGCGAACCCGAGGGTCGCCATCGGTCCCTGGAACCGTGCGTAATAGAACGTCACGTATTCCGGCAGGTTGCCCGACCAGTAGATGAGTGCCTGCGATATGGAGAAGTACCCCCACAGCATCGTCATCCCGAACATCATGTTGCCGAGGTCTTTGGTCAGCGCGGGCGTCACAATCGAGTCATACGGCTTGCGGTTGTGGAACGAGGTCAGGAAGATCACTCCGAGCGCGATTGCCGACGATACCCCCGCCATCCCCCACCAGACGCCGTAGATGGTCGAGAACCAGTGCGGGTCGAGGCTCATCACCATGTCGGTAAAGAAGAACGTGATCGTGATACCAAAAACCAGGAACCCCGGTGCGGCGACGTTCACGCGGTTTTGCGCGAGGGCATTCGCGGTTTTCTCGTCGGGCGTCCTCTCCTGAGTATGCGTACCGTTCTTACCCTCGGCGAGATAGGTATAGTAGTAGATCCAGATGCCGAAGAACAGCAGGTAGCGCAAGAGCACTGCCACATTGTTCAGGTACGGTGACTTGAACACGAGCACCGGGTCGAGTTTCGCTTCCGGCGAGGTCCAGTGATACAGGTGGAAACCCATCTGCTCCCCAAAGAACATCGACGCGATCAGCGGCAAGCCGAGGAAGAACAGGTAGCGCAAGTTGGACGCCCCCGCTTCCGCGACGCGCAGGATCGCAATCGCCCATGTCGCGCGGAGCATACTGGCGAGAATCTGAACGCCGAGACAGCCGAGCGAGAACATCAGCCAGAAGATGTAGCCGTAGGTATATGACTGGAACACCAGATTCAAGCCGGAGATGTGACCGTCTTTCGCTACCCCACCGAGTGCCGCCGCCACGATCAGCCCGACAAAACCGAGGATGCCCGCCATTTTAAAGAATCCGGCTACCTTTTCCACGTCGCCGAAGATCGGACCGCGCTTGTCGCCAGGAGTGGCGTCCTGATAAATTTCCGCCGCCATTAGTGGTTCACTCCCCCCGCCGGTTTCGGGTCCGCTTCCGATTTGATCTCGCCCTCATTATCGGCACCGGCTTCGCGCATCGACTCGCCCTTCCGTGTGTCAGCGGACTCCTCGACGGGTGCTTCTACCGTGCTCTGCTTGATCTTGTTTTCCAGTTCGGATGTCGCGGGGACTCCGGATTGCGCTCGTTGCAGGGCGCGGGTATATGCCACAATCGCCCAGCGGTCATTGATGTCCTGAATGCGCGACGAGTAGCCGTACATCACGCCGTAACCGTTGGTGATCACGTCGTAGATGTGCCCGTCCTCGATCTCGCGGATTCGCTTCGTGTGGTACGACGCGGCTAATTTCTGCCAGTACCCGACGCCGCGCTGCATGATCATGCCGTTGCCGTTGCCGGTCTTGCCGTGGCAGGGCTGACAATACACGTTGTACTGCTCCTGCCCCCGTAGCAACATTTCTTTCGGCGACGCGAAAGACTTCACGGCTTCCGCCGGAATCTTTTTGGTCAGCCGCGCCCCCTGCCCCATGCGTGATCCGCCGGTCGGGGTCGCGCCCTGCGACGTGCCGGTAGGACTCGCGTTCTGTTCTGCCGCTGTCGCCGCGCCCTGCGCCGATGGACCCGCCGGTGCCCCGGTGCCCTGTGAGTCGTAGCCAGTATGGTAGGCGTCGCGCAACCGGAGCGTACCCTGCGGGACCGCACCTTCCACCAGCGGGCGCGATGCCTGCCCGTCGGAGAAGAAGTCCGACTGATAGTACGGCTTCGCCTTCGGCTGAATCCACATATCCACGTGGCAACCGGACAGTACCGCGATCCCGATCAGGGAAGCGGCGGCTGTCGTTACATTTCGTTTTGTTTGCTGTGTTAGCATAATAATCTTCGCCCGTTCCCGGAAGCCTCACCCCCCCGCCCCCTCTCCTCCGAGGAGAGGGGG
>JAYULM010000201.1:0-1085 GCA_043763605.1 Armatimonadota bacterium | reverse complement strand
CGTCTGCCGGCAACAAAACCAGCAATCCAATTCCGTCCGGAGGACGTTCGGCAACGAAGTTGCCCACAGACGTGGGTTTCAACCCGCGTTTTCTATGGGACGGGCAAGCAACCAATCTATAATGCAATCGCCCTGCGATCAGATGCTATCATTTGACATTTTAGCCGTTTCGTATTATCATCGCTACGGATCATCTAAACCGATAGCAGTCGTTCACTCGGTCTCCGATCCCCGATGCCGGAATCGCCCGGTCGCGGCATTTCCGCAGCACTCATCTCCCCGGAGGAATGCATGAAAGAAAGTACAACAATCAAACTCGCCGGCTACGGACTTCTGGCGATAGCAGGACTGAGTAGCGAGTCCGCGCAAGCCGCCGTCGTCACCAGCACCAGCGTGGGCTTTACGCCCTTTACTATCATGGGCGGTCAATCGCTCGTCATCAATTTCGGCGGCGCGGTCGGGTCTCCTTTCCAGGTGAACGGGATTGCGGCTACCTTTACGTACAGTTCTGTCGTCTATAACAACACCTCGTTCGTTTTACAGACGGGTGGCGACGGCTCCAACCGGCAATTTATCGGTTCTAACGACCCGTATCGATTAGGTACGAACTACGTCATCTCTGCGGCACGCACCTTTGACTATGTGGCGACAGCAGATCCCGACAATACAACCAACGACATCGCGGGTGACGCGGGTGAATGGAACGGCGTTCAGGGGAGTATAGTCGAGGGATTCCTCGGCTTCCGCTTCGAGTCGCCCGCCCTCGATTCGGGGTTCCACTATGGCTTCTTAGACATCGTGTACGACAACACCCCATCTTCGGACAGCGGCGCGTTGACAGTGCGCGGGTGGGCATACGAGTCGGACGCGGACACGAACATCACGACGTTCGCCACAGGTCCGGCGGTCGTCCCGGAGACTTCCTCGCTGATGCTGGCGGGGCTGGGCATGCTCGCCTGCGGTGGTGCCGGGTTGCGCGCCCTGCGCGCGCAGAAGGCGTCCGCCGCCGCGCCGCTCCAAGCCTGATCGACCGAATGTGCCTGACAACGGCGGGCGGCAACCGGGTATACGTGCCCGGTTGCCGC
>JAYULM010000200.1:0-3820 GCA_043763605.1 Armatimonadota bacterium | reverse complement strand
CCCTCCCTCAGTTCCTGAGAGAGGGGGAGTCCGAAGTAGCGAGGCGGTCCCGTTTGTCGGTCGGTTCGGGAAGCGTAGCAACGTTTCGACTCAGGACTCCCCCTCTCTCAGGAACTGAGGGAGGGGGCTGGGGGGAGGGAGGAAAAACGAGGCGGGCGCGGTTCCCATAGCTACTTCGGCGGATTGGGCCAGAACGCGTTTTCCCTACCCGGCTTCCAGAGCGTCGAAAAGTTCGCCAATTTGACATGCCCGTCTCCGTAAAGCCAGTTCGCGGTTTGCGTGTGGCGGGTCAGCGCGAGATCGGCGGCGGCGTTCGCGGCGGGGTCGGGCGACGCGGCGGGGGGCCAGACCTGCGGGCTGGCTCCCTGCCACGTCCACCAGTAAAACATCCACCATGTCTTCGGACCGCGCACCTTGTTATTGCGTTCCGCGAGCAGAATCCAGTTCGCCGGGCGCGTAACCGCCGCCTCCGCGAGATCGTACTCCGACCAGCCGTTCACCGTGTAGGACGAAACGTACTCCTTTTTGATTTCGAGGTCCGGGTTTCGCGGATCGGTCGGGATGGTCGAATCGTCGGACGGGCACCGGAACACCGCGAAGTTTTTGATGTACGGCTGGAGCACGATATGCCAATCACGTTCCGGGGGACCGTCCTCTTCCGGCGTTTCCGGTTCGGGCGGCATGCCGGAGATTTTCGCCTTGTCGTTGTCGCACGTCGGGTACGTGCTGTCATGGTCGGAAAGATACTGTGCGAAGGCGAGTCCAACCTGCTTCATGTTGGAAAGGCAGGCGGTTTGCCGCCCTTTTTCCCGCGACGACGCGAATACGGGAAACAGTATCGCCGCGAGCACCGCGATTATCGCGATGACCACGAGCAGTTCGATCAATGTAAACGCGGCGGCAAGTGCCGCGCGGCGGTTTCGGCGGTTTGAAATACAGTTCATGATTTTCTCCTGAAACGATAACAGGCGTCACTTCTCCCGGGGTGAGCAGGAAAGTTCGGCGGAGCGATAGCGATCAGGAAACCGGCGGGGCGCGGGGTGCGGAGGTTCGGCGCGCGATTCGCGCGTGAAAAGAAGGCGGGGGTCGGGTAGCGTGAGAACCGGCGCGGAGAACGATGGCGGGCGTCGAAGGACGGTACAGAGCAACGGGTAGCGCGACCGTCTCCTCGCCGGGCGAGGCTTTGAGCAAGGTATCGGACCGCCGGTGCGACGCGTTGAGCGACACGAAGCGGCAATCGGTGCAACCCTCGTCGCTGATGAAATTCCCCAGACCCGGGTGGATTGTGGCGACGACCGGGGCGGCTTCACCGGTGGCGGGTGGGATACAGCAGACGATCTCCGCCGCCATGCAGACGGAGCCGTCCGCGTCGTACCATCGCTCGCCGCGCGGGATGACAACCGTATAGAGCGTGATCAGTAGCAGCAACAGCCACGTCAATGCAAGCCTTTGCGGGCGGGTCGTTTGTTTCATGGCGGCTACGTTCCTGAATCGAGTATACCACCGGAAATTCGGGTGTACAGACGGTATCATGGACGGCGTGAACTCTTCCGAACTATTTTCCCCGCGCCGGGTGTGCATCTACTGCGGATCGTCCTTCGGTGTGAATCCCGCACACCGCGACGCCGCCGAATCGTTCGCCCGTCTGCTCGCCGAAAGCGGGATCGGCATTGTGTACGGCGGCGCGTCGGTCGGTCTGATGGGTGCGGTCGCGGACGCCGCGCTTGCGGCGGGCGGCGAAGTGATCGGTGTTTTGCCCCGCGCGATGATGGCGCGGGAGATCGGGCACACCGGATTGAACGAACTGCACCTCGTGGAAACGTTGCACGAGCGCAAGGCGATGATGGCGGACCTGTCCGGCGCGTTCGTCGCGCTTCCGGGCGGTTGGGGGACTTTCGAGGAGATTTTCGAGGTACTTTCCTGGGCGCAGATCGGACTGCACCGCAAGCCGTGCGCCCTGCTGAACACGGACGGCTTCTACGACGGTTTGCTGTCGTTTCTGGAAACGGCGGTCGCGGCGGGTTTCGTGCGCCCCGAAAGTCACGCCCTGCTCATCGCCGAGTCGGACCCGGAACGCCTCTTGCGTCGCCTGGACGATTTCGTCGCCCCGGCGTACGACCGCTGGTCCGGGGGCACGGTCGCACCCTGATGCCGGAAACGCCCCGCGCGGCAAGCCAACGCTCCACCCTGACGCCGCGCACCGCTTTCGTCGCCACGTTCTGCTCACTCCTCTGGAGCGGAGCGTACGTGACCGGAAAGATCGCCATCGGGACGCCGGACGCGCCGGGCTTCGGTCCGTTCCGGCTGGCGTTTTTCCGGTTCGGTGTCGCCGGTCTGCTACTCGCGGCGTGGCTTCTGTGGCGCAACCGCGCGGCGTTGTCCGTACGGCGCGAGGACTACGGCGCGTTTTTCCGGCTCGCCCTGCTCGGAATGGGGCTGACCTACGTGTTCAACTACGGCGGACTCGCGCTTTCGTCCGGGACCGCCGCCGCGCTGATCATGGCGTCCGAGCCGGTCTGGATCGCCGCGCTTGCCGTCGTATTTCTGAAGGAGCGGTTGACCGTCCCGCGCCTGTTCGGGATCGTGTTCGGCTTGACCGGGGCGGTGACGGTCGTGCTGTCCACGCAGAAGAGCGGCGGCGCGGGCGGGACGTTCCCCCTGCTCGGCAACATTTTGATGGTGCTCTCGCTCCTGTTCGAGGCGGGTGCGGTGCTCACCGTGAAGCGGCTCACGGCGCGCTACTCCGGCTTGACCATCGTGACGTACGAGTTTCTCCTCGGCTCGCTCCTGCTGGCACCGTTCGCCGTCTGGGAAACCGTCGCAAACGGAACCGCGCATCCGACCACCGGGGCATGGTGGGCGTTCGCGTACTTGCTGACCGGCTGCACATTGATCGCCTACCCGCTCTGGTTCCGCCTGCTCGAGACCACGGACGCCTCCGACGTGACGCTGTTCATCTTCCTGCAACCAGTCGTCGGCACCCTGATCGGCGTCGCGCTCCTGCACGAACCGTTCACGGCATGGGCGGCAATCGGGGCGTTCCTGGTATTGATCGGCGTCTGGAATCTGACCGCGAGCGGCGGGGCAAGGAGCGAAGAACCACTCGGAGGCGTCGGTCACGAAAGCGTCTCGTAGCGGCAACGGAGGATAGTTTGACTGCGCCGCCTGCTCATACTCCGGCAAGGGCGATGACATAGAAATAGAAAAGGTCAGCAAAAGGCTTCACCGACGCAACCCGAACCTATTTTACACCAAACCAACCTTTTACTGTGTCGATAAAGCCTTTTTTGGGCGTCACGGGGGTCATTTGTGATACAGGTTGTCCCTTGATCTTGCCACGCAACCCATTGAAGTTCCTCGACACAATTTTTGTATTGGGGTGGTCATCTCCCAATGTCGCCCGCATAATTTTTACCGCCTCGTCATACAGCGGCTCCGCTTCCTTGTACCGCCCCTGCACTTTATAGAGACCTGCCAAATTGTTGAGGGTTGTGGCAATATCATTGTGCGGGTACGGCAACACGGCACGGCGAATCGTCAACGCCTCGTCATACAGCGGTTCCGCTTCCTTGTACCGCCCCTGCGACTCATAGAGACTTGCCAGATTGTTGAGGCTTATGGCAATGTGGTTGTGCGGGTACGGCAACACGGCACGGCAAATCGTCAACGCCTCGTCATACAGCGGCTCCGCTTCCTTGTACCGCCCCTGCACTTTATAGAGTCCCGCCAAATTGTTGAGGGTTGCGGCAATGCGGTTGTGCGGGTACGGCAACACGGCACGGCAAATCGTCAACGCCTCGTCATACAGCGGCTCCGCTTC
>JAYULM010000199.1:0-14142 GCA_043763605.1 Armatimonadota bacterium | reverse complement strand
GAAGGACGTTCGGCAACGAAGTTGCCCACAGACGTGGGTTTCAACCCGCGTTTATATGCGCGTTTCAACCGAGGAAACGATAATGCAATCGCCCTGCCCCCCAACCCCCTCTCCGTGCCGGAGAGGGGGAGTAAGATACCGGGGGCGAGACGTTTGCCGTGTGTCCCTTCTGGCTCCCCCTCTCCGGCACGGAGAGGGGGAGCCAGAGGGTGCCCGGGGGTGAGGTTCCGGGGCAACCGCGTATCTCATACTACGATGAACCGGGAACCAGTCGCAGAAAGTAGATGCTTCTCCTCCCGAAATCGGTCCGACGCACACCACATTTCACGGATTGATGCCGGAGAAGATACCCCCGAGGATCATCAAAAGCCAGAAAACGCCGTTGATCAGGAAGAAAACGACTCCCCACAACGCCCACGCCTGTTGCACCTGACGAAATTGTTCGACGCTCTCGAAACGACGATTCTGCCACGCCCATTCATTCCCTTTGAACAGCAAGATGAACGGCACGACCCAGCCAATCGCGGGAACCAGCACCAGCAACCCCAGATAGGATTTGTTGAAGATTGACCATAAAAGCGAGGCGAAGAAGGCACCGAAATTCACTCCCTGCAGTTCCGCCGGGAGTTGCGCCATCGCCCCGGTACCGCTATCGTTCTCGCCGTAGCCGTAGCCCCGATAGGGGACGGGGGCGGATTGCTGGTAGTCGCCGCTCCAGGGTTGGCGCGGCATTTCCCGTTGTTGCTGCGCGTAACCGCCGGGATAGCCGCCCACACCCGTTGCGTTGCCGTCCCCGGCGCGTCCCTGCGGCGGCGGGGGCGTCTGGAACGCGGTCGCACCCGGGGTCGGCGAGGTCGGTGCGAACCAGGAGCGCAGCTCGGCGTGGTCGCTCGCCAATTTCCGCTCCCCGCTTTCGGCGTGGATCAGAGTCGTTTGGGCGACGACGCGCCCTTCGGCGACCCACTGGATCAGTTGGTCTACGTCCGCCGGTCCGTAGACCTGTCCGTTCGATTCGATCAGGTATTTTTCGCGCATCGGTGTTACCGCTCATTTTACCCTGTTCTCGCCGTCCGTGTCGCGACATGCCCCGAACATTCGCCGTATACTGAAGGAGTTATGCGCCTCGGAATGATGAATAACCCCGCTCGCGATCCGCTCAAAGAGATTGCCCGCGCCGCCGAACTGGGCTTCGAGTTTCTGGACCTGACGCTGGAACCGCCCGCCTGCCGCGCCTCGGAGTTGGACGCGCCCCGCATCAAGTCCGCGCTTGCGGATCATGGGCTGGGAGTCGTCGGACATACCGCGTACTATCTGCCGTTCGGGTCGGCGTTCGACGCGGTGCAGGCGGGGGCGGTGACCGAAGCCCTGCGCTGTCTGGAGTTTTTCGCGCGGGTCGGGGCGGATCGGATGAACCTGCACCTCGACTGCCGGGTACCCGGCTACGGACCCGATTACATCAACGCGCGCAATATCACCGCGATAGAAGAAATCCGCGCCGTCGCGGAGGGCGCGGGTATCCGCCTGATGCTGGAAAATGTCGAAGGGGATTCCGCCGACGTGCTCGCCCCCGTATTCGACGCGGTGCCCGGTCTGGGATTTCATCTCGACATCGGGCACGCCAATATAGCGACCGCCGGGCGAAAGTCACACACGGCGGACCTCCTGTCGCGCTATGGGGATCGTTTGGCGCACGTCCACCTGTCCGACAACAAGGGGCGCGGCGACGATCACCTCGCCATCGGGGCGGGGACGATTGACTGGAAGCGGGAATTGCGCCTGCTCAAAGCGTCCGGTTACGACGACACCGTGACGCTGGAAATCTTCTACGGGGACGGCGATTTGATCCGTTATTCCGCCAACAAGGTCCGGGAACTGTGGCGCACGGTATGATCGGTTCCTTTTCGTTCACCGATCCCTACTCCGACCCGACGCCGCACCTGCTCGCCGCTCTCGTGGTGGAGGATTCGGAAGTCCGCCTTATTGCCGCGCAAATGGTGCGCAAACTGCCGTCGCCGAAAGCGATCCCGGTCCTGATCGAGCGACTCCAATCGGAGCGTGACGACGCGGTATTAGCCGAGGTAGTCGAAACGCTGGGCATCCTGCGCGCGCGGGAAGCGGTGGTCGCGTTGCTCGGGCTGGCGGCGCACCCCGACGATCTGGTACGCGCGAATGTGGCGGAAGCCCTCGGGTGGATCGGGGTACGACGCTCCGAAGTCACCCGTACTTTACTACGCCTCCTCTCCGACCCGGACGAAGTCGTGCGCTGTTATGCCGCCGAATCGCTCGGCGACGTGGGGCAGGGGGCGGAAGCGGTCGCCGCGCTCCGTGAAACGCAGGACTCGGACGAGTCGGCGATGGTGCGGGTGTGGTGCGTCTATGGGCGGGCAGGACTCGGCGACGAACTGGACTGGGACGCCCTCGGCGAAGCGTTCGGCGACGATGAAGCCATTGTTCGCCGTCAGGCGTTCATGGCGTTGCGGATGCTGGTCACGGACGAGATCACGGAAGCGACCGGCGCACTGTTACGCGCCGCCCTGCTGAATGAGACCGACGAGGAGTTGCGCGGGGAGTACGTCGCCTTCCTGCGGAGCGTGGAAAAAGGGGAGCGGTTTCCGTGAAGGGTTAGTGGTTAGTGGTCAGTGATTAGTGGTCAGTGGTCAGTGAACAGTGGTCAGTAACGCTTCTTGCGTCGGACCGTGAACGGTTCCGCTTCGCGCCTTCGGCGGACGCCCTGCGGGCGGGGATAACGGGGGCGATACGCTACCGGCTCCTCCGTACCGGATTCCCTGCCCGCAGGGCGTCCGCCGAAGGCGCGAAGCGGAACCGTTCACGGTCCGGAACCTCCCCCCTAACCGACCGCCCGTTCCAGCAACACCTCCGGCAGGAGGTTCGCGGGGAGCGGTTCCGTGCCCTCGTTCAAAACGCGGTTCAGGTATGTCCCCGGGCGGTTCGCCCCGTGGTAGTCCGATCCGCCCGTCACCAGAAGGTCATACTTACGCGCGAGGCGCAGAAACATCTCCGTTTCGGCGGGCGAGTGCCGACCGTAATACGCTTCGATCCCGGTCAGTCCCGCGTCTTTGCAGGCTTTTATCCGTGTCTCCATCGTTTCGTGCCCGGCGAGGTTCAGCAGTCCCGGATGCGCGAGGAACGACAAACCGCCGACGGAGTGGATTAGCGCGATGGAGTCGGCGGGCGACAGATCCTCTTTCGGAATGAAGCCTGCCGCGTTATCGCCCAGATAACGGTCGAAGGCTTCCTGCAAACTCCCGACGTAGCCCTTGGCAAGCAACGTTTTCGCGAAGTGCGGACGCCCCAGGTTCGCCCCGACGGGCGCGTAGCCGCGCACCTCCGCCACCGAGACTGGCGCGCCGAGACGTGTCAACCGCGCCGCTAGTAGTTCGTTGCGGTCATTCCGTGCCGCGAGCAGTTCCGCGAGCGTGTCGTTGAGTGACGGATGGAGATGGTCCACGCCGAGACCGAGCAGATGACACGAACCGGGCTTGCCCCGCGCCGAGATTTCCACGCCGGGCAGGATTTTGAGCGTACCGAGGAGCCGCGCTTCGTCGATCACCGCCCCGACCGCCTTCGCCGTATCGTGATCGGTGACCGCGAGGTAGGAAAGACCAGCGGCGGCGGCGGCGCGGGCGAGTTCCTCGGGGGTGGCGGTTCCGTCGGAGGCGGTCGTGTGGGAGTGGAAATCGGCGTAAGGGATAGGCATGACAATCGCTACTTTACCGCAATATCGGGCAACCGGGGGGCACTGTCCGGTGTCTCCCTGATGAAGACACGGATAACCCCGAAAGGAACCGATCCCTGATGCACCGCACCGTTCTACCGATCCTTTGTTTCCTGTTGACTTATGCCACGCCCGCCGCCGCGCAGAAACGCGCCGCCCCCGCCGCCGCTACGCCGAAATGGGCATTGGACGTTTCAGCGAAACCGCTACCCACGGGCGACCTTTCCGGGCGCATCTACAACCGCCCCTTCCGGCTGGGACGCGCCGAGATAGACAAGCAAGGACTGTTACTGCGTATGGGCAAGGACTTTTTCCCGGATAGCGCGGTTCGCATATTCCTTTTCAAAAAGGGCATACCGCAAAACTGCGAGGTCACTGTCCCGTTCAGCGGCGAGTTTGGCGTAAGCAACCCGCATATTCACCTGCATTACCGCGAAAATCTCGCGAGTGATGACCTGCCGAAGGTGAAGATATTCTCCAACGCCTATTCGATGCGCCTCGTGCTGGGCGCGGCGCGGGACGGCTACGTGCCCGGCGCAATCTACCTGACAATGACAGATACGTCGCGCTCGTATCTGGCGGGGATGTTTCTCGCGAAGGTCGTGCCCTGACACCGTACCGTGCCGAATCCGCATAAAATACGGGTGCAATCTTTCGCAAACGGTGTACGCTTCGTCCCACGTGGTGTATCATAGTCGGAAGCCATGAGTGTTACCAACGAAACAAACGTCGGCGCGGACGGCGCGCCGATCCCGGCAGAGGACGCTTCGTCCCTTCTTCTGCAGCGCGAACGACAGATAGAGGCGATCCGCCGTGTCAGCGAAACGCTGTTCACCCACCCGGGGACCGATCCGATGGTGCGGGAAACGTTGCGGATCGCGTTAGACGTGTTGCGCGCCGACGCCGGTACCGTTTACCTGCACGATCCTAAAGACGATACGCTGGTCTTCCGCTATGTCATCGGCGGGTCCGGCGAACAACTGATCGGTACGCGAATCGCCGCCGATAAGGGGATCGCAGGCACTGTATTCCGGTCCGGTGTGTCGCGCCTGGACGGCGACGTTTCGGCGCGTAGCGACTACAACGCCGAGGTCGAGGCGCGCTTCGGGTACCGAACCCGTAGCATGATGACGGCACCTATCAAGCGGGCAGACGCCGCCCCTATCGGTGTGATGCAGGTGCTTAACGCGAACGTCGCGCCGTTCACGGAGCGGGACCTGCCCGTGCTGGAGGTGCTTTGCGCGCAGGCGGCGACCGGGATCGAGCATTTCCAGCTCGTGGAAGCCGCGCGGCGCACCGAGATCGTCCACGTGATCGGCGACGTTTCGCACGACATCAAGAACATGCTGACGCCGATCACGACCGGGGTGCAGACGCTGGAGCCGATGCTCGACAACCTGTTCGCGGAGTTGGAACTGCTACGTAGCCAGTGCAACGAACCGGCAGTCCAGGGTATCGCCGTGCGTATCGGCGAGATCGCCGCCACCGTACAACAGGACTACGGCTGGATGCTACAAAACTCGCTGTTTGCCGCCGAGCAGATCCAGGCACGCACCCGTGAGATCGCCGACGCGATCAAGGGCGAGACGGCACCGCCGTACTTCGAGACGGCAAACCTGAACGAAACCTGCGAAATCGTCCTGCAGACATTGAAGGCGGTCGCCGCGAAAAGCGATGTCGCTCTGATCGCCGACTTCGACCCCGCCCTGGCACCCGTAGAGTTCGACCGCAAGCAGATCTATAACGCGCTGTACAATCTGGTCAACAACGCCCTGCCCGAAACCCCGGAGGGCGGGAGCGTGACCCTGCGGACACGCGCGGACCCGGGCGGCACGACGGTGACAATCCAGGTCATCGACACCGGCAATGGCATCCCGGAACACATCCGCGAGCGGCTCTTTACGGACGGCGCGGTTTCGACCAAGCCCGGCGGCACCGGACTGGGAACGCGTATCGTCTGGGGCGTCGTGCAACGGCACAACGGTACCATCACCGTAGAAAGCACGGTCGGTACCGGTTCCACGTTTACGATCACGCTCCCCACGCGGCGTGTTTGAAGCGGCAATCGTAAAGTTTCCTGAAAACGGTCGGTCGTCCTAAAGCAACGCACCTTAACGCAGTTCCTCAAGCAACGCACCTTACGTCGTCGGGTTCTGATTGACCCTCGAACCAACGTTTCAACGACGGTCCGATTTCAGAGGAACTGCGTTAAGGTGCGTTGCTTTAGGACGACCGACCGTTTCAGCCCAGGATTCGGGTCCGTTAATCGGGTTCTTGTCGCAGCAAGCATACAAGTCGTGCCGCCCCGCCTCCACACCGCCGCCGTCCGTCTCCCCGCCACATGATCGCGCGCGATCATGTGGCCCCGGTTCGTCCCACGCGTCAGCGGCGGTGGCGGATCTGCGCCTTAATTCGCCGCCGCGCGGGCATAGCGATTTTTCGACAGTGCCGGTGTCGCCACCACGTCACCGTCGCCGCTCCCGGTATCCGCTCCCGGGTTGCGAAACGGCTCCGCCGTTTGCGCGAGCGGGATGATCTGCGTCTGCGCTTCCTGCCGTTTGCGGAAATTGATCGTCTCCCAATCGCGGATATAGTCCATGATCGTGAGAGCCATCTTGCGCGCGTCCCACTCGGAAAGCAGCATCGTTAGCGAGTCGGTCATCTCCGCCATCTTCACCGCCCCGCCGGGAAGTTGCTCCCCGACGCCGTTGTCCACCTTGATCACATACGGCTGGCGGTACTTCGGGTCCTTGCGGATCGTCAGCACACGCGCCTGCAACCCCTCGGCATTGCCGCCGCCCTCGCCGCCGCCACCGCGCGCTGCCGACCCCTTGTGGTCGGTCCACTCGGTGAAAAACCCGTTCACAATGTCGTAGCAGACCAGTTTCGCGTCCGCGACATCGATGTAATGTCGCACCCGCGTGGTCGCGTGATAATCCTCGTCGAACGCCACCAGCGAGATCGAAATCTTGTTACGCCGCGCGTCCAGCGAGAGCATATCGCCGACATCTAACAGGCGGTCTTTCGTCACCTGCTTGAAAATCTGCACCCGGTTCAGTTCGCGCCCACCGCCGCCGCCGACGTGCCCGCCAACCCCGTTCGCGCCGTCCGCGCGCGTCATTGCATCCATCGTTCCTAAACTCATTACACTAAGCCTTTCTCTTTTGGTTAGATGTTAGGTGAATGGGTGCGGTTTGGTGCGGTTGGTCGGACGGTGAACCGTTCCGCTATGCGCCTTCGGCGGACGCACCGAGTGCGGAGAAGCCGACAGCGTTTCGCCGTCCGGTGTCCCCGCTCGCAGAGCGTCCGCCGAAGGCGCATAGCGGAACGGTTCACCGTCCGACCAACCGCACCAAACCGCGCTCCTCCCCATACTGTTCACTGACCACCGACCACTGATCACTAACTCATTACGGCACCGCGTAAAATCGGCACCGACCGTTCGGTAGCAGTCCTTCCCAGCATTCGTAGCGCAACAGGTAGCCGCGCCCGGCGTGCCAGTACATGTTCGCCACCAGTTCATCGCCGCACTCGGGGCAACGCCCACGTACGATCTCGTCCGGCGGGCGTTCGTCCTCGCGCTCGGGCACCGCGCCCATTGCCAATTGGAAACCGTCGCGGTCCAGCACCCGGCGCGCCTCGTCCGTTAGCACCGGTATCTCTAAAACCGCCACGTCACGCTCTTTGGAACGCGGCGCGGGGGTAAAACTCTTTGTCGTTGTCGCTCGCTCTGCAATTAGCACACTCATCGTAACACTCCCTTCACTGAATCTGTTTGCCTTCTAATTGCGCGTGTCTTGTCCGTATTTATTATATCGTAGCCGTGTTTTGCTGTCACGGAATCGCAACAGTTTTAGCAAAAAATTGTTTGCTATTTGCGAATCTGTTTGCCCTCGCAGGTGATACTGCGGCAGACATACCGCACCCGGAAAAAGAATATTCGGAGCCGTGGAACTTTTACGCCTGCTCCGTTTGTCAATTCGACATTCCATGAACGAAAGATCGCAAACAGCGTGACCCTCTGGATCAAGCACACTGCCGCTCTGCTCGCGCTGACCTCCTCGCTCGGGGGCTATCGCTATTATCGCTACCAATTTGAGTTGTGGTATCACCGACACCCCGACAAAACGTGGCACGATAATATCGGGTGCGTCCACGAAGTCGCGCTCTCGCTCCTCGCCTCGACCGGTCAGAAGGGGTGGATTGAACCCGCGATAGCTGCGTTCAACGATTCACACCGGTCGCGGATTCGCGTTTCCGTCTCCTACGCCGAGGATCGCGACGCTCTGCAAGGTCTGATTTCCGGCAAACTCAAGCCGGTGCTGTGGAGTCCCGGTTCCACCGTGTGGGCGGACCGCTTGAACGAAACGTCGGGCGGGAAACTCGTCCACTATGACAACCCGGATGTAGCGCGAACCTATCTGCAAACGTCGCTCGTTCTCCTCGCGCCGAAAAGCGCGGTCGCGACGGCGGGCGACGACGGACGCGATCTACCACGATTCTCCCATGCGAACCCCGCCGCGACGGGTAGCGGCTTTTTCACGCTCGGCGTTCTCCTGGCGGAGTATCGCGAGACGCTCCCCGCCGACCAGAAGTTTTCCTCCGCCGAAACAGTCGCGAAGAGCGAGGGGTTTTTCGCGTTCCTTCGCGAACGGGAAAGCAAGATGTTCTATGACGACGCAGGGCAGAGCGGGGCTGTTGCCCTCACGCGGTCATTCGCACAAAAGCCGGACCGCTATGGCGCAGTCTGGACATGGGAAAACGCCGCGTCGGAAGTTCTCCAGTCCCGTGCGGATGTCGCGGTCATCGAACCGCAAACGCCGGTCATTGCCCGCCAGAGCGTGGTGCTACTCGACTCGCCCGCTGTCACCGAGGATCAGCGTAAAGCGACCCGCGAACTACTGAATTATCTGGCGACCCCTGAGGCGATGGCGTTCGGTACGAAAGCAGGCTTCGAACCGGCGAAACCCGGCGCGACCGAATCCGCCGATTATGATGCATTGAACGCCGCGACATATCAATGGCGACGGTTGCGCATCGCCCCCGAACTTTAGGGACATTACTGTGTTCGTAGTGTGTTGTGGCCAGAGCGGAGTGGGGCGACTGCCGTGGACGGCGTGATGCATCGGTTTTCGCCCGGCGCACCCGACCGTGTACCCGGATTACCCAAACAGGCACGACCTCCGAACTTATAGAAGCGTAGAAATGAACGAAAAACATGCTCACCCGATACAAAAAAGCCTTCACCGAACCTATTAACCTGCTCACTCTCATCGGCTTCGGCGCGCTGACGCCCGCGTTCGGCGACCCCTTGCCGCTCTTTCTCGCCGGGGCGGGCGAGGCGTTATATCTGATCTATGTGCCGGAGTCGCGGTGGTATGTAGCGTTGCAGGACCGCCGTGCTTTCGCGCTACGAAAACTGGAGCGGGAAAAATTGAGTCGTGAATTGCTATCATCCGCCGACGAAGAAACGCGCTCCGCGCCCTCCCGTATCGAACGGATTTACTCGGGCTATCGCGGTGGTGCGGCTGCATCACCCGAAACTGCGGCGCGGTATGAGGCGTTGCTGGAGCAGTACATACGTTTTGTCGCCAAGGAGTCGGTGTTCGAGCGACAGATGCGCGAGATAGCACGGGTATCCGGGGTACCGGACGACGTTTTCGGCGTTCAATGCAACAGACGGATCGTCGAGTATTGTCTGGAGCAAATTACCATGTACCGGGGGCTGTTACAATCGGTCGGCGACACCGCGAGGGAATCAAACGTCGCGGACGCCGAGCGTCAGATCGTCTTGATGGAAGAAAGGATTACATACGTCGAAACGGCGTCCCGCTTGTTCGAGGAAGTGACTCGGGAACGCATGGCTATCGAGACGACGTTCGCGCACCTGGCGGATGCCGATGGGAAATGCGACACAGCGGACGGCGCGGACGCTGTGCGACAGAACGCGGAACGGTTACGGGCGAAACTGGAGCAGTTCGCACCCCATGAGGCACGGGTAACACGACTGATCGGGGCGTGACGGACGATTCGCGCCCTCGCTTATAATCCCGGCGCGAAAATTCGTGCCGGGTTTGACAATGTCGGTCGGGGCGTTCGCAACGGCTATCGTGTATGATAGACGCAGGGAAAACCGGGGATTAGACCGCTTCCCGACGCACGAAATGTTCGCTTCCAACCGATCCTCCGACAAACCTGCCGAACCCGATATACCGAACGCGCCCGCGCCGCGAACCGGGCTACCGGTGTTCGTGTCGCGGTTCGCCTGGTTCGTCCTGTTCTACAACCTGTTCGTAATCCTTGTCGGCACCGTAGTTCGCGCGACGCGCTCCGGCGACGGTTGCGGGGCGCACTGGCCCCTGTGCGACGGCGAATACATCCCGACCGCGCCGTCGATAGCCCGCGTTATCGAGTATACGCATCGGCTCGTCTCCGGGTTGGACGGGTTGTTCGTTATCGCGCTGGTCGTACTCGGCTTCGTCGTCTTCTGGCGGCAGAAGAACCATCCGGTCAAGGGCGCGCTTGTCGCATCGCTGATCCTCACCGGATTGGAAGGGTTGATCGGCGCGGTGCTGGTCAAAAAAGGGTACGTCGCCGACAACCCGACCGTCGCCCGCGCGATCTGGATGGTCCTGCACCTGGTCAATACGTTCTTCCTGCTCACCGCGCTGACTCTAACGGCGTGGTGGGCGAGCGGCAAGGAAACCATCAAACTGCGCGGTCAGGGCGCGATTGGCGCGGGACTGCTCCTGACGTTCGTATGTATGCTAGCCCTCGGGGCATCCGGCGCGATTACCGCGCTCGGCGACACGCTGTTCCCGGTGCGCGACCACGCCGACGCGATGGCGCAATCGCTGTCGCCTACCGCGCACTTCCTGCAAAAATTGCGGACGCTCCACCCGTATATCGCCGGTTCGGTCGGGCTGTACATTATCCTGATCTCCGGCTTGACCGCGCACCTGCGTCCGTCCGCGCACACCCAACGCTTCGCACAGTTTCTGACCGCGCTGTTCGTGACGCAAATGGCGGTCGGCGGCGTGAACGTCTACCTGAAGGCTCCGGTCTGGATGCAGATCATCCACCTGTTACTCGGTGACCTGGTCTGGATCGGCGCGGTCCTGCTCACCGTCTCGGCGTTCGCGTTGTCGGTTCCGCATGTGGAGGGGTCAGTGATCAGTGGTCAGTGGTCAGTGGACAGTGAAGACCGTGCGCCGTATGCACCGCGCCCGCAGTCGGCACTGACCACTAACCACCGACCACTGATCACTCATCTCCGCGACTACGTCATTCTTACCAAGCCGAAAGTCAACAGCCTGCTTCTCGTTACTGCCGTGATGCCGATGTTCATGGCGGCGGGGGGCTTTCCCGGCTGGCAATCGCTCCTTGCCGTGTTGATCGGCGGGTACCTTTCGGCGGGCGCGGCGGGCGCGATCAACATGGTCGTGGACCGCGACATCGACGGCTTGATGAAGCGCACCGCGAACCGCCCCCTTATCACCGAGCGGGTGTCGTCGCGCAACGCCCTGTTCTTCGGACTGACGCTCGCCGTGCTGTCGTTCGCGGTACTGTTCGCGTTCGCCAATCTGCTTACCGCGCTCCTGTCGCTGGCGGGTCTGGTGTTCTACGTCAACATCTATACGCTCCTGCTCAAGCGGCGCACGTGGCACAATATCGTGATCGGCGGCGCGGCGGGCGCGTTCCCCCCGCTCGTCGGCTGGGCGGCTGTGACGGACACCCTGTCGCCGCTGGCGTGGTGGCTGTTCGCGATCATCTTCGTCTGGACACCCGCGCACTTCTGGGCACTCGCGATTCTGATGAAAGACGACTACGCCCGCGCGAAGATCCCGATGCTCCCGGTGGTTTCCGGCGTCCCGGCGACCGTTCTGCAGATCGCGCTGTACTCGGTACTCACCGCCGTCGTCTCGATCCTGCCGCTCGCGCAGGGCTTGGTCGGGCCGTGGTACGTCGGCGTCGCCGTGCTCCTCAACATCGCGCTGATCTTCCGCGCGTGTACGCTGTTCACGTCCACGGAGCGGTCCGAAACGCTCGGCATGTATCTGTTCTCGATGCTGTATCTCGCCCTCTTATTCCTGATGCTCGCCTTCGATCGCGCGGACGCCGGGATGACGGGCGCGATTGTGACAACGGTGCTGGTGCTACTCACGCTCTGGTACGGCGCGAAGCGGGCGAAAAAGATGATCCCCCCAAAGACGGAAACGGCTACGGCGTAGCGAACCGCGCCAGCGTGTCGCGCAGTTCGGATTCCAGTTTCCCGAACGCGGGCAGGGCGCGGAGGGCGTTATAATCCATCGGCGTATTTTCCAGTTCGTAAAAGCATCGAAGCCGCTCCCCCTTCTCGAACTGCGCCCGCCGTGCGTCCTTGTAACCGGTGGCGGCGGTGAGGGCTTGATTCAAAGAATTCTTTGCGTCCCGCTCTTTTTCTATCTCGCTTATCTTGGGCAAACCGAGCGGCGTTGTCGATTTCGGGAAACCGACTGCATTTCGTAAGGCTTGTTGATCGAGCAAGTACCACGCTTCCGTTTCCTGCACCGGCACGACGCAGACAACCGGGGGGACGTGTGCAACGTCACAAACAGCGCGTACCTCCTTTACGCGGCGTAAGTGCGCCTCTTGCACGGTCACATTGCCCTCAACATCGCCGTCGCGGTGGACAAAAAGAAGGTCACAGGATTGTTCCGACAAAGCCCTGGGAATCCGTTTCGTTAACGCCTTCGGTGTGCCTTGCATAAGGATCGGTTCGATGAAAACCGTGCGACCGACGAACACGCCCTCCGGGGCGCATTCCTTTAACAGCCAATTGAGAATCGGGAGCAACACACGGTCGGTTTTGCCTTCGGCGAGCAACGCGGAAACGAGCGGCTTCGTCGGCATCTTCTACTCCCGCGCCAACGAAAGAAGCGATTGCAGATCGGGGCGATCCATCACCCGTTTTGTGTCGGGGTCTTCATCGTCATAGGCGGACATCACGGACGGATTTAGATACGCCAGCAGTTCGTTGCGCGACGCGACCTCGGTCGGTAACATTTCCGGCGTGACGCGCCATGTGTTCGCGAGCGGTACGAACTCGGCGCGTGAGTAGCGTACCCCCTCCGGCGTCACGGCGTCGCGCGTGCGGGCGAGCAGTAGCGAATCCTCGGGAACCAGTTTCACGAACTCCGGCGAATGCGTGACCACGATCACCTGACGGAGCGGGTTGTCCGGTCCGGTCGGATACTCCGGGTTGACGGCAATATCCTGCAACAGCCGAACGAGAGCGGGAAGCCGCGCCGGATGAATGCCGTTCTCTGGCTCCTCGATACAGAAAACGCCGGTCGCCTCCGGGTCCAGCCAGAGCGTGATCAGCGCGAGAAAGCGGAGCGTACCGTCGGAAAGCGACCGCGCCGGGTGTTCGGTCCCGTTCCGGTCGGTGAGATAGAGCGTGTACAGTTCGCGCTTGTCGTCATCGTCCACGCGAATGCTTTGTACGTCGCCGCCGATCAGTGCATGCAGACGGCTCGTGGCTTGCGCGTAGATGCGTTCGGGATCGGGGTTGCCGTCCTCATTGCGGTAGTCTTGGGCGATCCGATGGAGCGTTGCGGCTAAGTGTGCGCCGGTGTCACTGAGGACGCGTGGAACGTCGTTGTTCTCACTTAAAGGGTTTCGTATTGAGGATGGTTCGATCTGTAGAACTCGCCACGAAAGTAATTCGCCTCTTGATACTACAATTGCCTTCTCCCCAAACAGAGTGACAGTCATAGCGGATAGCACACTCTTGTCAGATTTGTGTGGAAGAGTTATTATTTCATTCCCGATCTTGTAGATGTTTTTAGGAACATTATGGAACGTTGGAAGTATCAACCTCTTTTCAAAGAAATGTTCTCTGTCTCCAAGTGAGATGCTTTCCAAACCGTAGAGTTCCTCATTTGCCAACAGCACAGAATTATTTCTATCGTTCTTGTACATTAACTCGATCTTGTAACGCAAACGTTCGTATTCTGAACTATTCTCGTTACCTAATTCGTCCACCACCAGAGATTGAGGTGTAAAATCAGCGGCAAATATGATTTTCTCATTCTGAGTATCTCCAAACCGATGAAACAGATTACGAATCGCGCCTTGCCCTGTCTCACCGCCGCGCACGGCAAGCGCGGCGTCCTTCAGCGTCCCCTTTGCGGTCAATCCGAGAAACTTGATCGCGTCGAACAGGTTGGACTTGCCGACGCCGTTCGCGCCCGCGATGCAGGTGAACGGTCCGAAGCGAACATCCACGTCCACCAGATTCTTGAAGCCGGATACTTTGAAGCGCGTTAGCATACGTGTATTATAACGCGGTTCGGTTCGGGGATGTTCCATCCTCCGGTGGAAGCCTTCGGCTTGGGTTCCCTGCGGGAACAGGAAGGTTCAAC
>JAYULM010000198.1:0-3831 GCA_043763605.1 Armatimonadota bacterium | reverse complement strand
TAAGTACCTTATCCCGTTGAATAGTTGAAATATTTTTGTTATAAATGAGCATGAGACAACATGCCATCGTTCGCTTGACAGAGGATCAACGTGAACACTTAACCAAAATCACCCGCTCGGGAGTGAGTGCCACCCGCGTCGTCACACGCGCCAGAATCCTGCTTTTAGCAGATCGGAGTCAGAACCTGCGACGCACTTACCTGCAAATCGTGGAGGCATTGCAAGTCAGTATGCCGACCGTGAGCGCGATCTGTCAACGCTTCGCCTTAGGAGGACTTGATGCCGCCTTGTATGAAAGACCGCGCCCCGGCAAAGCCCCCAAAATCACGGGGGAAGTGGAAGCCCAGTTGACGCTACTCGCCTGTTCCGACCCGCCGGAAGGGAGGTCGCAGTGGACGATGCAATTACTGGCGGACAAGCTCGTCGAGTTATCCCTGGTAGAGAGCATCAGCGACTCTGCAGTCTGCGAGCGGCTAAAAAAAACGCGCTTAAGCCCTGGAAAGTAGAGCGATTCTGCATCGGAAAGCCGTCGGCGCAATACGTCGCTAAAATGGAGGATGTACTGACCGTTTACGAGCGTCCTTATAATGCCCGAAGACCTGTGGTTTGTGTAGACGAGGGGAAGAAAGAATTACGTTCGACCCCTCGGGGCGAACTGTCCGCCCAAGCCGGGCAAGTCCGCCGGGAGGATTATGAATATGTCCGCGAGGGAGCAGCGAACCTGTTTCTGGCAGTCGAGCCATTGGCAGGGCGGAGAATGGTCGAAGTGACCGACCGAAGAACGGCGGTCGATTTCGCCCATTTTCTCAGAAAAGTGTCCGACGAGTTTTGCCCCGATGCGGAATCCATCACGGTAGTGTTGGATAACCTGAACACGCATAAGCCGTGGTGTTTGTATGCGGCGTTCCCTGCCGAGGAAGCACACCGATTGATGAGTCGTTTCGAGTTCCACTATACACCGGAACATGGTTCCTGGCTGAACATGGCAGAGATCGAACTGTCGGTCATGCAAAAGCAGTGCTTGAATCGTCGGCTGAACCGAAAAAAATTGGAGACGGAGGTAACAGTTTGGGAAGCATCCCGCAACGCTTTGCAGGGGCGAATTAATTGGCAGTTCACTGCGGCGGATGCCCGTGTGAAATTGCGTCACCTTTATCCAAAGTTTGAAGAGGGACAAAATTTCAACTATTCAACGGGATGAGGTACTCAGGAGCAGTTTGTATTTCGCGGAGTTCGGGTCTTTCAGCACGGCTTCCAGATCGAACGTCGTCGCGTCGGTGTAGAAACCGCGCCACCAGATCCCGTTCACCGTTTTCCCGTTCTTGTCGGTGTACTCCTTGTCGATCAGATCGGTGGGCGCGTTCCAGTGCCAGGCGAGCGTCGCGATCTGCCCGGCTTTCGCGGCGGCGATCAGTCGCTCGCTGGTCCGGTCCGGGTTGCTCCCGCGCGCGGCGCGCGACGGCGAATAGTCGATCAGGTCCGCACCCTGTATCGCCGGGGTTTGACCGACCGTGGCGCGCAGATATTCGGTGTCCTTTTCGTCCTGTTGCCCGCTGAGGGTTTTTTCGCCGTAGGCTTTGATCAGCGTTGCGAACAGGGCGCGCGCCGCCGGGGTCGCCTTCGGGTCGCTCAGTTTCGCGGGTACCCGGGCGAGTGGGGTGGGGGGCTTCGCCGGAATAAGTTCGACCGAGTCGATCTGGAAGTACCCCCAGCCGCGCTCGATGGCGACGGTGTTCGTCCCGTCCGTCAGTTCGACCTTTCCGGCACTGACTGTGGCGAACACCTTGCCGGTGGCAGGGAACATCGCGCTCGTTTTTTTGTTGTTGACGACTAATTCGTAGCCTTTTTCGCCGGACGGCGCACTGTAACGGATGCGCACGTCGTACAGCCCGGCACGGGCGTCGGGGATGATCCAGACGATTTTCGCCCCGTCGGCGACGAAGTCTCCGGCATACCCGGTGCCGCTGAACCCGGCGGTCGCCTGTTGCAACGTGTTGCCGGTCAGGACCGCCGTGTCCGCGACGAGACGAATCGTTTTCGCCGGAAGTGTTTCCGGAGCCGGGACGATAGAGGCTTGCACGAGCGGTGGCGTCGGCGACCGGGATTCCTCATCGGCGCGGGTCGCGTTGCAACCGCTGGCGGGGAGGAGCAGGGCGGAAAGGGCGAGGATAAACGGGACGTTGTTCATTCCCGAATGATAGCACCGTTATGAAACGAAGTCAATAGAAACAGAAGTAAATTTCATGAAACAGTGAAATGAAACGCCTGATTGTTTCATCGGGGTTTGTAACCCGTCGGCGGGGGTATCTACCCTCCCGACGAACGGCACCGGTGGTTGATCCCCCGAACCCACAATGAAAGGCAGGCATCTCGAAAATCGGGATGCCTGCCTGTATTGATTCCGTTGGAAATTTTGATTTCTCTATTCGGTTGTCTCTATGTAATTGTCTGTGATCTGTATCTCTTCTGTGATCTCTAAATCTTGCATCGGCGATGTTTGCTCACCGCTCACACTTCTGTTATCCCCGACAGGGATGGCGGTTAAACCTGACACGGAAATAATTTTCTCCGACCGGAATCTGCCCGTGCTATACTCCGAACATGGAAGCGATCTATCACCTCACCGGGCGGCGCGACTGGGAAGCCGCCGTCGCGACCGACCGACCCTACACCCTCTCGACGCTCGGAAAGACGCTGGACGAAGTCGGGTTCATCCACTGCTCGTTTGCGCGGCAGGTGGCCCGTGTCGCCAACCATTTCTACCGCGATCAGACCGACCTGGTGTTGCTGACGATTGACCCCGCGTTGCTCCGTAGCCCGGTCAAAGTCGAGTCCGTCGCGGGCACCGACGAACGGTTCCCGCACCTCTACGATCCGCTTCACCGGGAAGCCGTCGTCGCGGTCCGGGAGTTTGCGCCCGGTGCCGATGGCGATTTCGTTTTCGCGGAATAGAGCGAACCGAAAAGGATCGCGGAAAACGCCGCGACTCGGTACACGGATACGATGCCAAATACCCGCGCGCAAGCGACCCGCACCCCGTGTCTGATGCCCCGTCGCCACAATCCGCGACCGGCGATAGTCGCGTTCGCCGCCGTCGCATACTTCGGTTTCGTCTGCGCCGGATGCACCGAACCCGGTCCGCGCGAATCCGCCTGTCAGAACCGTTTCCTCGTCCAGACCTCGCCGAAAAAGACGTACGAGGCGACGCTGTATAACTACGCGAAGGGCGGCGGAAGCGGGTTCCTCGGCGGGACCGTGAGTCGCCCGCTGTACGTCAACGTCCGCCGCCGGGACCAGCCGTTCGACCCGGAAAAGGGGCAGGTTTTCGAGATGCGTCACGGCTACCGGGTCCGTTTCGTCTGGCGCGACGAAAACCATCTGTTGATCGAATACCCGAACGACGCCGACGTGGAGCGAAACGCACCCCGCATCGGCGACGTATACATAACCTACCAACCGGCACCGCTCCCCGGCGGCGTGTCGGATGCCGAACGCGCAAGCGCGCAACCGCAAACTGCCCGCACGACCGCGCCATAACAAAACACCGGGCAAGCCGAACCGCGCCCCGCGCAACACCGCGACAAAACCGTCGTCGGACCCCGATAGTGCGTCCCCACGAGTGAGTCCGACGACGATTCCCCCCCAAAACGCCGCCCATACCACGCCCCCGTGCGAATCACGCCGCCAGGCGGTACTATATGTCGTAGGACAGGAGCCAGCCACCCGTAAATATGCCAATCTAATCGAACCACCGCTGGAATGGAAACGCACTTACACTACCCTGCTCACTTCGTTGAAACGCTAAATCTAATCGAACCACCGCTGGAATGG
>JAYULM010000197.1:0-3832 GCA_043763605.1 Armatimonadota bacterium | reverse complement strand
CCCTCTCCCTTCGGAGGGAGAGGGGGCGGGGGGTGAGGGCACTAGGAGCCGCTCCCTAACCGTTCGCGCGCCCCGGCGAGCGAGACCTGATAGATCTTTACCTGGTTCGTCTGTCCCGTCGGGAAATCAGGGTTCGGGTTGGTAGTCAGAGAAAACCCCGAACCAGGCGACGCAATCGGGGATGCGAACGGCGCGGTTGCTCACGATAGTCGCGCTATTCGCCCACGGCAGGAGCGATGACGATACCCGGCAAGCCGCGCTTGTACCGTTCCCACGCAACGGTCGCCGGACGCCGGAGCGGGTCGGTCTCTCCTTCCCGCTCTTCCCGGTCGCGGTTTCGGGCGAGGAGCGCGCCGCGCCAGACGGTGAGGAACAACGCCGCCGCTAACCCGGCACCCAGCCCGGCGACGGCGGATTGCCGCGCGAGTTCGCTGCCCGCGCCGATCCCCCAGAGTGCGCCGACCACGCAGGCGATCCCGATCACGACCGCGCCGATGCCGACCGGGAGCGACGCGGTGCCACGCCCCGCGTAGGCGCGTGCCTCGGGACCGTCGCACAGTAGCAACGCACCCGCCGCGCCGCCGGGTGCGACGCGGGGCACGGGCGGCAACAGGGTTTTGTCCGGGATTGTCGGATCGGGGGGATGCAAATCGCCCCAGACTGTGAGCGTCGAACCGTCGGGGACGAAAAACACCTCGGTGCGAATATCGCCCTCATAGGCGGTGGCGAACCAGGTGTCCGTCGGCACCTCGTTGTAGAAGCGCGCAACGTGGTACGGCACCCAGCGCGCCTTCGCGAGGGATTGGGGCGTTTCGTCGTCCTGCGCGGCGAGGATGAGGGCAGACCCGGTCCCGTCCCCCGACGACGAAAGAATCTCGAAGTCCACCGCGCCCGCTGTGTCGCGTACTTCCACCCAGCGCGGTGCGCCGAGTCGCTTCCCTGTACCGGTTTCGGCGGTGTAGCGCGACGTCACTTCCCGCACATACAACCCCTTGATTCGCCCGACCGATGCACGCATCAGTTCACCGGTCGCGGACCGGGCGGTACCCTGCAGTTTCACGGGTCCAGGTCCGGCGCGACGCGGGTCGGCAGCCGCGCCGCGCAACCGCGCCGCCGTCCGAGTAACACCAATCCCGGCGCGTAGAAACATTACGGCGGCGAGCGGACCGATCAGAGTGGCGACCGCCGTCAGTGCCGAGGTGCCCCCCCCCGCGAAAGCGGCCCGCCAGTCTGCGACGGGGAGCGCGAACGCCATCGCCCCCAACCCACCGGCGAGGAGCGCGAGGAGCGACTGGGCGAAAAGTCGTTTGGGAGCAATCGATAAGCCGCGCGCGACGCCGTAGGCGAGGAACGAGAGCAGGGAAAGCACGGCGACGGAGATCCCGCCGACCAGCGGCGCGAGCGCGGGGGTGTCGGTGGTGAGGACCGGCGGGGGCACGGGTTTCGCATGCGGCGCGGAAACAGACGTGACGCGAACGGTGGCAGCGGCGACTTTCGGCTTAGACACAAGCCTCGGGGTCGCGGGAGATGGGGGCGGGGGAGTCGCGGGAGCGGGAGTCGCGGGCGCCGGCGACGGAGGGTGGGAGCGTACTGCGGACGACGACGCGCCCGCCTTGATCGCTGCCGCCCGTGCCCGTGCCGCTTCCGCCGCCGTGTTTTTCACCGCCCTGCGTCGCGCCGCGTCCGCGACCGATGCGGGTAGGGAAACATTCGTGCCGTCGTTCGCGCCCCATAGTCCGCGTTGCGCGGTTCGGGCGTACGCTTCGGCGTCCTCCAGATCGGCGCGACCGGCGGCATACTGGCTTGCCCACGTCGCCAATCCGTCGCGCGCGAGTATAAAGTTCACGCTCTCGCCGCCGGTTCCGGGGAAGACTTCGCCATACACCACCGAGCGCGACGCGGTGCCACGCACTTCGACGCGTACATCGGTGTCGAGGAGCAGGCGCGACGTGTAGCGGGTAGCGGTCTCCCGGAGGGCGCGCGGAGCAGTCGGGCACTCCACGCCGTGTAAGCGCACGGTGACAGTCCAGTCATCGCCGACACGCACGTCCATGGTGTCGCCCGCCGTCACCGCGACGACGTGCCCGGTGAAAACGTTGTCCGCCTTTTGCGCCCAGGCGGATGGGTGGGCGAACAGGCATATGGACGCCAGTACGCCGCCGACGGCGAGGGCGGCGACGGCAGCAAACTGGGGCGGGGAAAACCGGTGTGACGGGGTTTGCATACGCGAGGATGTCCGCATAAAGTATCGCCCTCATTATACCGAGGATTCGCGGGAGCGACAGTGTTGGGCGAATCGTGTTGGGTGATTGGGTGATTGTGGTCGGACGGCGAGCCGTTCCGCTAAGCGCCTGCGGCGGGAACCCTTCGGGTTTGCTGAGACGAGACGCTTCCATCTCTTCCGCACCCGGTGCGTCCGCCGCAGGCGCACAGCGGAACGGCTCGCCGTCCGACCACAATCACCCAATCACCCAACACGATTCGCTTGCTGGCGAAATTTCGCATGTCAGGGTAACATATTCACATCTATAAATATGTTCGTTAGTAAGGGCTTCACACCATTGCCAAAAGACGGGAAAGAAATCAAAAATAAGCGGCGCGACGACGAGATAGCGTCGCCCTTGTTGTGGGACGCGGAGCAGTTCGCGCATGACGCCGAGCGTTTCAAAGCACTCGGGGACCCAACTCGGCTCGCCGTGGTCGGTTTCCTGCTCGCTTGGGAAGCCACGCCGAAGATTAAGGACGACACCACGCTCGACGGCGCGACGGTGTCGGAAATCGCCTGCGCCTTGACAGGAAAGAGTGGCAAGGAGCCGTCTACGTTGTCGCACCACCTGAAGGAGTTGCGGCACGCCGGGCTGGTCGCGATGACGCGCCACGGCAAAAACCTTTGCTACCGGATGGAGATGGAAGCGATCAGCGGGCTGTGCGAGCGGCTCGACTGCGCCCGAAATAACAACGGAGAGACAGTAGCGGCGGCGGACGCCGATGTAGCGGAAAACGAATGACAGCAACTTTGGAGTACACAGGACCGGCAGTCACGGGAGGACGGACACGCCGGGCGAGTAGTGGTATCGACGCTCTGCGCGGTGATCTGGTGCGCATGATGGACCTCGCACGGTTTTCGCTCAGGGATACAATCACGGCGTTGGAGACCGGCGACACGGGTCTCGCGGCGTCGGTGATCGAGCGTGACGACGAGGTGGACGAACTCGACCGATGTATCGAACAGCGGGCGATCTGCCTCGTCGCCACAGGGAAACCGACGGCGTACGAACTGCGCTTCGTGGGTGCCGCGATGAAAGTCACGACCGACATCGAGCGAATCGGGGACCACGCGGTCAATATCGCCCGTGTCGTAGCGCGGCTGGCACAGTGCCCGTTCAACCTCCCGGTGCCCCTGGAAATCGAGCGAATGGGTTGCCTGTCCGTGCAGTTACTGAAAGCCACAGCGGAAGCGTTTGCCGACAACGACGCGGCGGCGGCGCGGTCCGTGATCGCGCGCGACGACGAGATGGATATTCTATACCGCGAGGCACAGAACGAACTGCGCGCCCGTATGATCGCGGACCCATCCCGAAGCGTCGCGGCGTCGCACCTTCTCTTCGTCGCCCACTATCTGGAGCGGGTCGGAGACCACTGCGCGAACGCCGCCGAGCGGTTGGAGTGGCTTGTGAGTGGTTAGTGTGTTGGGTGATTAGGGGATTATCGGTTAGGATCATCGGTTTCACCGACGCCTGTAGGTGGCTCCGCCACCGAGCGTCCTCCGGACGCGGGCATGTCGAAATCGTTCGGCGACCGCGTCAATGTTTCGTGTTTGGCGCGTCCGGAG
>JAYULM010000196.1:0-1097 GCA_043763605.1 Armatimonadota bacterium | reverse complement strand
CGACCGCGCTGGTCGCCGGGATGTTGCGCGACGCCGGAAAGCGGGTCGTGATCCTGTCGCGCGGGCACGGTGGCACGGCGGCACGTGGAAGTGACCCGGTGGTCGTCAGCGATGGAAAGGGGACTCGCCTTCCTCCGGACCGCGCGGGCGACGAACCCGCGCTCCTCGCCGCGCTCCTGCCAGAGGTTCCTGTCGTCGTCTGCCGTGACCGGCGCAAATCCGGGCGGCTTGCGGTGGAGCGTTTCGCCCCCGACGTGATCGTGCTCGACGACGGCTTGCAGTACTGGCAACTGCACCGGGATCTGGACATCGTCTTGCTCGACGCGCGACGCCCGTTCGACAATGGCTACGTTCTACCGCGCGGGTTGCTCCGGGAAGTCCCGTCGCATCTGTCGCGCGCCGGAATCGTGATCCTGACCCGCGCCGACCGCGTCACGGACGCGGCGACTCTCGCGCAAACCATCGCCGCCGTGCGCGAACACACCGCCCCGGGCATCCCCATCCTGACGGCGACCCACGCCCCCGTCGGCTGGGTCCGCGCGGGTGTGCCGGACACGATTCTGCCCTTAGACGCGCTCCCCGACCGACCCGCCGTCGTGTTTTCCGGCATCGCGGACGGCAAAGCGTTCGCGGAAACCGTGACCGCCCTCGGAATCCGCGTCCATAGCGTCCGCTCGTTCGGCGATCATCATGACTACACGGCGAAAGACGTGGGCGCGTTGCGCGAAGAAGCGAAAGAAAACCTGCTTTTGACCACGGAGAAAGACCTGGTGAAGGTCGCGGCGTTCGGCGCGAACGCGTCCGGCGTAGACGCGTTGCCGGAGTTATATGCTCTGCGTATTGCGCTACGTGTCAGTGACGAGGGGGTGCTTTCCGACGCTCTCACCTCGCCTTCTCCCTCCCCCCAGCCCCCTCCCTCATCGGAATGAGAGAGGGGGAGTCCGGAGGCGAATCGTTTCCGCGTCCTCCGAACCGCCTGACAAGCGGAACCGCCCAACGACCTCGGACTCCCCCTCTCTCATTCCGATGAGGGAGGGGGCTGGGGGGAGGGAGAAGGCGAGGTGAGAGCGTCGGAAAGCACCCCCTCGTCACTGACA
>JAYULM010000195.1:0-14300 GCA_043763605.1 Armatimonadota bacterium | reverse complement strand
CTTCGAGTAAATTCAGCCCCATTAAAATAGCGATAATGCTGACAACGATCGGCAAACCCACTCCTATTTTGCCGTAAACTTGTCCGGCAAATGATGCTACAATGCCTAAACCCGCAAGGGTTGTCGCCAATCCCAGGGAAAACCACGCCGACTGCGCCCTCTCCGGCACGGAGAGGGGGTTGGGGGGTGAGGTTCCGAACGACACGCTCGACTGAGTTAAGAAAGCAGTAATCATGCCTGTAAAATGGACCAAGCGGTTGATCGCGGCGGAAGCGTTCGAGTCCGCCGCCGTGTTCGATGTGAACAATGACGGACACCCGGACATTGTTTCGGGGGCGTTCTGGTACGAGGGACCGGATTTCAAAACGCGCCACGTGATCGGCGGGGTGAAACGATTCGACGAGTATTACGATGATTTTTCGACCATCGCGATGGACCTGACCGGCAACGGACGTCTGGATTTCGTCACCGGCGGCTGGTGGGGCGAAACGTTGCGCTGGCGGGAAAACAGCGGGCAGGGCGGCGATTGGCAAGAACATGTGATCGCGAAAACCGGCAACATCGAAACCACCCGCGCCTGGGACGTAGACGGCGACGGCGAACTCGAACTCGTGCCGAATACCCCCGGTGGCGCGCTCGTGGTGTACAGGCGCAAACCGGGCGAGTCGGTATCGTTCGACGCCTTCACCCTGTTTGGCGGTCCGCAGCGGCACGGCTTGGGGTTCGGCGACATCGACGGCGACGGGCGGGGGGACTTCGTGTTACAGAACGGCTGGTTTCAAGCACCGCGTGAGGGCGACGTACTGACCGGCGAATGGACGTGGCATCCTGAGTTCGATCTCGGGGGCGACGCCAGCGTCCCGATCCTGGTGGTGGACGTGAACGGCGACGGCTTGAACGATCTGATCGTCGGTCGGTCGCACAGTTACGGATTGGACTGGTGGGAGCAGGGGCGCGACGCAAACGGCGCGCGCACATGGACGCGCCACCCGATTGACCCGTTCAACTCGGAGTATCACGACCTGATGTGGGTGGACATCGACGGCGACGGCGCGAACGAGTTAGTCACCGGCAAACGCTATCATGCGCACCCGAACGAGCAGGACCCCGGTGGAAACGACGACATCGGGATCTACTATTTCAAATGGACCGGCGAATCGTTCGCGAAACAGGTGATCGCCTACGGTCCGCTCGGAGTCGGAGCGGGATGTGGCATCCACTTCGCCGTCGCAGACCTGCGTGGAACGGGACGACTCGACATCGTCGCACCGGGCAAGGACGGTCTGCACGTGTTCTACAACGAGGGTGGATGATTTCCGGTGTCGCGTAAAAAAAGTGGCAGCGCGTTTGCGCTGCCACTTTTTTATTTTCGTCCCGTCCGGTTCTATTTGCGGGCTTTGACGATGACCACGGTTTTTTTCGTCGGCTTGTCCGTATTCAGCGTGACGATGGTATTGGAGCGGAACTTCGCCGGTACGAGCACTACCGGGGCGTTCCCCTGCCCGCCGCCGAATCCGCCCGGAGCACGGCCGAACCCGCCCGGGGCACCGCCGCCGCCGAACCCGGGGGGCGGACCACCGCCGAAACCCTCGTCATCGCGCCCGCCACCGCCAAAGCCGGGGGGCGGACCGAACGCGCCCTGTCCCGCACTGATCCCGGCGGACGGGACCATCTGCTGGACGACCCCCGCAGGGGCGTTTCCGGAAACCTCGGTCTGCGTTTCGGTGCGGATCACGCGGCGGGAGCCGTACGCGAACCAGATAGTGCGCACCATCCGCACGTCGGCACCCTTCATCTCGCCCGCCCCACCGAAGATGGGAATATCCGCCTTGCCACTGTACGTTTGCGAAATGCGCGCAGTGCGCACTCCGTTCTGCCATTCCAGCGATTCCAGTTTGTTCTGGGTGTCGACCATCGGCGGCTTGTTCAGGGTCGCCCATTCGAGCATGACGGGAGCCTTGACAGTCCACTGCTCGCCGACGCGCCGCCGGGTTCCGCTCAGGTCGATGATCGGCAGGGCGATATATGCGCCCGGTTGCGCCTGCGAGGCCGGGGCGAACTCGCGCACGAAGCCGCGCGATTCCACCGTTCGGTAGCGTGATTTGAACGTGTAGATGTCTTCAAGACGCGCGGCGGCACCGTTCCCGGCAATGATCACGCCGTCAACGGCTTTATCTCGCACCAGGAAGGGTCCGCCTTTGCCATTCGCGTCTTCCACGGTGCGCTCATAGTTGGCCGTGACGTTCTGTACCGGCAGGATAACCGGTCCCGTCGGGCGTTGCTGGGGAGTGTATCCGCCACCGCCACTCGGACCGCCGCCGAAGCCGCCGCGCCCGCCGAAGCCACCGCGCCCCCCGAAGCCGCCGGGACCACCGAAGCCCGGGGGCGGACCGCCGCCGAATCCGGGGGGCGGTCCGCCGAAACCTTGTTGGCCGCCTCCCTGTCCCGCGCCGGGGACGCCGTTAAAGAAGCGTCCGCTCCCCTGTGCGGCGGGGGCAGTCTGCGGATCGGCGAGATACTCCACCTCGGTCTTCTGGCGGTATTTACTCTGGTCGCCGACGCGCAAGCCGTATGAAAGCAGGATACCACTTGACGGGGCGGGCAACTGCCCTTTGTTGTTGACATTCAAAGTCAGGGTCTGCAAGCCAATGCGCTGACCACCCGCGTTGAATGCCGCGATCTCCAGCGTATGCGGTCCGTCCTGGACCGAGCGTTGCTCCTCGCTCACCTTCGGGTCTTTATTGATGGACTTCGTGTCCCACAGTAGCGACACCGTGCTGGCGTTTCCTTCGACAGCGGGTGTGCGCACCGGCTTACCCCCGGCGGACGGAATATCGATCCCGGCACGGAACACGCCATCGATAGTCAGCGTCAGGTACTGGGCGTCTCCGAGCGCGGTACGCGGAATCTGAATCCGCACGGTTTCGCGTACCGACGCCCCGTTCGCGGGACTCGCGATCCGGAATGGAACCTGCGCGTACGCCGCACTCGCGGTGGTCGCTACTACCGCCACTGTTAAAAATTGAGTAAATAGCCGCATAAAACGTCTCATATTCCTTTCGCGCCTGTCCTATCTTAGCGCGGACCCGCCGCCCCTACCGGACCGCTCCCGCCGTCCACGATCTGCATCCCCTTCGGCAACGCGAACCGTGTTTCCGACAGTTGGGGGTTAATTTTTATGTTCGTCACCGTGATCGTCCGCGATCCGCCTTCGTTAGCGATCAGCGTTTTGAGCGGGAGTCGAAACCCCTGCTTTTTACCGACATAAATCGTCGTGCCATTCGCGACATCCTTGAAAATATCGGCGGGCATCCCGTTCACCGTGGTTTCGCCGACCTTCTTCGCGGTCTTGAGTTGCTCGTTCGTCTGCGCGAACGCAACCTGTAGTGCCTGTTCGACCCCACCTTTAATGTTTTGCTTCACGGCGATCCGGTTCGAGGGTGTCACGAAAAACACGCCCTTATCGTTCGCAAGATACTGCACCTTCCCGGTTGCCGGGTCCGAGTAATCGAGCCGGGCTTTGTTGCCTTTCACTTCGACCCGGAACGTCTGTGTCACCTTCGATCCGCCGTTGGGCGAAAGCACACTGGTAACGGTAAAAGAAGCAGCGTTCGCCAGGTTTACCCGGCTGACCTGCGGCGCGACAGGCGGTGTTTTTCGCGCCGCCACTATCCCCGGAACCAGCAACGTCACACATAAGGCTATCGGAAGCCGCCAACCGTTTCGTGTTATTTTCGTCACGCTATTATAAATCTCCTCTAAATTCGTCACCATCGGTTCCACCCGGTCAAACCCGCTCGTCATATGCGGCAATCGCGGCGGCAGACAACTCTTCCTCGGAAAATCCGCCCCGTCCGTTGTCGTAGGCGTCGAGCAACGCCCGCGCCATTTCGGCGTCGGGGGCGTACACATACAGATCGTACATCGAATTGAGCATCACGGAATGCATCCCGAGTGCCACCCCGTTCTCGTTACGCGCACGCACGGTCGCCTCGATACCTTCCGCTTGAAGCACGCCGCGCAGTATTTCCGCCTCGGTGACTTCGCTGAGCGACTCTATCAGAGTCAGTTGTTCGTTATCCACAGTCATTATACGGCAGTCGCGATAGGAGTTGTTTCGGGCTTCATGCCGTGGCGTGTCGCGGTTTCGGCTGTCTTCGCGGCGGGAGCCTCGCTCATTATGCCCCCGCCCCGGTAATAGTCGCAACGGTTCGCGAGGGTACACACCCCGCACCGCGGCTTCTGCGCCACGCACACCCGCCGCCCGTGCCGGATCATATGCACATGGAACGGATACACCCGTTCGGGAGCGAGCAGATTTTCCAGCGCGTTGTGTGCTTTCGCTTCGCCGATACGCTTCTCGATCAAGCCGAGCCGGTGCGAAACGCGGAAAACGTGCGTGTCCACGGGCAGAACCGGGCGGCACAGCGAAAACATCATCACGCACGCCATCGTTTTCGGACCGACGCCGTGGAAAGCAAGGAGGTATGCCTTGCCCTCATCGGTCGGCATATCGCGCAGAAAATCGAGGTTGGTCGCCCCGGTCTTGGCGTTGATCTCGTCCAGGACGTTTTTGATGCGGGGGGCCTTGGCGTCGGCGAGTCCCCCCGAGCGGATCGTATCCGCGATGGCACCGACCGGGGCTTCGCGCACCTCGTCCCACGTCGCGTAGGCGTCGCGCAGGTTATCGTAGGCGCGCTCGCTGTTCTTATCGGACGTGTGCTGGGAAAGGATCGTCATCACCAGCGCGCCGAGCGGCTCGCCGTGCGACCGCCATTCGAGCGTGCCGTATTCGTCGTCGAGGCGTGTACAAACCCACGCGGCTTTTTCGCGGCGTTCGGCATCGTTCGCGCCATCCGCCGCTGCCGGTGTCGTCGCCCTCGCCGCCGTTCGCAGTCTCATACTGGTCCGATTATAGCGAAAAATGGCAACGAGCGTCAAGCGGGAGCACGAAAGAATCAACCCGCGCTTTTCAATGTTTTACGCGCCGTGCCTCAAGCCGTAGGAATTCCCGGACCTTCCGCCGAAAATAAGTCCGTGAAAACAGATCCCTCCCTGCTCGCGGTGCTGGAAACCGCTGTGAACGCCGCACCTGAGAATACGGCGATCCGACTGCATCTTGCCGAACTGCTTCTCGGCGCGGATCGGTTCGCGGAGGCTCTGGAACACTGCGTCCTGATCCTGGGTGCGGACCCGGCGAATCTCACCGCTCTCGCTATCGCCGCCCGTGCCGGGGAAGCGACGGCAGATCCCCGCGCCTTCGGCTATCGCGCCCTGCATACCGCGCTCGGCGGGGGAGCAACGATTCCCTCCCCCGCCGCCGCCCCCCGCAAGCCGTCCGGTCCGCCGCCGGGTATGCCGCCCGAGGAGTGGATACCGGACAGCGAACCCATCGCGCTACCCGTCTTCGGGGACGGACCACCGACCGGATCGGGCGGCAGTGACCTGATCGGCGAGGACACCACGCTGCGTATCACTCTGTCCGATGTCGCCGGGATGGAAACGGTGAAGCGACGGCTGCAACTCGCGTTTCTCGGACCGCTCAAAAACCCCGAACTTCGCGCCATGTACAACAAATCGCTTCGCGGCGGGCTGATGCTCTACGGTCCGCCGGGGTGCGGCAAAACGTTCGTCGCGCGCGCCGTCGCGGGCGAACTTTCGGCGCATTTCATCGCGGTCGGTCTCGCGGACATACTGGATATGTACGTCGGGCAGAGCGAGCGGAACCTGCACGAGATATTTCTGGAAGCGCGGCGCAACCGCCCGTGCGTACTTTTCTTCGATGAGATCGACGCGCTGGGGCGCAAGCGTAGTCTGCGGCGCGACTCCGCGACCCGCGACATCGTGAACCAGTTCCTGCACGAATTAGACGGGATCGGAGCCGACAACGAGGGTGTTTTCGTGCTGTCTGCGACCAACCACCCCTGGGACGTAGACTCGGCACTGCGCCGCCCCGGGCGGTTTGACCGAACGCTGTTAGTGTTGCCGCCCGACACCCCCGCCCGTCTGGCGATCCTGCGATCCGGTTCCGCCGGGCGACCGCTGGACCGCGATGTCGATTTCGCCCGTCTGGCGAAGGACACGGAGGATTACAGCGGAGCCGACATCGTGCATCTATGCGACTCGGCGGCGGAAAATGCGATGGAAGACTCGATACAATCCGGCAAGGCGCGGTCCATCAAGCACACCGATTACGTCCGCGCCCTGAAGGAAGTAAAGCCGTCCGTGCGCCCGTGGTTCGACACGGCGAAAAACTACGCGCAGTTTTCCAACGAGGGCGGCGTCTACGACGACCTGCTGGAGTATTTGCGGGCGAGAAAGATGCTGTAAGCCGTTCGATGGAAACCCCAAAACAAAAAGCAATCGCGGTTCTGCTGATCATCGGCGTCACGGTCGTCTGCGCGCTCCTCGCCGCCCTTTGTATCTATGACGCGGTTCATGGGAACAAGCGAACCCAGCCCATGGCTATTTTCGCGGCGACGATGTTTGCCGGGCTGACGCTACGGATGATGGTCACGCCCTGGATCGCGGGGAATCATCGAAAAGTGGTCCCCGTGCTTCGCGAGCGGATACAGACTCCCAGCGGTGAAGAAGCGGCGTTCCGGTCCGTCGATCTCCCCTCTCCCAACGAGGCGCGAGTCATTATCGGCTTGATCGTTCTTTTCGCGGGGATGGTGATGCTTGTTCAAACACTCCGCGAGGGACTGCCTGGCGGGGTCGGGACGGGAAGCGGCAATAACCTGCTCGCGATGCTCATTGTCCTCCTCGCCGGTTCCGGAATATTTACCGCCGCATTCCTGAAAAAGACGCCGGGGCGGGGCGGTATTTCCCTGTCCCCAAGTGGAGTTCTCTGGGCAGAACCGACTGTGCAACCGATTTTCGTAGCCTGGGGGCAGGTTGAGAGTATAGAATTGCTCCTAACGACGCCGAAAGAGCGAAAGCACGGCGAAATACCCACGGTCGGTCTGCGTCTACGTAACCTCCCGGTTTATACAGATCGGGACCCCGCCACCCGACAACGCCTGCAGGAGAACCGGGAGCGGTGCGGTTGCGAGTTGCTTCTCCCGCAAACACAGATGGCGGCACCGATAGCGGAAATCAAATTGGCGGTGGATTCTTACCGGGAGGATACGGAAAGCCGCGCCCGTATCTGAACCCGGGAGGAATACGACCGCCTGTCGGATTGGGTCGATCTGGGAATCGCCGAGCAAACGCGCCCTGTGCAAAGCAAGATTTACGAGGCAGAATGAGCGATCTATTTCCGGCCCGATTTGCCGTGCACACGTCAGGAGAGTCACGAAAGTATGCATAACGCTTCCCCCTACGAAAAGAACGAACGCTGGCAGACACTGGAACGCGTCCGGCTCCTGTCCGAGTTGGACCGGCATCGCGACGCGGTCTTACTTCTGCAGAAACTGCTCGCGCAGTCGCCCGACGACGGACACGTCCTGTGTCTGTTAGCGCGAGAACATCTCCAGTTGAACGAGCCGAAGGAAGCGTTGGCGTTCGCGGACCGCGCAGTTTCGGCGAACCCGGACGAGGAATGGGGGCACCGGTTGCGGTCCGTCGCGTTGATTACGTCCGACCGGATAGGCGCGCTCCAATCCGCCCGGCAAGCCGCTGTGTACATGCCGGAGGCGAGCCAGACGCTACAAAATCTGGTGGACGCACTGCTCGCGAACGGTGCCCTGCGCGAGGCGTGGCAAACCTCGGAGAAACTACACGAACTGTATCCTGACGACGCCGCGACCTACGATACACTGGTCTCGGTGGCGTTCGCGCACGAATGGAACAAGGACGCCGAGCGACTCTCCCGGGAAGCCCTGAAGCGCGCCGCACACACACCCCACGCGCATTTCAACCACGGCATCGCGCTCTACAATCTGAAACGGTACGAGGAGTCCGCCCGCTCGTTTACCCGTACCGTGGAGATAGACCCGACGAACTCGGAGGCGCGCCAGATGACGGAAAAGGCGGTCAGCGCGTTTCTGGACAGCACGAGTGGACCCGGAACGGTATACAATTACACGGGATCGTGGATTGCCGCCCCCTTGCTCCTCTGGTTTCTGGCACTGTGTATCGGCACCGCGAACGGCGGTAGTGTACTGTTTGTGATCGCCAGCATCGCGACGGTCATCAGCGCGTTGCTGCTCCTGCAACGGCACCTACGCTGGCAAAAGATACCGCCCGCCGTGCGGCGAATCTACCTGATAACGCGTTGGAGTTGGCTCCGCAAACTCGCCCCGGCAGAGTTTGATCGCGTCATCCGGTATCAAACCGTGTACAGCGACGACGCGCGCCGTGCCGAGCCATAAATCACCGGGACGCGAAAAATCACGTTTTCCGGGTTTTCAACGATCGCTGTAGTGAAGGTCTATCGGCAGGAGACGGGGAACATAATATCCTCAGTGTGCGCATCCGCGCCGCCCCGACAATACCAGCGCCGGAGGTTTAACATGGACCAACAGAACAGCCCCCCACTGAAGCGAGCGACCACCGCGGCCATCCTGGCCGTTATTATGGCGGGTTCGTTCGCTTCGGGATGGGCGTGGTGGAAAGGTACTTGGCCTTTCAAGAACTATTCGCCCCCGACCGTTAAGGAGAAGGTAGACCTCATGGCGGATGTCGAGAACATCACCCCGTACGTGACCTTCGAGAGGTACTCCGACTTCCGCTTCCCGCAGGTGATCACCGGGTTCGACGCCATGGGTGCCCCCGTCGTGCGTCAGGCTGCCTATAAGATGGCGGTGGTCTCGCCGGACGGCACGCCTAAGCCCCTCCCCGAGCAACCGGAATGGCTCCGAGGTGACAAGGTCCCTTCGCTACCGCCCTTCTTAGTCTTCCCCTCCGCCGTCAAATCCGCGCCCGATATGGAGATCGAAACGCAGGTGCTGGTACAGGAAATCACCAGGGACATGACGGTCATCATACGGGAGTACGGCTTCCGCCTGCTGCCTTACAGCCGCCCCCGCAGAAAGACCGCGGAGGCGGAGGACTTCAACACCCGGCAGGAAGCCGAAGAGACTGTCAGTGAAGCCTCATGCGCCACCTTGACTGCCAGAATATTTACCTGCAAAGCCGGGCGCAAGGTCTGGTTCCGGGTCGACAGACTAGATATTGAAGGGCAAATACGCGCCGATCTCGATAAGCCCACGCTTATACGAACGGTGTTCGCCTCCTCCGGAAACCGGTACGGGCTCTCGAACTACGTGATAGACGAGGAATACGCCGCACAGGCTATAAAGAGCGTCGTCAGAGGGCACGTCAGGGAGGCGTTCGCGACCCGTTGGCAGGACGTGATGCCTCCGGATTCGCGGCGCGGACTTCAGGCGGACCCGGAGGAGTTCCGGGCCGCTCATCGTAAGGGCAGGCGAAACAGAGATCAATCTACGTACAATGCGTCGCCCGAAAGAAACAAGGTTACGAGGCTGCCAGACTCCCCTTGATCTGGATTTACGCGCGGTATTCCAGCAACGGGACAACTGGGAAACGGAGCGGTTCGCCGTGATGGAACAGGTGCTACGGGCGAAGTTCGCCGCGCCGCATCTGCGCGAGAAACTCCTGGCGACCGGCGACCGGGTTCTGATCGAAGGTAACCACTGGCGGGACACGACCTGGGGAATGGTGCGCGACAAAACCACCGGCGAGTGGCGCGGGCGGAACGAACTGGGGAAACTACTGATGAAACTCCGCGACGAAATACGAAACGACCCGGACGGCGTGGCACCGCAAGACGGCGCCGCCACTGTCGGCGAGGGTAGCGGCGGGGACGGGGAACTGATCGCCCTCGCTTTGAAAATGCGCGGGGTCGCCTATGCCCCCTACTCCCGCTACCATGTCGGTGCGGCGATCCGGACCGCGAGCGGCGCGGTGTTCGGCGGGTGCAATGTCGAGAACGCGTCCTACGGCTTGTGCAACTGCGCAGAACGCACCGCGATCTTTTCCGCTGTCGCCGCCGGGGAGCGCGTCATTACCGAGGTGACGGTCGCTACCGACGATGGCGGGTCGCCCTGCGGCGCGTGTCGGCAAGTGTTAACCGAGTTCGCCCCGCGTGACGGCGGTTCGCTCCGCGTCGTGCTGGTCGATAAAGCCGGTGCCGTGGTCCGCGAGACCACGATAGCCGAACTGCTCCCGATGGCGTTCGACATGCGGCAGTAAACCGCGACGGCGTAAATAGTTTTTGCGCCGGGGAAACCAAAGGCTACGATTCGCGTTAGATAAACAGGAGATAACAACCCACCGTGTCCGTAGCCCTGCCCCGCGTCCGAACTGCCACGCCGAAGCGTTCCAAAAATCCGCTCATCCGGGCGATCCAGAAAACCATCCGCACCGTCAAGGCGAGCATTGAACTGAATAACTTCCTGCCGGATGGGACGAAGGACATTCGGGTCTACCTGAAGTATCCCGGCTCCTCGACCGGGGGACGCTGGCTGGCGCGCTGGGGCTGGAAGTACGCGACGCATCGCCTGACACGCGCCGGACACTGGTTCTTTTACGCGACGCTTTTCTTGGGCATGTTTTCCAGCATCTCGCTGGAGATACAAACCTACATCCCGTTTTTGTACGCGATGACGTTCTGGTTCATCGCGTCGGTCTTCGCGCTGATCTCGAAACCCAACGCCGCCGTGAAAGTGCGACACGCGCCCGTGGTGTCGGCGGGCGAACCGCTCCTGGTGGACGCCGAAGTAACGTCCCTGCGGCGGGGCGGGATCTTCCCGACGCAGGACGTGAACCTTATCCCGTTCGGGCTTCCCGCCGAAGTGGACGCCGTTTCACCGTCGGGCGTGGTCATCGGCACCTTGGAATCCAGAGAAACCGCGCGTGTAAAAATAATACTTAAAGCGAACAAGCGCGGTATCTTCACGCTCCCCGGGTATCGCGTCGAGACGGATTTCCCACTCGGCTTGCTCAACGCTTACCGGCGCGTGGACGCCCCGACTGCGCTGACCGTCTATCCGGCGTATACTCCCCTGCGCGAGTTCTCGCTGCCGTCCGGGACCGGTTGGCAGGAGGGCGGCGTCGCGATGCTCGCCAAGCAAGGCGATTCGTACGAGTACTGGGGCAACCGCGAATGGCGCGAGGGCGACTCCCAGCGCGACATCGACTGGCGGGCGACCGCGCGGCTGGGCGGCGACACCCCGATTGTGCGTGAATGGCGCGAAGAGTATTTTTTTCGGGTCGGGATCGTTCTGGATACACACCTGCCACGCCCGACGGAGAAATGGCGGGCATGGATCTACGGGACGCGCGCCAACGACCCGCCGAAGGCGTGGACTGACGCGTTCGAGCGGGCGGTCTCGCTATCCGCCGCCATCGCGGATTACATGGCGCGCGAGCAGTATATAATCGATATTTTCGCCGCCGGTCCGACGATGCACCATTTGACCGTCGGGCGCGGGTCGGGGTACCGGGACGAGATATTAAACATCCTCGCCGGGGTGGAGGACACCGGGAGCGATCCGATGGCGGCCATCGAGCCGGAATTGCTGTCTTCGATCCACCGGTTGACCACGGTGATCTGCGTCTTTATGACGTTCGACGAAAAACGGCGCGCCCTGGTCGAACTGCTCCGCTCCACGGGCGTGGGCGTCAAGGTGATCCTGGTCCCGCCGCGCGCCAAAGACGAGGACGACGAAGACGACGGTCCCGTAGGTGTGGTCGCCGCCCCGGAGCCGGACACGGTGATCGTGGACGCGCGCACGTTCGCCATCGGCGTAGATACGCTGTAGGAAAACGCCCCCTTAACGGCGAAACTTCTCTTACGGCGGCGAGAAACGCTTCGCCGCGAAGGAGCGAGATATGATACAGATCGGACTGAGGATACCGGGGAACCTGTCCCGTGATATGCCATTCAACGAGTTCGCCGGATGGTGCAAGGAAACCGGCTTCGACTCGATAGACCTGAACCGCGCGGACGCCGACGCGGTGCAGACACTGCACGCGTCAGGCTTGACGTTAGGCACGATAGATCTGTCCGGAACGCAGGCTCTGCTCTCGCCGGATGCGACCGAACGCGAACAGGGCGTCGAAGCGGTCTGCAAGACGCTGGCGGATATTCACGCGGTCGGCGGCGATAAGGCTTTCGTGGTTTTCTTCCCGAAAAACTCCCGGCAGAGCCGCCTCGATTCGTTCGAGAACTGGAAACTGTCCTTTCCCGCCGTCCTCGCCGAAGCGGAACGTCTCGGTGTCCGCCTCGCCCTCGAAGGCTGGCCCGGTCCCGACGATTCCGCGCTTGGCGTCACCCCCGAGACGCTACGGGCGATGTTCGCGGCATTCCCCTCCGAGAACTTCGGCGTCAACTATGACCCATCCCATCTGGTGCGCGTCGGGGTAGACCATCTGCGGTTCCTCGATGAGTTCGCCGGGCAAGTGATCCATGCGCACGGTAAGGACACAGTGATCGACGCCGAGGGGCGTTACCGCTACGGCACACTCGGCACGACGTTCGACAAAAGCCCTGGCTTCGGGAGCGGCGACTGGCGATACTGCATCCCCGGCGAAGGGACGGTGAACTGGGCGAACGTTTGCGGGCGGCTCCACCGCGCCGGATACAATGGTGTCCTTTCGCTGGAACTGGAGGACATGCGCTATAACGGCACGGCGGAGGGCGAGAAGCGCGGTCTGACGCGGGCGCGGGAGTTCCTGACACCGTATCTGTAATCGGGGGCATATCCCCCAGCCCCCGGTTTAGCCGTCCAGATATTCGCGGAGGGCATTCCCGGGGGGAGCGTTCGCCTCGATGGCGGCGATCAAGTGGCGGCGGCGGAACACGCAAAGCGGGAGCGACAAGAAACGCGGTCCCATAAGCGAGTAAACGCGGAGCGTTTCTATTCCAAGCACGGAATGAAAATGTACGCGCGTCATTTCGTCCCATGTGAAAAAGATCGGGATTCCCCACACGTCGCTACTTTGCACCCCCGCCGCGCTGACTCGAACCCGCCCGAACCACGTTCCGGCGGCGAGAAGCACCAAAAGCGACAGTTCCGTCTGCGCAAGATGGAGTAAGAAACCACGGAACAGCACGGGCCGCACTTCTGGAGGCGGCGACCGACTTTCCATAAAATAGATGAAGAACGCGAAGAAAAGAACGGCGCAACCGAACACCTCGATCAAGCCCATTTTGGGGTAGTTGGGAAAGAACGTTTGTAAACCATTGTTGCTCTGTGCCGCACCCATGAATCATTATCAACGAGGAATGGCACCACCGGGTTCCGGAAACGTTCGCGTGGAGAAGGCAGTAAGCGTGACGAAAGCGAACGCGTGACGCCGCGCCCCCGGACGATGCCCTATTGTGACAGCAGATCCGCCCACGAGTTTGCCGTAAGGAGGCGCACCGCGAGGGATTCCAGTCGGTCCAGATTCGTGATCGCGTTCAGAACCGTCAGTACCGTGTCGTCCGGCGCGCCGAATTTTGCGGTCCCGAGTTTGACCAGGAGTTCACGCGCCTCTTCCGCGCGACCGGTCAAGATGCCTTCTATCCGCCCGGTCAGAATACCTTCCGTGCGACCTTCCGTGCGACCTTTGCCGATAATATACTGGTAGTAACTTGACTCTTCCATGACGTTTGATTCCTTCAACACACTTTCGATAAACGGCGTGTCGAACCGCAACCCCATTAAAATCCCGGTAATCACTCGCAGTGTTGCCGCCTCGCTCGTGTCGCTTCGCGCCTGTAACTGCTTCTCGATACGGTCCAAGACTGCCGGTACGCCGCGTTTGGTGACTTTCGCCAGCGGCGCAAGCGGCAACGCGCCCGGTCCGGCGTTCAGAAATACCTCGGGCGATTGCTCCCAGACGCGCAAAACCCGACAGCGGAACGTTACGGCGGTTTTATCCTCCGAGTCGAGTAGCGTATGCTCGCCGCTATACGCCCGGTTGCGCTCTGCGTCGCTCCGAAGCAATACGATCACGCTTTCCACGGGCAGTTTGTGTTTCCCGCGCAACAGTATGTTGTACCGCAAAAGGCGGTCCAACAGCGTCGGGTCCCACGAAACCTGCAGTTCGATCTCGGCCAGATACGGTCGCGGTGCGTCTACCCTTAACACTCGGTCGGCGTCGGTCGTCACCGTGGCAAGGTCCGCGCTGATTACCCGCACCGCGCCGGTGGACAATCCGAGCAACCGTATCCAGTCGCCCGGATGGTTTTCGATCAGTTGTTTCGATGCGACATCGAATGGTTTCCCTGCCACAGGTAGATTATATCAAATCGATTTGATTCGCCCACGGACACTGAAGTGTTCCGGTGGAAGCCTTCGGCTGTAGACGCTTCGCGTTACCGAGGGCGCATCATTCGTGCGGCG
>JAYULM010000194.1:0-14319 GCA_043763605.1 Armatimonadota bacterium | reverse complement strand
TAACATGCCGAACCAGAACGGGACGGATCAAGCGCGATACGATGGCATCGGAGGGTTTAACTTCGGAGGCGTCGGCACCCCGCGCTTCTCCAACGCCTCGCATCGATGTGACAGTCTTTCCCACGGCGAGATCGCCCGACCTACCGAGATGGCGTTGATCGTCGAAACGCGAGACTGGGACTGCGGCGCGATGCGCAACTCTCCGCCCGCGCTTGACTATATCCGTACTCGCCATGTGCGACAGCCTGCCGTCGCCGGCATCCCGGTCGGCTGGGCGAACACGTTCTTCGCCGACGGCCACGCCAAAGCGATGCGCCCGGAAAAACTGTACACAATTGACACGGCACCCGAAGGGTTCCGCTTTTATCGACACCTTTATGGAGCAAAATGATGCGCTTGATCCGCCGACGAACTAACCCGATGATAATAACACTACTCGTACTGATAGTCGGCGGCATTGTGCTTGCTACCGGGTTCGCCTGTGGGCGTCCCGCCCCGGACCCTACCGAGGAGAAAATGAGCCAACGCGAAGGGGCACGTTGATCCGTTATGACAAAAGGTCATCTGATCGTTCACGGCGGCGGTAGCACCGGCAAGGACGCAACCGGCACGTTTTTGAAGCGTGTCGGTTCGTTGTCCGCGCCGATTGTGGTGCTCGGGCAGGTGTCGGAAACTGCCGTCGATAAAGGGCAACGGAGTGCGGACTGGCTCAAGGAAAACGGGGCGACGAACGTGTATGTCGCCCGCGTCACCGAAACGGACGCGTCGTCGCTCCCCGAACTCCTCGCCCGCTTAAAATCGGCACGCGGCTACTGGATTCCGGGCGGCGACCAGAACCGCTTTATGAAGATATTCGCGGATACGGCGGTGCCCGGTGCCCTGCGACAAATCATCGCGCGGGGCGGGTCCGGGGGCGGGTCGTCGGCGGGGGCGTCGCTGTGCGGGGAGCGGATGCCGACCGGCTACAGCGGACTCCGACCGACGGAGGATGAGGACCGTACCAAACTGACGAAAAACAGCGTCGGGAGCGCGTCGGGTCTCGGTGTGTTGCCGGGGTTTCTGGTGGACACACACTTCCTCGCCCGTGAGCGCACCCAGCGTAGCGTGGACATGGTGTTATCCCATCCACGTTACGTCGCGCTGGGTGTCGAGCAGGACGGCTGGTTCGTCGCGGACCTGGACAAGGCGACGCTCACGGTCGGGGCGGGTCAGGTGGTGACGATCCGCGCCGCAGCCCCGGTCCGAACGGACGCGGAGAACCGCCTCGGTTGCGCGGACATCCGGATGCGCGTGCTACTGTCCGGGCAGACGGTGAGTCTCACGGAGTTAAAGAACAAATAAACATGGAATTCGGAACCTCACCCCCCAACCCTCTCTCCTCCGAGGAGAGGGGGAGCAAGACACCGGATGCGTTTCGTGTGCCACGTTCCCCCCTCTGGCTCGCGGAAACTGCGTTTCCGCTTCTCCCCCTCTCCTCGGAGGAGAGGGGTACCCAAAGGGTGCCCAGGGGTGAGGTTCCCAATCCCCTGTCCCGCCGCGCGCTACTGACGGGATTCGCCGCGATGGCGATGCCGGATCTCGCGCTTGCCGCCCGACCGGACCCAGTGCTGCCAAAGACCCCGCCGTCGTTCCCGGTCGGCAAAGGCGGCTTCGCCTATGTCGAGCCGGAAGACTCGCCCTACTCCGGGAAACGGATTCCTGTACACACGTATCGCCCCCGGAACGTGGACCCGCGCAAGACGGGGCGCGTTCTTTTCGTGATGCACGGCACCCTGCGAAACGGCGCGGAGTACCGCGATAAGTGGATGGATCTGGCGGATCGCGATGGCGTCCTACTGATGGTCCCGGAGTTCACACGCCGCGATTTCCCCGGCGGTATGTACAACCGGGGCAACGTGCGCGGGCAGGACGACAGGACGCCGATCCCTGCACAGGCGTGGACCTTCGCCGTGATCGAGCGGCTTTTCGACTATTACAAAAAGTCCACCGGGAACCCGCTTGCCGGGTATTATATTTACGGACATTCGGCGGGCGGACAGTTCGTACACCGGTTGGTGGAGTTCCTGCCGACGGCGCGGATCGTGCGCGCGGTCGCGGCGAACGCGGGCTACTACACCCTTCCCGACCGGACCGGGGACGCATACCCGTTTTCCCTGACCGGCACCCCCGACGCGGACGTTCCAGCGGCACGCGCGGTTTTCGCGCGCCCCCTGACGGTTCTCCTCGGCGAGGCGGACACCGACCCGAACGATCCGGACCTGTATCACTCCCCGGAAGCCGATAAACAGGGGATGACGCGGTTCGAGCGCGGCAAGTATTTTTACGAGACGGCGCGTCGGGCGGCGGAGCGGGAGAAGATGCCCCTGAACTGGCGTATCCGCACGGTGCCCGGCGTCGGGCATAGCAACGAGAAGATGGCACCCGCCGCCGCGCGGGCGTTGTTCGATTGATGCCGGGACAGTAACATCCGGTTAGCGTGGGCACGTAAACAGATTGATTATTGCGAAAGATTAAACAGATGTACCGAATTTTGATGTGTGCGCCGGAGTATTTTGGAGTCGAATATGTGATCAACCCGTGGATGGAAGGCAAACTCGGCGGAGTGATCGGGGGCGCGGCGCGAGAGCAATGGGGCTACCTGCACACCGTACTCACGAAAGTCCTCGGGGCGGAAACGGTGCTCGTGCCGCCCCAACCCGGTTTGCCCGACATCGTGTTTACGGCGAACGCGGCATCCGTACGAAACGGCGTCGCGGTTCCGGCGCGCTTCCGGCACCCGGAGCGACAGGGAGAGGAGCCGTTCTACCGGGCGTCGCTCCTCGACGCGGGGTACGAAATCCGCGACCTGCCGGACGGCGTCGCGTTCGAGGGCGCGGGCGACGCGCTGCTCTACGAGGGCGAAACGACAGCGACGCCGCTCCTGTTCGCCGCGCACGGGTTTCGCACGGACCCGGAGTCGCACGCTTTTCTCGCGGAAGCGTTCGGCGCGGATGTCGTGTCGCTCCGGCTGGTCGATCCGCGCTTTTACCACCTCGATACCTGTTTCTGCCCGCTTCCGGGCGGGTATGTGATCTGGTACCCGTCCGCGTTCGACGACGAGAGTCAGGCGAAGGTGCGGGAACGCATCCCGGAGGCGAAGTTGTACGCGGTGCCCGACACGGACGCGACGGCGTTCGCCTGCAACGCGGTCGGGATCGGCGAGCACGTCGTGATGAACGCCGCCACGGAAACGTTGCGCGAAAAGTTGCTCGGCTGGGGGTTTACGACGCATCTGACCCCGCTTTCCGAGTTTATGAAGGCAGGCGGCTCCTCGAAATGCCTGACGCTCCGGCTGTGGTAATTCCGGGAGCGAGAATGGGAAAACTATGATTGTGCCGGATAGCGCGGAACTGTTGTCGGCGACCGTGGGCGCGCGGATTCAGCGGTTGCGATTGAAGCAAAACCTGTCGGTGCGGGATCTGGCGGAAAAAGCCGGGGTAGACAAAAACACGATCCTGCGCGTCGAAAAAGGCTTGACCGTGTCGGGTCGCACTCTGGATCGGGTCTGCGGCGCGCTGAAGGTGTATGTTTCGCGTCTGCTCCTTCCCGAACCCGAAGAAGGCGAAGCGGTTGTTGTCCACCGACGCACCGAAGAAGTCTGGTGGCCCTATCCGGGCATGGGTGACCCGTTCCCCGGCGACGAGGGCGGCGGCGCGCCCCCGCCGGAAAACAAAACGCCACCCACCGGCGAACCTGCTCCGCGCCCAAGCCCGAAAGTCGGCGCGCAAACTACACCGCGTGGCTACGTGGCATCGCTCGCATGCCGGATGCCGCGCGGGAAGATGCGCTCGTCGCTGGTGCGCATCTGGGACGAAACCACGCCGAACGCGCACCCCGGCGAGGAGTTCGTTTTCTGCCTGTCCGGGAAAGCCTGCCTGACTGTGGCGGGACGCGCGTATCTCCTCGACGAAGGCGACGCGGCCACATTCTACTGCGCCGAGCGGCACACCTACGCCCCCGCCCCCGATGTGCCGGAGAGTTCGCTCCCGGTTTTGTTGCTGACCGTCTGGCACGATTCGCAGGAGTGAAAGGTGAGGGAATAGTGATTAGGGATTAGTGAATAGTTTTCGCGGAGTGAGCCGCGTTGCTACTCGCGAACCGGTACCTTGCCTGGAAACTACTTTCTATTCACACGATGCAGGTGGGGTTTTCGCCTGCTCTGTCGCGCGATACAATGGGAGCGTGAGCATTCTCTCCAAGCAACGTACCCGCGAGCATATTATTGCCGACCTGTCCGTCAACCACGCCGAGCGGCAGTTTCTCCTCGCCGGGTACACCGGCGTCCGAATTATCGCTGACTATGGTTACGATATAACGATCACAACGTTCGATGATCTGGGACATATCGAACCAGGTGTCATCCAGGTGCAGATGAAATCTAGTGACTCGCCCGATTATTCCCAAGCAGGCGATTTTGTGACGGTACGGGTGAATGAGCGGGACAATATCGCATGGCGAGAAGAACTGTACCCCGTAGTTTTGATCGTTTACGACGCCGCGAAAGACGTGGCATTTTACATCCACTACCAAACTGTGCCGCAAAGTTCGCGCCGTAGTGTTCGTATACCTACCAGTAGCCACTTCGATGCAAATGCTGCGCGACAGCTCCGTGACGCAAAAACCGCGGCGCAGAAAGGACGTAACTGAATGATAAATCGGATCGATTGGCTCGACTATGACGCGCTGTTTTCGGTGATAAGGGCTCACGGCTTTACCGAAAAAATGATTTCGGGTGGGACTATTTTTCTTCACGCCAGCGGTGCGGAGCTTGCCTTCCCGCCCAAAGACCCCAATGAAGCTGTTATCGGCTATCACTACGGTGCGGTACTTTCCGTTTTGCCCAACTACGGGATTATGACTCGCGACGCGCTTGAACTCGCCCTCCTGCAAGCCGCGCACCGTTTGCCGTCTTCGGTGTAGTTCGTGTGCGGGCGGTAATTATCACCCAAAAAAATATTTTATAGCAAGCAGGATTCTGTAGGGAATGCGCGGAAGTAACCTAACGGAGGTGTTGCTACAATGCGGAGTATCCAAGTGTATGTTTTCAGCGGGGGAAGTGTCGCACAAGGGGCAAAGGTAACTGTTTGGGTGTACCAATTCGGGGCTTCAGGTCCGCTGGAACCCGTCTACACAAACAACGACGGTGTCGCCACTGTCAGGTTCGAACTTGATACCGACGGGGAAATTAGCATCAGCGTCAACGATAACGAAAAGATAAAGCGTGGCGGCGTAAAAGACACGTATCGAATCGATATTCAGGGATGAAATGAATAGGGATGGCTCGAAATGTGCCGCGACTTCGGGGGCAAAGAGGTCCACGATTACTGATCTCAGAACGCACAACGGAAATGTTCGCTGTCCGAGAGCTACCTGACAAAAGCCACCGAACACTTTCGACTCCCTTAATTTTTCCGTGAACTTTTTTTACCCCCGAGCGTTGTATCGGACATGCGGGAAACGGCGAGCCGAATTCATGGGGAACGGCTGCGGTCCGAAACACTCGTATTCGGTGCGGCGATAACGTACCGACTGTTAGCACAACTTTAGTAAAGGTTTACACGGTAATTCAGGGAAGAGGCGGGAGCGGTCGGGCGGTAAATTGCGACCGGTTTCGTTTCAGTTTCGGGGTAAGACAAACGCGCCGGGCGATTTCCATCGCTCGGCGCGTTTATTTGTAGCCTCTGCTACGGTCGTTTTCGGGTTCGGGTGGCATGGTTCTCATTTGTAGTCCCCTTTTTCCTATGCCACCATCGCGGGTGCCGCTTTCGCGCCCCCGGCGGAAACACCATCCGGCATTCCCGCCAGTTCGGAGTACGCCTGCCGAATACCGCGTACGTGGTACGCGACGTTCGCCGAGGTGCAGCCGAGCGAATCCCCGATCTGCCTCCACGTGAAACCGTCCAGGAGTCCGTGCAGGATCTCCTTCTGCTTCGCGTTCAGGCGGCCCTCCAGGTCGTCGATCAGCATCCGTGTCTCCACGTCACCCGTCGCCGGGGCGCGGTTGACCGCCGTTCCGAACGAGTTCTCGGCGATCTCGGGCGTCTCCACCACTAAATCGTCAAGTGTCTCGTGCGAACGTCGCTTGTTCCACCGGATGTGGTCCAGTATTTGCCATCGGGCGTGCTTCAACAGATACTGCGTCGGCGTACCGATGGTCAGGTCGATGCCCGGCAGTGCCTCGAATACCGCGACCCAGGCTTCCTGCAACAGGTCGGCGGCGTCCATGCCGGTCCGGGCGGCGTAGTATCCCGCCAGCGATTCCAGGCGCGGGCGCAACGCCCGCCGCAATTCATCCTGAGCGGCGGCATCGCCCCTTCGTGCGCGAATAAGTATAGCGTTCATCAGTTATCCACTCTCCAAATGTCGTCAGGAGCGGAAAACAAACGGTCTATCGGCGTGTGGCGGCGGCATACGGGTAGGCGCGACATTCGCGGAGACACATTTCTCCCCGAGTATAGGCGCACTATCCCCTATTTTTCGCGCGGGACCGGTCGCGTCGGGCGGGTATAAAACGGGCGGAGAAACCTCCTGCCCTGCTGACCCGACGCTCCGAAAACAGACTGCCCCTTCGCAAGAAGGCAGACTGGTTGCGGCAGGACCGGAAAAGACGGGGTTGCCCCTTCTTCCCAAGCGAACGCACACCAAACGGATATGGGTTTATTTTTGCTCTGTTGTTCTCGTACCGGGGAGACGTGCCGGGTTTCGGGTGAGGAAACCTGCGGCGTCGTTTCCGGCGCGGAAAAAATCGGTTACAGTTATTTGTGACGGTTTCCCGGTGTGGAGCCAAGTAGCCCGGTGTACACCTGAAAACTGTCGCGGAAGTGTCGCTTGCTGGTACGCAGACGCCTTCCGTCCTGCGCCGACTCAGTTCGCGCCTATTATCCGGTTGTGTGTTTTTGCGAAACGGAAAGAACGGTGCCTTCTTTAAGGGCATTCGTTCCGCGCGTACGCGTCGATGATGCCGTCGTTTTAGCTTGGAAACAGATACGATTCGTTCTGTCTTGCTAACAACGACGCGCTACGACGTGCGGTCGCGCCCATCGCGCTGGCTTCCTTCTGGTTACACCGGACGATTCGTCCGCCATCATTACCGCGAAGCGACATACCTGGTTTCGGCAGATATGCGACGCTTCCGGTCCCTCCGGCGTGGGTGCCCATCGGGTTGCCGTGCGTGTTGCCGGTCGGCGGGTGCATCAACCGTGTTGATGTCCTGCCGCCGAGCATCACGCTCGCAACGGTCCCGGTCAGTTTACTGACCGTGGCTCCGGTTGTTCCGGAACCTTGTTTCGCTCGTACACACTCCGAGGCGGAGAGCGGCGAGGCGGGGTACAGCCCTTGCGGGCATGCACCGTAGGAGGGAATACTTCCCCCCGTGAAGGCGACGGCGTACAGGGCGGGTTCCGAAAGATTCGCTTGCGGCAGCGTTATGCTGTTATGCCAAAAGTGAAACATGGAATGTTCCTTTCTGTACGAACGTCTGAAACGCGAACGATGATAGATTCGTCGGGTTGCTATTGGTAATAACTCCCGGCGGGCACTCCGACGAGTCGGAGCGCGAATCGCGCTTCAAAAGTAGTATAGCGTACGGTCTGTCGTTTGCTAAAGAAAAACCGAAAAGTTTTTTTGAAAAGATTTTTCGGGGCAGTAATTTGGGGACACAGAGTTATCGTCTCTCAATGATGAAAGACAAAAAGCCCGGCGGAAATTCCGCCGGGCTTTACTCCGTTTCTATCGCCTTTCGTAGTCTCTACTTCTCGTCGTAGATGACTTTCGCCAGCACGTCCCCGACCGCGCGCAGTGAGTCGGGGGAGCATTGCGCCGGGGTGTCGTCCAGCGTGTGCCACGGACCGTAATCGAAGTCGATCAGGTCAATTGCCTTGATGCCGACCGCCTGTAACGGGATGTGATCGTCCGAAATGTTGTACTTGACCGAGTTCTGGAAGCCGGACATATTCAGCGCGGACGCCGCGTTCCACACCTTGTCGTTGATCTCCGGCGCGAAACTCTGGCTCGCTTGCTCGCGGTAGATTTGCAGACTTTTGTCACCGATCATGTCGATCAGGATCGCATAGTCCGGTTTCGACAGCGGGAGCGACTTCGCCCATGCTTTCGCCCCGAGGTACATCTCGGTTTCGCCCGGTCCGTAATCCTCGCCGTCGAAGAACACGATATGTACCCCGCATGTCGGCGGTTTGGCTTTCAGCATACGCGCCAGTTCCAGCAACGCCGCCACGCCGCTCGCGCCGTCGTTCGCGCCGGGGATCGGCTGGCTTTGCTTCGCCGGATCTATCTCCTGATCGGCGGTCGGTCGTGTGTCATAGTGCGCACATACCATCACCTGCGTTTTCGCGTCCGGGTTGATGTGCGCGTAAACGTTGCTCATGGTGAGTGTCTTGCCGCCCGGTTTCGCCGTGAAGTCGTGTCGCTTCGCCGCTACGCCGGAAGCCTCGCTCAACGTTTTCACGAGCCAGTCGCGCATCTTCGGGTAGCCTTCCGAGCCGGAATAGCGCGGTCCGAAATCGACCTGCGTTTGCAGATCGGCGAACGCGCGTGTTTTGTCGAAGTCGGACGGCGATGCCGCCGCGACCGGTGCCGCGACACTCGCGACCGGCGGTGCGGGGAGGCTCGCGCTTCCCCCGGCGGCGTTGGAGCAACCGGCGACGTACACCGCGAACGCGGCGAAACACGGATAAAAGGTTCGGAAAGTTCTGAGCGACATCATGGTTTCTATTATACGGTGTGCGGCGTGATTTTGCGGCTCTGTTTCCGGACCGTGAACGGTTCCGCTGTGCGCCTTCGGCGGACGCTCTGCGAGCGGGAAAAGAGCACGTTTTGCTCGCCGTGAAGCCGAACGCAATAACCCGCTCGCAGAGCGTCCGCCGAAGGCGCACAGCGGAACCGTTCACGGTCCGAAAACGACGCTACGCCCCCTGCCCCCCACGCGCCAGAAATCGCTTCCTCCCCACACCCAACACCCAGCACCCAACACCTATCCCCATTAGAAGCCACGTCCCCGGTTCGGGGGCGGAAACGGAATCGTTCGGCTTCGTCGGTTTGTCGGATGTTTTCGCGGACTCCTCGGTGCCGTCATCGAGTCCGTGTTTCTTGTAGTCAGCGCGGGTTTCGAGCACGACCGCGCCGGAAAGCGGGGTTACGAGTCGCATCCCCGCCACTTTCCGTGCCCCCGCCAGTGCCTCGGGTCCGAAGTTGTTGTACTGGTACCAGACGGCGAGCGCGTCTTGAGAGGCGAGGAGGCGTTTGGTACGAGGTGTCGGGTTCGCGGAATCGCGGAAAGTGCCGTTCCGACTGACTACGTTTCCGCTGATTTGGGTGTCGGGTGTGGGGAAGTCGTTGCCGCGTACGAGGGATTCTACCGTCGCTGATATGGCGTCCGTGGTGCCTGGGTACAGGGCGACGCTGTTGGCGCGGGCGTTTCGTTGCATCGCGAGGCGGTCGCCGATGGTGTCGTGGGCGTCCGGCTTCAAGAGTAGCGATACGAAGCGCGGGCGGCTTTCTCGCTTCCGGGACAATATTTTGACTTCCTCGGCGAGCGGCGCGGGATCGCTCACCGCGTCGGGCGTACCGGCGTGCAGGTAGAGCAGGATGCCGTCGTCCCCGAGTTCGGCGCGTACGTTTTTCCGCAACGAAGGCACATTGTCCTGACCGACGTTGAACCGTAATTGCCCGTCCAGGTCACTCCGCACTGCGCGGTTCGTCGCTGTGTAGCGCACCGTGCTACCGGCGGGTAGCGTCTTTATAGCGTCCCGGAGCGCGTCCTGCTCCCGTGCGCCGAACACTTCGCCCATCCCTTCCGAGCCATCCAGCGCGATGAGCAAGTTCACCGGCTTGCGCGCCGTCGCCTTTTCGCTCCAGGCGACGCCTTTCGGCAACGTCAGCGGCAGGACCGGCGCTTTGCCGGTCGCGGCATCGGTCACGGGGAACGCGTCGGCGAGCCTGCCCGCGTTCGCGAAGTTGGTTCCGCCCCAGGACGGTAGCGCGTAGCTCAGTTTTCGGCGGTCGGACGCGTCGGGCAGGAGCGGGAAGGTCACGCCGAGACGGATATTCATCGTCCCGCGCGCCGGGATCGGGAAGCACTGGACGAGCAGTTTGCCGGGGACCGGCATCGTCACCAGGAGCGGGTCGCGTTGTTGGACGACGGCGACCTCCTGATACGCCCGGCGCACCGTGGCTTGCGGACCGAACGCGGCAGGCTTTTCGACGCCGTTGATCCAGAGCGACGCATGGTGCGCGACCGCGCCGGGCGGAAGCAGGATCTCGGCACGGGCTTCGTTCGCGGTGTTCGATTGGTTCGAGAACGTCAGCGTCCAGTCACATTCGCCGGTCGCGGTGGCGGCGTCCACGGTCGCCTTGCCGCGCTTTTCTACGAGCGACAGTTTGTACGCCGGTCGCCCGACGCGCTCCCCGCCGACTTCCTCCCGCGCGACATCGCTGATCCAGGCATCCGAGCGGTTGTTGGAAACCGTCCAGGGGACCGGTGCCTGCGCGTAGGATTTGCCGGTCATCAGGAAATACAGGCGGCGGGCTTGCTTCACGGAAAGTTCGTCGGTGCGGATGTTGCCGTCCCAGCGGAACATCGTGTCGCGTACCCCCTGCTCCTCCATGCCCCCGCCTGCTACGACGCCCGCCGCCTCCCAGAGTGGGAGTTGCGATTTGTAGCACAGGATCAGAACGGCGTTGTCGCCGCCCAGAGAGTGCAACCGGTCGGCGGCGGCGCGTTCGGCGGCGGGCGTAATGCCGTGCTTCAGTGCCGGGGCGAGGAGTGTCCCGGAAACGAACGGGTGAACGAACAGCGCGAGTCCGGACGCCGCTACCGTCGCCACCGCGCCGAATACGGCGGGGCGACCGATGGAGACGCCGGTTTCGCGGATCTTCGCCCGCAGTTTAAAAGCGTGAAAGATCGAGAGTCCGAGCAGGAAGTACGGGGATAGCCCCGGCAATCCGAACCCGAAAAAGAGGCACAGGAATGCCGCTATCGGCACGATGGGCAGGAGTGCGAGCGACATCATGGCTGCCATCAGGAGCGACAGGGCGTTCCCGGCGACCGCGTACCCGAGATGCGAGGCAACGGGTGTCTTATTCGCTAAAACTCTATGCGTCCAAATAGGGGCGAGGATGGCGAGGACATAGGCGACCAGATAGCCGTAGTGCGGGAGTGGGTCGGTATAAACGCTGGCGAGGATGTGTCCCAGTGACTCCCAGAGTACCGCAACTATGCCGATAAAAACAGTGAAGCCGAGCCAGAAGTCCTGACCATAGCCGCGCGTCTTCGGCAACGCATTCGGCAGACGCCCGGTGCGGATCGCATCGGTGACGGCTAACCGCCGCTCCATTTCCCCTTCGGGCATGACATGCGATTCGCTATCGCCGTGAACCGGCTTGCCGTACCGGTATTCCTGCCCGCGCCATACGCCGCGCCCGTCGTTGCCACCGTCGCTGTCGCCATTATTTCCGCCCGTGCCGTGCTGTGTATCGCTCATTTCCGTTTCTCCCCGCGCACTACGCGTCTCCGATTACTTTGACAATCAAAGTCCTCGTTGGCATTCTAACCTCGTCCCCCAAAATTGTCAAGAAATTTTTTTCGCTTTCTGTCACGCCCGCCGCGCGAAAAGCGTCTAACAGGAAAGGCTCTTTGGAAGCAGGAGACGAAGCAAGCGATGTGGGAATGGTATAGCAAAACGAACGCGGCGGTACCGGTGCAGGGAAAAGAGTCCCCCGCCGTGATGTCGTTCCGCGTCACCCGTGAGGGAAAACTGATGCCGATCCTGCCCGAAACGCTGAACGAACTGCCCATCCCGGCGGACCTGCCCGCCGTCGCCTACCCGCGCCACATCGTCACCGACGACCGACCGACCGGCGAACAAACCCTTTCCGCACGCTTTTTCGAGCGTAACCCGGCACACCTGATCGGGCGACGCACCGGGAACGGCGTCTGGCCCGACGATTCCGACGACGCCGAAGCCCTGCGCCTTTTCGAAACCGGGCAGACCGCGCTTTATCAGGACAAAGACGTAAACACCGCGATTACCGCGTACGAAGCCGCCGTCGCGCGGGACTCGGGCTATATCAAGGCGTGGGTCGCGCTGGCTATCGCGTACATCACCGATAACACGCCGGACTCGCTGGACCGCGCCGCCGAAGTGCTGACGTTCCTTTGTGGACTTTCGCCGAGCGACTGGCTGACCGCCGAAGCCAGCGGAATCATCCACCAGAACCGGGCGTATCTCTCGGTACACCGGTTCCGGCAGGGTAGCGAAGCCGACATGGCACTCCTCGCCGTCGCCGACAAGGATTATCAGATTTGTGACGGCCGGACCGAACCGGAAAAAGAGCGGCTGGAATACCTGTGTCCCTGGGCGTTCGTGAAACTTAGCCTCGGGGAAACCGAGTCTGCCCGCGCTTTGTGGGTCCGCGCCGTGACCCGCGCCAGGGCGCTCGGGGCGACCGGCATCCTCGCGGAATATGCGGCGAAATACGCGCCACTACGAAATTTGAGCGAACAATAGTGAACATTGACGGTGTCGATTCCGTCTATACCTTTAACGAGTACGAACATGAAAACGAATCAAACTATCAAGACTGCTTTTATCGCCGCTATCGCCGCCGTCGCCGCGCTGTGCGGTACCGTCCGCCCGGTCCAGGCTGACCTGACCGGACCCAAGCCGCCGAAGATCGCCCACGAGACCCCGGCAAATATCCCGACCGTTTCGCCCGTCGCTGGAGAAACACGCTAACCGGTAATGATGTCATTACCGTGAACTCTCGTGACAGTGACGAATATATAAAGGAGGCGAAACACCAAGCAATGACAGCAAACGAAAACAACAATGTAGTAAGTAACGAAAGTGGCAAACGCCCCGGCGCAGATGTACTAGCCGGACTTGCCGCCCTGCGTAGCCGAGTAGTCGAAGGACCGGCGAAAGGGGCAGAAGCCGCGTCCGCGTTGCCCGCTACCCCGCGCCGCGCTTCCAACGCCGAGTTACTTGCCGCGTCGCGAAACGGCAAAACCACGAGCGAGCGCAACCGCGCCGCCGAGGAACTGCGCCGCCGTGTGAAAACCCTGTGCGCCGCCGCACTGGACAAATACACCAGCCATCTCACTTCGCAGGAAGCCGACGATCTGACCCAGGACGTGATGGTCCGCCTGCTGTGCGCGAGCGAGGAGAACGGACCGGTGGACATTTCCGCGTCGTACGTCCAGCGCGTCGCCGTGAACCTGCTGATCGACAAACGCCGCGCGCTGGATCGCCGTGGCTTGAACAAGCCGGGTATCTCGGTAGACGATTCGGAAGCGGCAATCGCCGTCCCCGACCCGTCCCCGACGCCCGCCGAAACCGTCGCGTCGAAGTTCCAGAGCTACCAACTGCAGGCGGCAATCGCGAAAGCGTTGTCCCCCACCGAGGCGAAAGTCGTCTGGCTCCGCGTCGCGGGGGACCTCAGCCACGCCGAAATTGCCGAGGAGCTGGGCATGAAGGAAGCGAACGCGCGCAAGCACTTCGAGCGCGGCTTAAAGCGACTGCGCGGCCAGGTGGAAACCGGGGCGTTCGCGACGGCGGGGTTCTAAACGCCCGAATGCAGTGTTGGGAGAGGCATTGGATTACGGCAAAGCCCGCTTCGGCGGGCTTTCTTTTTGTCCCGCTCGTGACGGGGAGCGGGTGAAGTACCCTTCCGACGGGTGACGCGGCGGCGGTTCTGGTACCATACGACATGATGCGGACCTTCCTCCTCCTCGGCGCGATCAACGCTTTCGTCGCCGTCGCCCTCGGTGCGTTCGGCGCGCACGAACTTCGCAACCATGTCCCCGTCGAGCGGATCGCGACATGGAACACCGGGGCGCAGTACCAGATGTATCACGCGCTCGCGTTGCTTCTTCTAGCCTCGCTTTATGACCGGGTTCCACAAGCCGCGCGGGGACTGATGCGAACGGCGGGCTACCTCTTCGCCGCCGGGGGCGTCATCTTCGCCGGGAGCCTGTACGCGCTGACGCTTTCCGGGGTCAAAATCCTCGGCGCGATCACGCCGATTGGCGGCGTCTGCTTTTTGTCCGGCTGGGTGCTTCTTGCCGTCGTCGCGAGCCGGTCAGACGCGCGCGATTGAGCCGGGTATTGCGGGGAACGTCGGCGCGCCGCCGTTTTCCCTTCTTCCCTCCCCCCAGCCCCGCCCGCCTCGCTTGTCCTCCCTCCCCCCAGCCCCCTCCCTCATCGGAATGAGAGAGGGGGAGTCCGGAGGAGAGACGTTTACCGCGTTTCCCGAACCACCCGA
>JAYULM010000193.1:0-14327 GCA_043763605.1 Armatimonadota bacterium | reverse complement strand
ACGTTACGAAAACAGGGAATCTCTGTGATGATGGCATTGCAAAGGGCTTTTCAAGGCGATCCAATCATTCCTTCTCTCCTTACTGAGTAGTTACGATTCGGGTTAAGTAAGTTGAAAGAGGGCGATTTCGTCCTCGTACATGGCGTAAAATTTATAGCTGAAATATTAGCAACTAACGAAACGTCATTTGGTTATCGATCATTCTTCGTTCGCTTTTTGAAAGAACGTCCAGTTCATGACATAGCGGAAGATTGGGTGTTGGCAAATCAAGTTCGCAAGCTGTATTCACGGGAAGAACTAATGAAAAGCATAAATGATCAAGTTGTTTCGGATAACGAAGAGATGGGAGCGTTCATACATGACGTTTTTGCCAACTCTTCTCCTGACCTTGCTCAGCAGGCCTTACGTGAAACGCTGACTGATTTATGGGATGCAGGTCTGCGTGACTATTATCATTCAGGGCACTTTCTACACGATCTTAACCAAAACGCTCCACAAGCAGTCAGTTAGCAGGAGACGGCGGACCCGGCGGCGAAACTATCCGCAGACGCGCTCGGTGAAGCGTTTGGTTTCGCCGCGTCGCGCCCCGATTTTTATCCGAAACAAGGAAAGGTCTCCTTTTACACTATGTCCGAAAAGTTGAAAGTCGCCGTGGTCGGTTGCGGCGGCATCGCCAATGGCAAGCATCTTCCCGCCCTGAAGCGTCTCACCGATAAGATCGATCTGGTCGCGTTCTGCGACATCGAAGAATGGAAAGCGGGAGAAGCCGCCACCAAGTACGGCGTTCCCGGTGCGGCGGTGCATACCGATTACCAGGCTCTCCTCGCGAAGGGCGGGATCGACGTAGTTCATGTCTGCACGCCGAACGATTCCCACGCGCCGATCACGATTGCCGCGCTCGAAGCCGGGGCGCACGTGATGAGCGAGAAGCCGATGGCGAAACGCGCCGCCGACGCCCGCGCGATGTTAGAAGCGTCGAAGCGCACCGGCAAGAAACTTTCCATCGGCTACCAGTCCCGGTTCCGCGCCGACTCGCAGATCCTGAAAAAGATGGTCGAGAACAACGAACTCGGCGAAATCTATATGGCGAAAGGACATGCCGTCCGACGCCGCGCCGTCCCGACCTGGGGCGTGTTTCTGGACGCCGACAAGCAGGGCGGCGGTCCGCTGATCGACATCGGCACCCATGCTCTCGACCTGACGCTGTGGCTGATGAACAATTACGAGGTCGAATCGGTGACCGGCTCGGTGTATCGCAAGTTAGCCGACCGCGAGAACGCCGCGAACGCCTGGGGTTCCTGGGACCCGAAGATCTACACGGTTGAGGACTCGGCGTTCGGGTTCATCAAGATGAAATCGGGCGCGACGATCTTCCTCGAATCGTCCTGGGCACTGAATGAGCGCAACCCGTCGGAGGCGAACTGCACCCTCTACGGCACGGAAGGCGGCGCGGATTTCAAGGGCGGACTGAACATCAACGGCGAAAAGTACGGCAAACTATACGACACCAAGATACAGACCGGCGGCGGCGGCGGCGTGGCGTTCTACGACGGCACCGAGGAAAAACCGCACGAGTTGGAAGCGGCGATGTGGATCGACGCGATCCTGAACGACACGGAACCGGTCGTGACCGGTGAGCAGGCGTTGGTGGTCTCCGAAATTCTCGACGCGATCTACGAATCGTCCACGACCGGCAAGACGATTACTTTCTAAACACGCCGTGTTTTCGGACTCCCACCCCCCCGCCCCCTCCCTCAATCCTTGAGAGAGGGGGAGCAACTGATTAGGAAGACACGAACGCTTGATTTTATGCGAGCGTTGTACTTCCGGTGCTCCCCCTCTCTCAAGGATTGAGGGAGGGGGCGGGGGGGTGGGAGTCCGAAAACACGTGCTATAAGGAAACCCAACCATGAAAGCCATGATTTTGGGCGCGGGCATCGGCTCGCGCCTCGACCCTTTGACCCGTTCTCTTCCCAAGCCGCTGGTGCCGATAGTCGGCAAACCGGTGATGGGACACCTCGTCGATCTGTTGAAGAAGCACGGCTTTACCGACATCATGGTCAACGTGCAGTACCTCGGGCACCGCATTGAGGAATCACTCGGCGACGGTTCGGCATACGGCGTCCGCATCCACTATTCCCGTGAGGATAAACTCTGGGGCGACGCCGGGGGCGTCAAGCGGTGCGAATCGTTCTTCGCGGACGCACCGGACGACACGTTCCTGGTCATCGGCGGCGACGATCTGACCGACACGAACATCGGCGCGATTGTGCGCGCGCACAAGGAGAAAGGCGCGGTCGCCACGCTCGGCGTCACGCCGGTGGACGACCCGTCGGAATACGGTATCGTGGTCGCCGACGACAACGGCTTCATCACGCGCTTCCAGGAAAAGCCGAAGCACGGCGAGGCGTTCTCGAATCTGGCGAACACAGGCATCTATGTGTTCAACACGAAAGTCTTCCAGTACATCCCGGCGGAAACGTTCTACGGGTTCGGCAACAACGTGTTCGGCGCACTCTTAGCGGCGGGTGAGCCGATGCTCTCCGTGCCGAGCGACGCCTACTGGAAAGATGTCGGCAATCTGGCGATCTACCGGCAATCGCAACGCGACGTGATCGACAAAAAAGTGGATGTCGATTTGCCGACCGGGGCGCGTGTCGTAAACGATACTTGCGTGGTCTGCGCGGGCGCGAGCGTGGGCGGCGAAATCCGGGATTATACGATAGTTGGTGCGAACGCGACGGTCGAGGCGGGCGCGACCGTCGTAAACTCGATCCTCTGGGACGGCGCGATTGTGAAAGCCGGAACCCACCTGGAAAACTCGGTCGTCGGCACCGGCGTGACGGTTTCGTCGTCGCACGGCATCTTCAACGGCTTGTGCGTGGAATCCAGGAGACCGGGTTAGCGTGAGGCACAAATAGGGCGACAATAGGGTTCGCCCTCTATTTGTGCTACACTCTTTTTTATTTATGGCAGAAACAACCGGAAAACAAAGCGCACTATCCCGATTCCTGACATGGTTCTGGGAGCGGCAAAAAGCGACGGGGCTTTCCGACCTCGCCGGGCTGGACATCGCGCTTGCCGTGCCGATCACGCAACCGGTGCTGGACGACCTGCTCCGCGACGTGCCGTTCCCGAAAGTGATCCGCAGTTTCCGGCTACGGTTCACCGGGGAGGACCGGATCATGCTGGAAGTCGGCTTGAATCTGGTGTTGATCAATACCGTCATCCGCGCCGAGGCGCACGTCGAGCGGTATGTCGCGTTTCCGCAGGAGCCGGTCCTGAAACTCACGGTGCTCACGCGCGGCGTTGTGGAAATGGCTCTCAACGCCGTGCCGCTCCCCGAGTGGATCAGGGTAGACGGGCAAAGCGCGCGCCTGGACCTCGGGAAACTTTTGCGCGACGGCGGCCAGGAGTGGCTGATCTCCGTCCTGCGCGACGTGAAGTTCAACGTTCACTCCGGCGTCCTGTACCTGTCCGGGCGGTTGGTCGGACCCGAACCCGTGGCGCGGGTATCGAGCGAAAGCACCGAGGCGTCGGCGGTCATGCCGTCCTCCGAATAGAATAGTTCGCGCGGCGTCGGCGACAATGGCATGTACGATAGAATAATAAACGATTATGGCAACAAACCCTTTTGAAAAATATCTACGAAATGACCTGGCGGATTTCGCCGGTCTGCGCGTTTCCGGCACATTACCGGTCAAACAGGAGATCCTGAACGACCTGTTGCAGTCGGTGCTATCGGATATGACGGCAAGCCCTGCAACCACCGATGTGCCAGGCGGCGGTGCGTCCACCGGAGCCAGCGGGGGCGATTTCGACGCGAAACGCCTGCTGAAGTTCGTCAAAAAAGCCGAGATCCGCGCCGAAGAAGGGCGACTCGTGCTTGACTTCGATGTCAACGTTTCTGCACCCGATGTCTGAACCGTACGCGACGGCAGTATTACCGCCGCTCCCGACGACTTCGCCCCGCCGGGTCGTCAACCCTGGCAATTGCCCGTCGCACAGGAGTTACTGGCGCAGGGCAGGGCACCGGAGGGAGCGTTCTTCGGCGTGGTTTGCGAGGATGTTTCGACGGGCGATCACCGTCGGTGCCTGACCCGGATCGCGCTCTGGAAATTTTTCCAATTGCTGTGGGGCGGGGCGGCGTTCGTGCTGTTTCTCACCGGCGTCATTGCGCTGAGTGACGGTTTTATCCTCTCCGTGTTCGAGGTGTTCGCGTTTCTGGCGGTTTTCACAGGGTTGGGGATGGGCGTCGCGTACGCCATGCTTCTCGGTGGGGCGCAAGGTCAGAGCGCGAACCGCACGGCGGCGGGGGCGATTCCCGCGATGGCGATACTGGCAACCCGCGATACTCTCTACCAGCTGACAAACGATACACGCTCCGAGATTCCGTGGGCACTGGTACGAAAAGTGCGCGAGGTCGATGGCGACCTACTGATTCTCTGGGGCAACGGCATCAACGACGGCGGCTGGCTGTATCTCCCGCGCCGCGCTTTCTCGGACGCCGCCGCAGCCCGTCGTTTCGGAGACGCCCTGCGCGCCCTCGCGGTAGCAAAAGGCGACCCGTCCGTTCTGCCCGCCGACATTTCCCTGACTTTCCCTCCCCCGGGAGCGATGGAATAGAAGCGATGCCGACCACACGAGACGAGACTGCCCCCATCCCGTGGCTGGGCGAACCGGACGAAGTTGCGCCGGTCGCGCAAGCCTGGACACTCCCAGGCGGTGGGAAGAATCTCTTGACGTTGCGTTACACGCCGACCGCTACAGGTTTTCTCCGCACCTCCTTGTACCTGTTCTGGCACCGCGCTGTCGTATTGTTGTGGGGTTCCTTTCTGTTGGGTGCTCTGAAGGCAGGCGTCATCCCTTACAGTGGGATACTCGCGCGCTCTTTAGCAACTGTGCCGCCACAAAAACCGATCCTGCTCTTTCTGGAGGTTTTCGCGATAATGTCGGTTGTACTTTTCTTCAGCACTGTGGCGATGGGACTGGTACTGCTTCTCGTCGCTTCTTCATTTATGGCGGTGGTGAAAAACCGGGTCACGCTCCGTCTTATGGAGAGCGGCGGGAGCCGGGAGAACCGGGGCTTTACCCGGACATGGAACTGGGCGCATGTCGCCCGCGTTGAGGAACGCAACGGCGACATATACTTCATCCGCAAAATAGCACAGGGGTTCGGCGACGCCATCCCGCGTTCGGCGTTCACGGACAGGGACGCAGCGAAGCAGTTCCATGCCGTTGCTGTTGCTCTCTGGAGAGGGAACGGTAATCCGGACGCCGTTCCCTCTGCCGCCGCTACGCTCCGCGCCGAACCTGTGCCCGAATTGCCGCCGGACTCCCGCCCCGTGATACAATCCTAACCGAAGCGGGTCGGGTGGTCGCGGGGCGCGGCGGGCGCAAGCCTGTCACCGCGTTCCGAGGAAAGTCCGGGCTACGCAGGGCGCGATGCTCGTTAACGGCGAGGCGGGGCGACCCGACGGAAAGTGCAACAGAAAGATACCGCCGGGCGTCAGTGGTCAGTGGTCAGTGGTCAGTGGTCAGTGGGAGTGCTATCGCCGGTTCGTTGCCGGTAGCGAAACGACAAACTTTTTTCTGACCACTGACCACTGACCACTGACCACTGACGCCCGGTAAGGGTGAAATGGTGCGGTAAGAGCGCACCGGGGGCGTGGTGACACGCCTGCCCGGCAAACCCCATCGGTAGCAAGGTCAAAGGGGGGAGATGAGGTTGCCCGCCGATCCCCCCGGTAGGCCGCTCAAGGTTTGTGGCAACACACGCCGTAGAGAGATGACCACGCAAGAACAGAACCCGGCTTACAGACCCGCTTTTTGTTAGTGAGCAGTGGTCAGTGGATAGTGACCAGAGGAATACCGGTTGCGCCACTGACCACTGACCACTATCCACTACCCACTATGCTAACCATTCGCGTCGTTTTATTCGGACATTTCAAGGACGTTTTCCCGCGCGGGGAGACGACGCTTTCGTTGCTGCCGGGCGCGACGGCGGCGGACGCCGCGCGCGCCCTGGCGGCGACCGATGCCCGCCTGTCCGATCTGTTGACGAAAACCCGCGTCGCCGTGCGCGAGGAGTTCGCTGGCGCGGAAACGATATTGCGCGACGGCGACGAGGTCGCGTTTCTGCCCCCGATGAGCGGCGGCTAAGCCTTTCCTCCCAATGACCACTGACCACTCACCAAAATGGTTCTTCTTTCCTCACAGCCTTTAAATTCGCAGGTCGCCGTGGATGCCGTCTTGACGGATTCCGACGGGGCATACGTGCTTTTTGTCGGAGTGACGCGCGACCACGCGCGCGGGCGCAACGTTACTGGCCTGGAGTACGACGCGTACAAGCCGCTCGCCGAATCGGAGATGGCACGGATCGTCGCCGCCGTGCGCGAACGGTGGGGACTTGCCGCCGCGATCCTGCACCGCACTGGCTATGTCGCGGTCGGCGATCCGTCGGTCGTGATCTGTGTCGCATCCGCGCACCGCGCGGAAGCGTTCGATGCCTGCCGCTGGGCGATTGACACGCTGAAGACCAATGTTCCCATCTGGAAGAAGGAGTTCGCCGCCGACGGCACGTTCTGGATCGAGGGCGACGTGAGCGTCCCTTCCGGGGAAAGCGCGGCGTGATCTTTACCGACATGCTCACCGAACCGGTGCGCGTTTCGCTCGACGACATCACGATCCGCCCAATGCGGGCGAGCGACATCGAGACGGTCGCCAAACTGCAACGCGAATCGTTCAGCAAGGTCGAGACGTGGAGTCCGCAGTCGTACGTCACCGAACTCGCCAACAGATCTGCGGCGTATCTGGTCGCGGTCTACGAAGAGCGCGTGGTCGGCTTCGGCGGCATCTGGACCGTGATGGACGAAGTACATATCACGATCCTGGGCGTGTCGCTGGCGTATCGCGGCAACCGGATCGGCGACCTGCTCCTTTCCGAACTGCTCATCGCTTCGTGGGACATGGGCGCGACTCGCGCGACGCTCGAAGTGCGCGAGACCAACGAAGCGGCTCAGAAACTGTACGAGAAGTACGGGTTCGTCCATGTCGCTATCCGCAAGGCGTACTACAGCGACAACGGCGAGAACGCCGACATTCTCTGGATCAACGACATGCTTGCCTGCGAATGGCGTGACATGTTCGACCGCAACCGCGCCGCGCTGGGGCGGGGGTAAGTTTGGTGTTTGGTGTTTGGTGTTTGGGTTGTCGCCCGCGCTTCGGACGGTGAACCGTTCCGCTATGCGCCTTCGGCGGGAACCCTTCGGGTTTGGGAAGCATCTCGCCGCCTGTGTCCCCGCTCGCAGAGCGTCCGCCGAAGGCGCATAGCGGAACGGTTCACCGTCCGAAGCGCGGGCGACAACCGAACCACCCAACACCTAACACCCAACACCCAAACACCCAACACCCGCTCCAGTTCGCCTGCCATAAACCATACCTCCAACGGGTAAACCCTTCAGGAACCGCGTCCGAATCATAATCCACAGGCGATGCGGTCAAGGAGATTATCCCAAATGTTCAGTAATCGAATTGTCGTCGGTCTTTTCGCCGGAACAGCACTTCTGATGACGGCGAATGCGGCGAACGCACAGGCACCTTCCGCGATGGACAAGCAGTTCATGAAGAAAGTGTGTCAGGGGAACCATGCAGAAGTCGCGGCGGGGAAGATCGCCCTCAAGAATTCGCAGGATGCCCAAGTCCGTGGTCTTGCGCAAACCATCATCACCGAGCACACCGCTAACGATGTCAAACTACATGCACTCGCCGCGAAGTATAGTGTGCGTTTGCCGAATCAGCCCGATGCGAAGCACAAAGCGGCGGCAAGAAAGCTCGCTACGATGAGAGGTAGCGCGTTCGAAAACGCGTATATTTCCGGTCAGATGAAGGACCACGGCAAGACGATCAACCTACTGCGGATGGAGATGGAAAAGGGCAAAAACTCCGAAGTGCGGTCGTTCGCAACCGAAACGCTCGGCGCGGTCCTCGCACACAACGACATGATTCACAAAGTCGCCGGTTCCTCGGCAAACAAGATAATGGGGCATAACGGCGGCGGCGGCAAAACGCGCGGTATGGGTTCCGCAGCGTCGTCCTCGAAGCCGATGAACAAAATGGATAAGATGGGCGGGTCGAAAATGAACGGCTCCATGAACTATCCGAAGCCCCCCTCCGGGGGATCGTTCTCGCCCGCGCCGCGCACCTCGCCGATCCCGTCCGCCTCCCCCGCACCGGGAATACATTAGCGGATGAGTGGTTGATGAGTGGTTAGTGGTCAGTTCCGGGAGGCGCGTCGGTGCAAAATCTCCGGCACTGAACGCTGACCACTGACCACTACTCACTAACCACTCATCAACCACTCATCCTCACTTCTTCATCAGTGGCGGGCGACCTGCGCCGTTGTGTTGCCCGATATTGCGTTCGTCCTGTGGCGGTTTCGTGCTCTCGCCGTGATGCTGGTCCGCGTGCGCGCCGGGCAGATTGGTTTGTGCCAGTTGCTCCTTGAGCGTCTGGCCTTCGATGGAATCTTTTCGGTGTTCATGCGCCGCCATCACCGGGTCAAGCGGCTTTTCGCGGCTGTCTTCGCGTGTACTCATTACTTTTCTCCTTTTCGGCGTCTCCCGGGTCACGGGTTCTGCCTCCACCGTATACATACCCCGACACTTCCCGCCTGACACCCGCCTCTATCCCACGAACTTGTACGACTGCATCCACGACGGGATCGGCGGTTGTCGTTCCTGCTCGATCACCACGGTAGTACCGCTCGCGCCGGTGAGCAGATAAATGCGGTCGGCGGTTTTCAGCATCATCCAGAAGCCGTGTCCGAGGGTACCGGCGGTTGTGAACCCTTTCTCCAGCGTCGCGCGGTGCAGGGAGTCCTCGTTGATCCCGGTGCCCGTGTCGCGCACCCAGACCTGTACGACGCCGCGCTCACGGTCGCAATACACAGACCCGGTCCCCCCGCCCGCGTGAACTACCGCGTTCATGGACGCCTCGCCGACCGCCGTCACCAGGTCGTCCTCGCGCTCCGGCGGCAGACCCGCCCCCTGACACGCGGCAACAGTCTGGTGGCGCAACACGCGGACCGTGTTTTTTTCGAGCGTGACCGGCTTATCCGCCGGTTCCGGGGTGATCGGCGACGGCAGGTCGGCGACGGAGTCGCACAGGCGCAGTCGCCCCTCGCTCATGGAGGAAAGCATATCGCGGAGGAATTTGCGCTGGCGTTCGGCGGCTTCCTCGATGCGGCGTAGCAACCCGTCTCGTTGCGCTTCGATGCGTTTACGCTCGGACACATCCCGCACCGTGAGCACGACGAGGTTGATTGCGCCGTGCTCATCGCGCGCCGGGCTGCCACTGTAGGATGCCCACCATTCCGTCCCGGTGTCGAGGCGGCACACCCGGCATTCGTACTCGGTAAACGTTTCGCCGTTCAGAACGCGCGCGAGGGGCCAGCGGTCCAGAGGGATCACGTCGTCGCTCTGTGCGTGCAGGGTAAACTGCGCCGGGTAGTCGCGCAGGTTGCGCCGCGCCTCCTCGTTCGAGGAGAACCCGTGCAAGGCCAGCCCCGCCGGGTTCATCATGAGTATCTCGCCCGCCATGTCGGCGACGACGATTCCGTCGGTCGCCGACTCCAGGACTGCGGAAAGTTGCGCGAACGTTTCCCGCTGTTCCTTTTCGGCTTTGCGGTCCCCGGTGATGTCCGTGTGTATCCCGACCCATTCGCGGATCTCGCCGGACGGGTATAGCACCGGGACGGCGCGAATCGAGAACAGTCCCCACGCGCCGTCCCGACGGCGCACCCGGTGCTCGAACAGGAACGGGGTGCGGGTGCGCACCGACTCGTTCCAGGCGGCGATAGTTGGCTCGGCATCGTCCGGATGTACCGCCTCCGCCCAACCGTAGCCGGAATACTCGGCTTCGGTCTGACCGGTGAGGGCGGACCAGCCTTGTTGCTCTCCGATCATTTTACCGTCCGCCGTGTTGGTCCAGACGACCTGCGACGATGCGTCGATCAGGGCGCGGTAGCGTTGTTCGGAATTTTGGAGCGAGGTCAGAACGTGCTTTTCGTCCGAAATGTCGCGGCTGAAGCCGACCACGCGCATCGCAACGCCCGCACTGTCGCGCACTATCGTCCCTTTGGCGACGAAATGGCGGCAGGAGACGCCGTCCGGCATGAGAATGCGGTACTCGTTGTCGTACGTGTCGCCTCCCGAGCGCATCGCGACATCGAAGCGGGATTGTGCGGGCGCGCGGTCGTCCGGGTGGAGAATGTTCCGCCAGATATCCGCCCCGACCCTGCCGCTCATCTCCGGACGTCCGATCATTGCGGCGGCTTTCGCGGACCAGTATTCTTCCCCGGTCGTCACGTCCAGTTCCCACATACCGAGGTTCGCGGCTTCGACCGCGAGGCGCAACCGCGCTTCCGACTGCGCCGCGAGTGCCTGACTTTCCTGTCGGGAAACCTGTGCCTGCTTTACTACCTCGATGTCCGCCGAAATACCGACCCAGCGTAGTGTCTCGTCCGTCGCGGGGTCTTTTTGCGCGAAGCCGTGGGCGAAGAACCATCGGTAGATCCCGTCCTTGCCGCGCAATCGAAATTCATAGCGCAGTTCGCTGCCACCCCGGACGAGGATGCCTTCCCACTCTTCCGCTACAGCAGTCCGGTCGTCGGGATGGATGGCTTCCCACGCTTTCACGCGTGCCTCGGGACCGGGTCCGACTCCCAAATAGTTGTACCAGGCACGGTTGAAGAATATACCACGCCCCCGGGCGTCGGTCATCCACACAATTTCCGGCAGGGAATCGGCGAACTCCCGGAAGTCGAGTGAGGGCAGGGAAGAGAACGCCGACTCCGCCCCCGCGTCTTCGGCGGGCATGAGCAGGTCGGGGTGGAGTTGTGTAAAAGTGTCCGTCATGGCTATCACGGGGCGCACGTCCGCGATCCCGTCCAGATGATCTGGCATGGATTCCGGCCGCGCGACGTTTGTTCCCTGTTGTCGTTTCTATACCGGTATCACCAATCGTCAAACCGCAGTCGGTTTCGTCGCGCGGACGAACCGCGCCATAAGAAGGCACGCATCGTCGCTCAACTTGCCCTTGCTCCACGCGCGGGCGTCTTCCAGACATCGCCGCGCCAGGAGACGGGGGGATAAGCCGGGCGCATCGCCCAGCACCGTCTCGATGCACCGCGCCATGCCGCGTGTGCCCCAGAATTCGCGGTCCGCGTTGCGCGCTTCGGTGGTCCCGTCCGTAGTCAGCGTCAGCAAGTCGCCGGGTTGCATTTGGAACGATTCCGACTCGAACTCCGCGTCCGCGACCGCCCCGAGCACCAGACCGCACACGGACAACTCCGAGGCACACGCCGTCTCCGCACGGTATAGGAGCGGTGATTCCATCCCGCCGAGTGAGCAGACTACCTGTCCGGTTCCGGTATCGACCGTCGCGACCGCGACTGCGACGTACCGCTCGTCCTTGTTGCCGTTGCGCACCCGCTGGTTGCACAGGAAGCGGTTCAAAAGGGTGAGTGTGCGCACCACGTCGCCAGTTTCGTACAGGTACGCACGCAGGGCATACTTGACCTCGGCGGTAAACCGCGCCGCCCCCAGTCCCTTCCCCGTGACATCGCCAACGACCAGACAAACCATGTTGTCCTGGAACGCGAATGCGTCGTAGAAATCACCGCCGACCTGTGCTTCGTCCCACGCCGCTTCATAGAGCGTACCCAATTCCAATCCGGAGAACGCGTCTTCCGGGGGGGTGAGGAGCAAAGATTGTTGCAGTGTTTGCGCGATGCGCGTTTGCTTGGCGTTCGAGGTCGCGATCAACGACTCCGCGCGGACGCGTTCTGAAACATCCAACACCTGCGAGAGCACGGACACCATCTTTCCGGACTCGTCTTTGAGTACCGTGTTATACCACTCGCAGTGGATCGTGTCACCCTTTTGGGTGAAGTTGCGGCACCGCGCGACGCCGAACCCGGTTTCCATCATGCGTCGGCTCATCTCCTCGACGCAGGGGAAATCGTCCGGGTGCAGGTGCTCCCATTCCACGCTGGAAACGCCGAGCATCGCGGCGGCGGGGTAGCCGAAGATTTGCTCCGCCTGTTTACTCCACTGACAGATACGCCATTCCCGGTCCCACTCGATCACGCCGAGCGGCGAGTTCGCCACATGGAAGGAGAGCCGACGCAGGGCGTCGGACAGGGCGATTTCGGCATACTTGCGCTCCGTGACATCCATGTTGATGCCGGTGACGCGTAGTGCCCGCCCGGTTTTTGCGTCGCGGTGGACGCGCCCGCGCCCCTGTAGCCAGTATTCGCTACCGTCGGGGCGCACGATGCGAAACTCCTCGTCGTATACGGCGCGATTGGTGTCCGCGAGGACGCCTTGCATGAATGCGGCGACGCGTTCGCGGTCCTCGGGATGGACGAACTCCGTGAACCGCCCGAAGTCGCCGATGAAGTCGTCGGGCAGTCCGAAAAGGCGTCGTTGTTCGGGTGACCAGCGTCCCCGGTCCGCGACGACATCCCAGTCCCAGACGCCGATGCGGGCGGCGGTGAAGGCGAGTTCGCGCTCCCCGGCTTCGCGCTCCATCTCCACGCGGCTCCGGCGCAGGTCTTCTTGCACCGCTTTCAGGTCGTGCACATCGGTCGCGGACCCGAACCAATGGGTGACCGTCCCGTGTTCGTTACGGTCCGGTACGCACCGCCCCAGGTGCCAGCGGTAAACACCGTCGGCGCGCCTGAGCCGGTATTCGATTTCCCACGGGGAGCCGGATGCAATGGCAACGGCGCGGGAGTGGAGGTACTCCGGCAGGTCCTCGGGATGGATGGTAGCGGCGGCGAGCGTCGCGGATGGAATTTCGTCCGGGAGAAGTGCCATGTAGTCGCGGAAACGCTTGTTGGCAAAGACGATTTCGCCGTCGCCCGAGGCGGTCCACAGGATCTGCGGCACGGCGTCGGCTTGCGCCTGCAGAAGTCGCACCGTTTCTCCCGCGTCGCCCCGCGCGTCTGCTGTCTTGTCGAACATTTCTGATAGCCTCACCCGCGCCTCGTCACCCATAACAAGAGAATATGTGGTGACGAAACACCGAACTTTTCCCGATAAAGAGATAAAGGAAGCCCGCGTCGTTTCTGCCCGCCGGGTGGCGACGAATCATAACGGGAAGCAGCAACGGCGAAACGCTCCGGGACGAAACGCGATACAATGCACAGTATACCGATTTCCCGAACCGCCCGCCTGTAATCGCCTCATGCTTTTTGCTCAATTACCACCGGTCCTGGACGCCCTCGCGGCACCGCTACTGGAGCTGCTACGCCGCGACCCGGCGACCGGGCTTTTAGCCGTCCTGGGCGCGTTCGCACTCCTGTTTCTCGGGACTCTGACGTTACTCGTGCGCACGATCCAGATGAGCGGTCGTCAGGCACGACTTCTGCGCGGGACCGACGGTAGGGATGTTCAACGGATGCTGATCGAGCATGTCGGCGCGATGGAACAGCTGGCAAGCCGGGTGGAGCGGGCGGCGCACTACGGCGAGTCCAACGCCGCCAGCCTGCAAAACTGCCTGCAAAAAGTGGGCGTCGTGCGCTTCGACGCGTTCGCGGATCTGGGCGGGCGGCAGTCGTTCTCGATAGCGATTTTAGACGCGGAAGAGAACGGGGTCGTGCTGACCGGGCTTTCGGCGCGTCATGAAACGCGGATGTATGCGAAACCGGTGGAGCATGGATTGAGCATCGCCTCGGTGCCGCTCACGCCGGAGGAAGAAACGGCGGTAGACGCGGCGCGGGCGGGTGGTCCCGGCACGGATTTCGTCGGCGCGGCGAACGCCGGCGAGCCGCTCCCCGGCACCATGCGTGACAAATTGACCCAGGTCGCGGTGTCGGCGGGCGTCATGCCCCCGCGCCCCGTCCCGCTTCATTCCAACGACCGATTCAGCGCGGCGTTGCGCAATGGGAATTAGGAGGCGTGAGTGGTGAGTTAGTGGTCAGTGGTCAGTGATCAGTGGATAGAGCCGGAGGGGATGCCCTCCAGGATTTCTGTCCACTGATCACTGACCACTGACCACTAACTCACCACTCGCCACTAACCAACAATGTTCTGGAAACGAGCGACAAACCCGGTTTCTGAGGGCGGCACGGCGTCGATGCCTGCCCCCGTCCGCACGGATGGCGGCACGGCAACGGATGCCGCGCCGCCACCCGCTCGCGCGTCTGCCGGGTCGGGTTTCGGCACCACTGAGGAGAGGTTGCTCATCGAGCGCAGTCGTCGGGGCGAGTTGGACGCATTCGACAAACTCGTGCGGCAGTATGAGAAGAGCGTCTTCAATAC
>JAYULM010000192.1:0-14337 GCA_043763605.1 Armatimonadota bacterium | reverse complement strand
AAGTGGCACTGACATATCGATTTCGTACGATGTTCGTTGCGCAAATTTGCTGGACGACAACGATTTGCCCCCTGTCGCTTTATTTTTGCAAGAGGCTCTCGTGATTACGCAAAAATCTGTTTCTGCTTGCGCTCCACTTTCTATACCACCAAATAATCTCATTCTGAAAATCACCCCCATTCGGAACGAAAATGGTGTCCAGAACCAGTTTCAAATAATGTCCTGCCGTACCATCGCAGTGCAAATAGAAAGAACCGGTCGGTTTCAGGGCGCGGTGAATTTCGACGACCCGTAGCGTCATGCTGACGAGATACGCGAGGAGTGAGCCTTTTTTCAGCACGAGGTGCAAGCCTTTGATCAAGTCCACGGTTTGCGGCGTAAACCGTGCGCCATCGTTGCCCACGATCTGCGTGAACCCGGCGTCGGCGAGTTCGTCCCACACCCACGTATCGACGAATGCCTGCGCCAGTGCCCGGTCTTCCGTGCCGACGTTGTTGTAAATCTGGTTGTAGTTCCGCTTCGAGTTGAACGGCGGATCGATGTAGCACAGGTCTACTGTTTCATCCTTAACGTATTTGCGCAGGATTTCCAGATTATCGCCGTAGAAGAGCGTATTTTTCATAACGGCAGAATAGCACGAACGATGCGTACGGCGCAAAACGGCGGATTGCCCGTCCACGCCGGAGGTCGGGGGCATGAATACAATCAAAGGAGGAAATTCGTCGGCACGTCTTGCAAGGAAAAAACCGATGACAGAAAATAAGGTTACGAGCAAAAACTTCCGTCTGGAAGCCCCCGATGAGTATGGGGTGCTCGAATCTACCATTGATGCCATAGAGAGGGCGCGGGCACTACCGCCCGGCGGGTTTGGTCGCGCGGTGGGCGTTATCGAGGATGCCGGACTGCCACTTGCTGTCGACGGGCGGTTTCGCAACTCCAAAGATAAATGGGTTGAGATCGCGCTGAACCCCTATGTCAACCCGTTTAACCTGCCGTCCGTGTTGGCACATGAAACCGGGCACCTGATAGACGCGGCATTGACCGGTTTCCGAGGCGGGTACGCCTCCCATACCACCGAGGCATTCGCGGAGTGGAGGAAGATTGTCGCTTCGACACGGTCTATCGCGCAGATGCGCTCCACAAAGGACGCCCTGGGAGCATCAGGTAGCCTGTCGGAAGACGAAAGAAGCGACCTGACGGTACTCGAATATCTGCTGGAGGATCACGAAATATTCGCCCGATGCTATGCCCAGTATGTTACGACGCGGAGCGGGGATATGAAAATGACCGGTTGGCTTCAGAATCATTTGAAGTCCCAGCGGGGGAAGACGATCCTTCGGCAATGGGAAGAAAACGATTTTGCACCCGTCACTGTCGAAATGGATAGAATTTTCGAGAAAATCGGATGGTTGAAGCCGTGAACCTTGTCCGTATGCGAAAAGACTCAGCGCGTGATTGAACACCGTATGCGGGTCAATTACGGATACTTTCGGTATAATAAAATCGTGGCGACGATATCAAAAAAACGAAACACGCGGGGCGGTGTGACTACCCGTCAGAATAGTTCCGTCGCGGTCGTGCAAACCGTCGCGCATCCTACCGTAATAGAAGGCGAAGTTTCACCTGTATCACAAGCGCATGTTGTCGATCCTTATTTTGAAGCGTTCGACCGTGCGGACGTGCCAGAACCGGAACGTCGGCAATTCGACAAGTACGTGGCGACAGGTATGCGACCCGGAGAAGCCGCCTTTTATGCGGGCATCGGGAGTGGGCGCATTACCGGCGATGCGGATATAGATTTCTCTCTGATAGATCCCGCCTACAAGTCTGCCCCCCTTGTGCAATAGGTTCCCTTCCGAACTGTTGACTGTTTATAGAAGTGACGCGGTATATTCCAGTTCGTGAAATACTCGTTTACCCTGCTGACCGACGGCGACGATTCCGCGCGGGAGAAAATCGTGCTCGAAAGCCGGAGCAGCGAGTCGCCGCGTCACATTGTGCTCAAAATCCTCGCCTATCTCCTGTTCCGCGACCGGACCGGCGACCTGCCGCTTCGCATCGAACCCGGCGAGATCGGGCAACGCCACCGCCCCGATCTCCTCGCCAGCGAACCGCTCACCGACAAGCCGCTCCTGTGGATCGACTGCGGGCAGATCGAGCCGAAACGGCTCGGGCGCATCGCGGCGTCCAACAACGACGCGCGCATCGTGATCGTCAAGCAGACCGCGCGCGAGGCGGAACTGTACGCGGCTGTCGCGAAAAAGGAGTTGCCAGTGCTCGGGGTCGGCGCGGCGAGGTTCGTCGGCTATCTCGGGTTCGCCGATGGATTCACGGCGTCAGCTATAACGCTTTTGCGCGGGGCGAACACGGTCTGCCTCCGACCCGCCGGGGACGACGCCTTACGCCTGGAATTGAACGGCGAAACGATTTCCACTACGCTCACGGCGTTCGCGGGCGACGCGGAACCGCTCGCGATTGCCGTATTCCGGGACGCCACCGCATTACCCTCACCCTGAGTAGAAATTTGTTCGGGTGAAAAAGGATTTCCCTATCGACGCGACGAACTGACGGTGTAGCCCCATTTCATTGAGGAGAAAAGCAGGTATGTGCTCTCACACGCGCCGGGCAGTCCGCTCTTATTGCGTTCTTTCCTGTCTCGGTTTAATTTCGCTCGGACTGATCGGCTGTGGCGGATCGGATTCCTCCAGCCCGGCACCGTCCCCGACGGTGTCTCCCAGCCCAACCGCGTCCCCGTCAACTACCCCGGCGCGCGCCCGGATCGGCATCGAATGGGGTGACCGCAGCCGCGTGGAAGGCTTATCGTCCGCACTGTCGGCGGAGATCCGTCTCAAGGACGGCAAAGAAGGCGGCGGCGATCTGGTGTTCACGGCACAACGCCCACCGATCTCCCCGTCGCAACCCACGGAGTATCGCGGCTCCCCCGCCGCCGAATATACGTCGGTCGAGAACGCACTCACCGGGCGACCGCTGGAACTGACAGTCACGTTCTTTGCGGAACCCAATCAGGGCGGTAGCGTCGTCGGCGTCGCGCGGGCGACCGCCACGGTGCGCGGCGACGGATCCGTGGCGACCACGATCACTACATTCGGAACGATCCGCTCGATCATCGTCGCGCCGAACCAGACGGTACAACAGGGCCAGACGATTCCATTGCAATATCAAGCGCGCGCCGCCGACGGCACCCCGATCATGGTACGCCCTGGCGCGGCGCGGATTCGCATCGCGAGCGGCACGGATCGCGCCGCCATCGAGGGCGACAATCTGCGCGGCATTCGCCCCCGCGACGCGTCGGTCGTGGTCACTATCGATCAGGCTTCCTCGGCGGCGACGCCGGTGTTCGTGACCTCCGACACAGTCGTCACGCCGAACGTGACCCGGCTCGACATTTCGATCCTGAAGACGTTCGACTTTTCGGCGAACGTGACCGGGAGCAACATCACCGACTCCGGCGTGATCTGGGGGATCAGCGGTGCCCCTGCGGACGCCTCCATTACCGCGAACGGTCGGTTGACTGTCGGACGCACGGAAACCGTGACCCCGTTCACCGTCACCGCGACCAGCGTGTATGACCCGGCGAAAGTCGTCTCGATCCCGGTCAATATCGCTTCCAAAGTCGTAGTCGCGATCCAGAATAAAGCCACAGCAATCGTCGGCGTCGGCGACCCGATCACCCTCACGGTGGTCGTCTCAGACCCGGACGGACCGATCAGCGATGCGGGCGTCAACTGGTCCGTCGTGGACCGCGCGACCGGGAATCCGGCGAACGGCTTGGGGACAATCAACGCGGCGGGGCTCTACACGGCACCGAACGCGGTGGGGCTGTATCGCGTGGTCGCGACCAGCCGGTTCGACACCCGCAAGACCGATTTCGTCGATGTAGAAGTGCGCGCCGGAAGTGTCGGCGTGGTTGTGGAGTAGGAGAAGGACTTTTAACATATGAAACGCTCGACTTATTTTTCGCGGATTTTGCCCGCAACGCTCGCGCTGACCGCCTTCTCCTGTGCCGTTTCCGTGACGCTTCTGACTGCCGGGTGCGGCGGGGGCGGTAGCGACACGGGGGCGCGCTCCGAAGCGACCCGCAGTAACGGATCGGTGACGATGACGATCAAATGGCCCCGCCTGGAAAACACGCGCAAGATCCCGCTCGCGACCCGGAGCATCACGGTCGCGATCACCGGCACGGGCGGCTCGCAAACCCGCACTATCACGCGCCCCACCGACGGCGCACCCAGCACGGTGACATTCAGTAACCTGCCGATTCGCGGGGACTACACGCTAACCGGTACGGCGTTCGCATCCACCGACGGGAGCGGGGTCGCGCTGGCACGGGCGGGTACCACGGTGCGCTTCACGCTCACCCAGCCATCCCAGACGGCGACGCTGAACCTGGACACCACCATCGTGCGCCTCGAAGTTTCGCCGCGTCCGGTCGCGCTGTCCATTACTGGCGCGGGTCGCACCCTCAACCTGTCGGCGTCCGGGTACGACGCGGCGACCGGCGGAAACATGGTCCCGGTAGCCTCGGTCAATTTCAGCGTTGCCGATCCCGGCATCGCTACCCTTTCCCCGCCGGACCCGGTTTCGGGAATCGTCACGATCACCGCCGTCGCCGAAGGGGCGACGACGCTGACCGCGACCGACCCCGAAACCGGCATCGCGACCACGGTAGATGTCACGGTCGGGCGGTTCGCCACGAAGATCTGGACGGTGCAACTCCAGGGAGAAATTAAGACAGGGGCAGCCGTGTCTGCCACCGGAAACGTGTATGTCGGAGATGATCTGGAACGACTTCACGGGTTCACTCCCGCCGGGGCTTCGTTGACGGGTTTCCCTGCCAACCTTTCCGGTTCCAATCGCAGCGCAGTCAGTCAGCCCATATTCATCGCTCCGAATGTGGTTTTCGCTCTGGACAATGCCGGGGGCGGCTTCGCGTTCGATGCCACTACGGGAGCCCCTATTTCCTCCGTGGATACCGGGACATATGCGGTCGAAGATACGAATACCGAAATCCGGGTAATCAACAAACCCGCTGTCACCCCAAGCGGCGTGATTTACGCCGGGACGAAAGCGGGCACTCTCTCTAAGGCGACGCCGACAGGTGCCGGTGCGGGTTTCACGGTTGTGCAGATACCGGTTGCAACGGGAGAAATCGTCAGTGCGCCGAGCATCGCGCCGACCGGGTCCAACGTGTTCGTCACCTCGTCCACACTGTCCAGCCTGTCGGCGAAGTTCCACGCCTTCCGACCGGATAACACGCGCCTGTTCCCAGCGGTGCCTCTGGACGGACAGGTCGCCATCGGGACCGCGATCAGCAGCGACGGGAGCCGGGTGTACGCAGCGACCGGAATGGGCGCGGGCGGAGTTGCGAAGGTATACGGTATCAACGCCACGAGCGGGGCGATCCTGTGGACGCGAACCTTGCCGAACGCCTTCCAGGTTTCCGGCGCGCCCGTGGTCGGACCCGACGGCACCGTCTATATCGGCACGTGGGGCAGCGATGTAGATAGCAACGAGATTGGCGGACAGGTGTTCGCGCTGGACGGAGCCTCGGGCACGGTGAAGCCAGGCTGGCCCTTCGAGGTGCCGTTCTCGCCCGACACTGTGACGTTCCGTTACTCCGACATCGACTCCTCGGTCGCCGTCGCGCCAGACGGCACCGTATATGCGGCGTCAGTGAACGGAATGCTGTATGCGATTCGCTCGGACGGTGTCAAACTGTACGAGGTGACGGTTTCGACGACTGACGCGGTGATCGCCACTCCGGCTGTCGGTCCCGACGGCACGGTATATGTCGGGGCACGGGACGGTTTCTTCTCCGCGTTCCGATAATCACGTGGGAATCGTTTCTAACGATCCTTTCAACGGCGCGAAGCAATTCCCTGCTTCGCGCCGTGTTTTTTCGGGGTCGGCGACACGCACCGGGTTTGCTTTTTGGACGGTAAATTTTCGCGGATGAATCATAGGAATGGAGCCTATCTGATGAAAAACCTGCCTGCAATCGCCCTTGTCGCCTTTTGCGTGGTTGCCTGCGGTTTGTCTTTCGTGTACTTCCTGCAAAAAACTCCCGACCCGGACACGCCAACCTCCAAGCCATCGGTTATGGTACTGACCGGAACGGAGCCGGATCATCAGACGCGCGCGCTCCTTAGAGGGATCGATCCGACCGAAGTGGATCACATTCGGTTGGTGGGATCGGGTACCTCGTATATTCCTGAAAAGGGACTCGCTATTCGTGATCCCGCCTTGATCGAGGAGTTTATCGTGGCGATACAAAAAGCGGTCAAGCCTCCGGGGACGGAAATCGAATGGCCTACTCTTCCGCCGGATGGAATAGAGATATACCTTAAGGGGCGACAGGAAGTCCGACATGATACCGGCATAACACCAGACTACGATGTTTCTGTGCTGTTTTTCGCGGACGTTCCGCCCTACACGGTGGGACCGGATTTTCAGCAGGCGTTGCGGCGTGCGGGCATTCGATATGGGCAACACGAGCCGCGTATTTCTCCGTTTTCCGTTTTCGGGATCGGGGATGATGCGTCCAAGCGATGATGAATCGTTACGTTTCGGACAGTGATTCCCGGAGTTCGGCGAGGGTTCGGCGGCTCGCGGCACGGCGCAAAGCGACAAAAACGCTTTGCGCCGTGTTCGTTTGTTCGCGCCATTTCTCGCAGTCGGACGCGGCGGCTTCGGCGTAGGGATGCCCGACGCGGGCGAATATCTCGGCGGCGGCGATCAGGAGCGGCAAGCCGTCGCCCTCGCGCAGATGCAGGAACGCTTCGCCGATGTTGAAAAGCGACACGGCGCACCCGATGGTGTCGGAATGGCGGCGGCAGTAATTCAACTGATACAGGAAATGCGTCTTCGCCGGGGCGTACTCCCCTTTTTCGCTACGCAGATGCCCCAGATTATTGTGGGCGTAGGCTTTCCCCTGTTCGTCGCCGATGGCATCGTAATCCGCGAGTGCCGCTTCCAGCAACGTTCGTGCCCGGTCGTTTTCACCGAGGCGCATCGCGTTCACGGCGCGATTGCTGTGAACGGTGCCGATGCCGCGCCGGTTATCGGTCGCCCGGTAGAACACTTCCGCATCGTCGAAAAGCCGCTCTGCTTCCGCGTAGTTCTTCGCGCGGGTGGCGATAGTCCCGCGCAGGGCGAGCGCATCGGCGCGGTGGATGTCGTTCCCGGCACCGTCCACGTGCGATTGCAGGGTGTCAGCCGCGATTGCCGCTTCCGGTGCGCGCCCGGTATCGCGCAATGTCATGGCGTGGGCATACAACAACCGGCGGCGCACCTCGCCCGATTCCGCCGTAGCGAGTGCGGTTTCGATCCACTCCGAACGCTCCCGGGCGTGACCGCGCCGCCGTAAAAAGTCGGACAGATCCGCCGCGAAAATCGCCCGGCGATCATCGTCCCCGATGTCTTTCAGATGCGCCCACGCCGCCCGCAGGTTCGCCATGTCCCGATCCAGCGCGTCGAACGATTCGGCTTCCCGCTCGGAAAGCGTGATCCTCTCCCCGCCGTTGCGCGCGGCGAGCGCGACGAAATACCGCGCGTGCGCTTCCTGTGCGTCATCGCTACCGCCGTTCGCGTCCTCCTCGCGGCGTTTCGCGCCCGCGAAATCACTTACGGTTTGCAGGAGCGAGAAGCGCGGCGGTTCGCCCTTGTCGGCGCGGCGGCAGACAAGAAACGACTCTTCCTCCAACACGGAGAGCAGATCCAGCGTGTCCAGGTCGCCGCCCATGATCCCCTCCGCCGCGTCCACGCCGAACCCGCCGACGAACACCGATACGCGCCGGAGCAGTCGTCGCGCCGGTTCGGAAAGCAGGGCGTATGACCATTCCAGCGTCGCCAGCAATGTTCGTTGTCGCGCCGGGACGGCTACTTCCCGCGTCGCCAGAAGCCGGAGCGAATCGGCGAGTCGGGCTTCGATTTCGGAAACGTTCAGATACCGGGTCCGGGACGCCGCGAGTTCGATGGCGAGCGGCAAGCCGTCCAACCGGCGCAGGAGGCGGGTCAGCGATTCGCGTTCGGCGGGCGCGGATAGCGCAAAACCGTCCCCGGCAACGGCGCGGGCACGCCCCATAAAAAGGCGCACGGCGGGCGACCGTCCCCACTCTGGCGCGTCTGAATCGCGCTTCGGAAGCACGAGCGGCGCGACCGAGAATCGCTTCTCGCCACGCGTCCGCATCGGAATCCGCGACGTAACCAGGATTACCACGCCGGGGGCGTTGTCCCGTAGCGGTTTCGCGAACCGCGCGACCGCTTCCGCCATGCCTTCCGCGTTATCGAGTATCAACAACATCCGTTTTGCGGATAACGCCGCGATTTTCGTTACCCCTACCGCCGCGCATACCGCGTCCCCCAACGCATCCTCGCCGCCGATTCGCTCGTCCAGTGACACGTAAAACGCCCCATCGGGAAAGCGACTGAGGGTGCACGGGTCAAAAAGTGCGCGCGCCGCCGCCGCGAGCGCGAGCCGCGTTTTGCCGACGCCGCCCGCCCCGGTCAACGTTACGAGATGTTCGGTTTCCAGGAGAGCGAGCAGTTCATCGATCTCCGTTTCGCGCCCGATCAGCGGCGACGTCGGCGTGGGGAGGTTATGCCGCCGCGTGTCCAGCGACTCTGGGGGGACGGAAACGGCGGGCAACCCGGGCGCGACGACCTGCCACAGAACCACCGCTTCCGATAGGTCGCGGAGTCGATGCGAACCGTGATTCACCCAACCCAAAGGCGTGACGGCTGAGTGGACGGCATCACTGGCGAGGATCTGAAACGCGGACGCCGCACCCGCGATGCGCGACGCCAACGCCGGACCCGCGCCGCGCCACGCGTCGCCGGACGGTTCCCCGTCGCCCCGATGGACGCCGACCCGGATCGGGAGCGATTCGCCGAAAACATCGTCCCAGAGCGCGGCGCGCGCGTAGCGCAACAGGTGTACTGCGGCGTCCGCCGCCTGTGCCGGGTCCGCAAACACCGCCCCCGTGGCTTCGCCGGTCCCGGCGCGGGCGAGGAACGGCTTTCCCCCGTGCCGCGCCATACAGTCCGCGAACATCGCTTCGTAGAGCGGGAGAACGGCGCGCATCCGTGCGGCACTATCCACCCAAAATACCGGGGCGTTCTCGATCTCGGCAAATACGAACGTCGGAACGGCGGACGGCGGGAGTGAAAACGCGTCGCCCGATTGCGCCGCCGCCGCGAACCGGGTCCGCCAGGGGGCACCGACGCGCGCGGCGATCTCCCGGATATTCGCGCCGTCGGCGGGAGTCAGGAACCGCGCGGCGGGACCACGGCGGGCGCGAAAGGCGGCACACTTCTCGTCCACGAAGCCGACCGGGGCGACCCGATCCGGGGGGAGTAGCGCGCCCGTTGCCCCGACATCGGACGGGACGGGCAACCCGCCCAGTGCCGACACGAACGCCAGCAGGAGCGGAAGACCGAGCGAATCGCCCGCCGTCGCTTCGATAGTCGCATCCTCGATACCGTCCACGCCCCAGAAGACGCGTGAGGGGAACGGGACGCTTTCGCCGGGACAGACGAACAGTAGCAGGCGCAGTGCCGCCTCGAACGCGTTTCGGGCGGATAGTTGCAGGTCCGGCGAGACCGGGTGAACGCAGGCAGGCGGTTCCCACCGTTCCAGCGATTCGGCACGGAGTACGGCGACGCGGACGGCGCAAGCCACCGCCGTCCGCGACGCAGGCAGATACAATGCCCCGCCGACCGACCCGACCATATCCTGCGGTTCCCCGAGGTTCGCCAGAATCGCCCGCACCCCGGCGAGACGCGCGTCCAGACTTAGGAAGCGACCGTTTAGCGGCAGTAACGGGTCCCGTCGGAACGGTTCCAAGGTCGGGTGCGAACCAGCACGTAGCACCAGCGCGAGCACCGTCTGCCGCTCCTCGGGAGTGGCAACGTCGGGCACACTATCCGCGAGCGTCTCGAACCGGGCGAAGGCGGAAGCGGCGGGGTCGCGGGGATCGACGGGCGATGCCGGGGTCACGGTTTCACTCCGGGGAAAGGCTCACGGCGACGAGATACCGCCCGGAAGTCGCCGGGGGAAGGTTGCCGACGTCGATAAGCCCTCGCCCCTGCGCGTTCAGCGGGACCGTAACCGGGAAAGGGGTATCGCCACCGCCGCCGCCGCTCCCCGCGATTGTCACGGTCGCCACCCCATAGTCCGCCCCGCCTTCCAGCGCGGAAGCATCCACCAGCACCCGAAGGATCGGATCAGCGTCGCCGCCGTTGCCCGACGTGGGGGGCAGTTGCTGGAACAGAACCTGTACGCCTTCCTTTGTCGAAACGGTCTGCGTCGCCAGCCGCAAATCAGCCGCCGCCGGGTCCGACGCCGCGACAGCGGGCGCGAGACACGGCAGGCGAAGTAGCGTTTCCAGCACACTCAGAACGCGGCGCGCGACGGCTATCGGTTTCACCTGGACGAACCGCTCCGTCAGCGAACGCACCCGGTTTTGAAGACGCTCGGAAACCGCGTCCGAGGCGTCCGCGAGGGCGTCGGCGATCTGCTCCTCCTCATCCTCCGGCGGTAGCGACCACGCGACCCGGTTTCGCAGGGCGCGGTCTGTCGCCGACTCCGCCCAGACGCGGTTCGCGGTCGCGTTGCCGGCGACCCCGGACGCCACGGCGAGGATGTCCTGCGCGGAAACCGCGCCGTCGGTGCCGTGTGATTGTGTTTCCAGGTTCGTTGTCATCACTCCCACCCCATCGTTTCAATTTCAGTCCGGCATGCCGCCAGCATCCGCCCCATTTCATACCGTAGGACATATCGTTTGTCACGGTTCTGCAGATCCACGCCACAAACGGTCCGCACAGCAACGCGGATCGGTTCGTACAGCCGGGTTTCAGCGTCCGGGTTTTCCGCGACACACGAAATGGCTGCGGCTTCCAGAACCGACCAATCGCGTGGCGCGATCCCGATACCGCCAACCGAGAGTTGCCGCCAGAACCGCCGTGCCGCCGCCCCTGCTTCACCGTCCGTGTCTTCCAGATCGTCGCGCACTCGCTCCCCCAATTCGTACAGAGCGAGGGCTTGGTACTGCCGGAAATGACGCGTCCCCGCCCCGCATTTACGGAACAATTGACCTATGCGGTCGCTGTCGGTAAACAACAGCCGGAGTGCGACCAGTGCCGTCTTTCCACTCCCGAATAAAGCCGCTTCCGGGAGCGGCGACCGGCTCACCGGTTCGTCCGGCATACCCGGGTTGTCGCTCCGGGGGCGGCTGCGGCGCGTGTCGGGCAACCGGAGCGCGTCCACCCAGATACAGCGCGCCGCCCGGAAGAGCGTCCGCAAGAAATGCACCTCGTCGCGGATACGCCCGCCGTTCTCACCGACTACCAGCGTGAAAACCCTGTCGAACGCTTCCACAGCGATGTCGTCGCTGTCCTTGCCGATGCTCAGACCGACCGCCTCGCCTTTCCGTATCAGATTCGCCGCGAACCGTTCGAGCGGCGCAATACATTGCCGATACAGCGGGGCGACGGCGCGGTCGATCCCCGCCCCATCCCCCGAACGCAGGGCATCCCGAACGGCGACGAACGACCAGCCATTCGCCAGCGCGTTCAGAGAACTCCGGCTATGCGATTCCGATGGGAGTAACGTAGACAAAGATGCGTTTCTGACAGAAAACCGGTAAATTTCGCGAAAAAAGTTTTCAAGGGCTTGTTCGCCACACGCAGGGTAAATACCTGCAACGGAAAATGGGGACAGGGCTATTCAGTTTTTGTGAGCCATTTTCCCCTTGCTTCCCGTCAACTTCAGTTGACCGGAGAATGTTGCCAGTGAGTTTTTTGGATGACTGAACAGCCCTGCGAGCCCGCCCGTGTTTTCTCCCTACCCCCAACCCCCTCCCTCATCGGAATGAGAGAGGGGGAGATAGAAGGACCGGGGTGGTACTGCTTGTCGGGCGAAATGGAAAAACGGGAGGCGTCTCGCATTTAGACTCCCCCTCTCTCATTCCGATGAGGGAGGGGGTTGGGGGTAGGGAGGAAACACGGGCGGGGGGTAAGATGCCGGGGGACTGCTATAACTGAAACGCCCTGACCCGTGTCAACAAGGCAAGTACGGCAAACCGATCTCGCGCCCCATGCTTGCGTGGTTAAACCGCCGCAGTGCCGTACAATGGCGCGGGAGTTTTTAGCGTTATGCCGTTTCCGTTCCGCCTCGCCGCCGTCGATCTCGACGACACCCTGCTCGGTCCCGACAAGGAGATCAGCCGCGCGAACTATGCCGCCGTGCATCGACTGATACGCGCGGGCGTACACGTGGTGCTTGCGTCCGGTCGGCGGCACGAGAACATGCGGCGATTCTATGCCGAGTTGGACCTGCGGTCGGGCTGGATCGTTTCCTGCAACGGCGCGATGGCGCGGAACGAGATCACCGGCGAGACGATTCACGAACAGTTACTGCCCCAGGCGATGGTTGGCACCATCCTCGCGGAGGGCGAACGGCTCGGCGTCACGCAAAATTTCTATCACCGGGACGGCGGCTTGTTCGTGAACGCGACCAACGAATGGACGGAGATTTACCGGGAGCGCACCCGGTCTGAACTCGACGTGATCGGCGATATACTCTCGCTCCGGGACCAGCCCGCCTTGAAAATCATCTGGGTAATGTCGCCGGAAGACGCCCTTTCCTCAGGCGCGACGATGCGGGCGGCGTACGGCACCGACGCGCTACACATCGTGATCACCGACCCGGAATACCTGGAGTTCATGGCGTCCGGCGTCAACAAGGCGACCGGACTCCGGCAAGTCGCGGACCGGTTGGGCGTCGCGGCATCGGAGTGCATCGCGTTCGGCGACGGCAACAACGACGTGGAAATGCTGGAATGGGCGGGACTCGGCGTCGCCATGCCACACGCCCGCCTCGCGGCGCGTCAGGCGGCGGACGTTCTCGCGGCGGACGGCGACCCGGAAACCGCGTTCGCCCGCGCCGTGGACACGGTGATTTCCGGCTACTCGGTGTCGTGACCCGCAGGCGATAGGGGCGAAGCCGTTACCCGTTCCACCCCATCGGTTGCAAAGTCGGCATCGACGGGCTTTCCGCTGGAGCGGGTCTCCCGGAAGAGGAGGGCGCGGGTTGCGGTTGCGGTGATTCGGACACCGGGCGGATGATCACGCCGACGCTTTCGGCGAGTTTGATCATGCGGTAGTCGAAATACTTTTCGGCGGCGGACTGGTCGACCGGTTCCGGGACCGAACGGTTTATCTGTCCCACACCGCGCAAGCGATTCCGCAGGCAGGGGTGGTCTCTTCCCAGATCGTCGTTCTCGGCTAACGCGTCGGCGAGCCATTTCTGTTCCGCTTCCGGTCCTTGCGATTCGTTCTTTTGCCCGGCGAGCATCCGGCGACCGAACAGTTCGAGCGTGATCAACGCGTCGGCGATCTTCTCCGCACCGACCGTGCGGGCGGCGGCTTTATCGGCAGCGTACTCGTCCGCACGGCGCAACGCCAGTGTGTAGGCGTAGAAAAACGGGATATACCACTCGAAGAACGGCACGAACAGGATATTTGCCGCCGCGTTCTCCTCCGCGATCCCGTCGAGCAACAGCCGCCACGTATCGTTCAGGCGGTATACACCGTGCTGGAACTTGCTGTCATCGCCCGCAATATGCCCCATTTCGTGCGCGAGGACGGCGCGGAACTGGTCCGGCGACAGCGTCAGCATCAGCGGGACGCCGACCATCAATATGTTCTTATTCCAACCGAACAGCCCCAAACGTGGCACTTGGCAGACGGCGGCGTTGAAGTGGTGCGAAAGGATCACTTTATCGAACTGCGGCGTCTTCAAGAGTCCGCGCAATCGGTCGATCTCCTGAAACAGCGGCAACGCTTCCTCACGCGCTAACACGCGACCGTCCGGCTCCTCGATAGTGACCCATAACGCCCGCAAAATGGCGAAGCAGAAAACCAGCAACCCGATCACGACCGGGATCGCGATGCGCAACATTTGGAAATGGACGTGCGCATGGGCGAACAGCCACCAGATGCCGTACACGGTGCCGCCCAGCAACGCCAGACCGGAAACCAGAACGACGCCAATATAGATATACGCCAACCCAACAAGGCAGACGACGCGAAAGCGGTACCACTGCGGGTTGTCCCGGGCGTCCCGCTCCAGGTCGGCAATCATGGCAGAATAGTTTTCGTTAGGCATGGATAAAAACAGGCACCAATCCGGGAAAGTGAAGTGTGGAATAGTTCCCGTTAAGACTTGATGCGGAATTAGGGTAAACTGTCTCATGCTCAATGTTTCTAAGTTGCGTCGCCATCCGCGTCATTTCCACTCGTTCACCGGGTTGAGTG
>JAYULM010000191.1:0-3891 GCA_043763605.1 Armatimonadota bacterium | reverse complement strand
CCCCGCCGAAGGCGCACACCGGAGGGTTTTCAAACCCCCGACCCAGTGCGCGACGCGAAAACACAATCGCCCCGCCGACCGTGCGGTCTGCGGGGCGTCGTTGTTTCAAGCGTCGCTTCCTATTTCGCGATGGCTTTGATGGTGTAGCCGGTCGTGCCGCCGGGGGTCCGGACGGTCACTTTGTCGCCGACTTTTTTGCCGATCAGGGCTTGTCCGACCGGGGAAAGGTCGGAAATCCGCTCCTTGTCCGGGTCGGCTTCGTAGGCGGAAACCATCGTCATGGTCCACTCGTCGTCGAACTCCTCGTCGCGCACGGTGACGATGGACCCCAACCCGACATGCTCCGTCGGCACCTCGGACTCGTCGAGGATGCGCGCACTGCCGAGAATGCGTTTCAGATCGATGATCCGCCCCTCGATAAACGCCTGCGCGTTCTTCGCCGCCTCGTACTCCGCGTTCTCGGTCAGGTCGCCGTAGTCCTTCGCGTCGCGAATACGATCCGCGACTTCGTGGCGATCTACCGTCACTAACTGTTGTAACTCATCCTCGATATTGCGCCGACCGTTCGACGTCAGGATTATCTCTTCGTCTTGTTGTTCTATCACACCCTGCACTGTTTGCTCGATGCCTCCATCCCGCTATAGATCAAGGGACGAAAAGCGGCGATCTGCCCCTTTTCCTTCCCGTGTTATCTCACACTACATACGGTTCCTCTAAGTACGGGTTGCGTCCCGCAAAGTTCCCGTATTCTAACAGTACGCCTTCTATTTTACAAGAAATTAAACCGCCGGTTTCGCGATTATCGCAGTGACATAATTCACGCTGGGGTTACGTACGCGAGTTTCGCGCGGAATACGTATCCCGGGCGTTGCCGCCATCCCCGGTGGTCCGGCACCGGGCAAACCTGGGAGCCTCTCGGACCGCCCCCTCTTTCGCCCTTTTCCTCGGGTGAAGGAAACGCCCTGCGCCCCGTCGAACCATTAACACCATTCCCCGAAACGATTCGAGCGGCAGGAGCGTACACTACAGCAGGCTATGGCAACACAACCCCTTCACGACGACATGGAAAAGGTGCTTTTCAGCGCGGAGCAGATTCAGGAACGGATTACCGTGCTCGGCGCGGAAATAGCCCGCGACTATTCCGGCAAGGAACCGCATCTGGTCACGATTCTGAAAGGCTCGATCCCGTTTATCGCGGACCTGATGCGCGCCATCGACGTCCCGATGACGCTGGACGTTCTGGGCGTCTCGTCGTACGCGGGTACGCAATCGTCGGGCGAAGTGCGCCTGACGAAAGACCTGGACGACTCCATCGAAGGGCGGCACGTCGTGGTCATCGAGGACATCATCGACACGGGATTGACCCTTTCCTATGTGTTGCGCAACCTGCGCCAGCGGATGCCCGCCTCGGTGAAAGTGGTGACGTTCCTCGACAAGCCGTCCGGGCGCGGAACCCAGATCGAAGCGGATTACGTCGGCTTCACGATTCCCGACGGCTTCGTGGTTGGCTACGGCTTGGACTGGAACCAGCGGTACCGCAACCTGCCGTATGTCGGTATCCTGAAGCGCGAAGTGTACGCCGGACCGTTTTAAGAAGGAGTCTCGCCCGTGATTGAGTTTGCCGAACCGCGCGTCATTCGGACCGCGACCGAGAACGACATCGAACCGCTGCAGAAGCACGTGCCGAAAGGCGACGCGACGCTGCATCGCGCGCGCTACGACACACAGAAAACCGGCGACGCGACGTACCTGATTGCCGCGCAGGGCGATGTCCCCGTCGGGCACGCGCTGGTAAAATGGAAGGGCGCGACCGACGAACCGATAGCCGGAAACCTTGCCGAACCGACGCCGGATGTCGAAGACTTGTTCGTCCACGAAACGCACCGCAACCGGCGCGTGGGTTCGCGACTCTTAGAAGCGGCGGAGCGACTCGCGCGCGAACGCGGGTACAAACAGATCGGCTTGAGTTGCGGCGCGGAGAACGCCGACGCGCGCACCTTGTATGTAGCGCGGGGCTATCTCGACAGCGGGATTGCGCCGTACACGCTTTCGGGCAAATATAAGGACGCGAACGGGGCGGAGCAGGAATGGACGGAGAAGGATTGTACGTACTTCCTTTTGCCGCTGACTGAAACAGTTGCCGAAGCCGCCACGGAAACAAACATGGAAAATAACAACATCAACACAACGGCGGAGGAAACGCCGCAACAAACCACGCCTTCCGAAATGGGTACGCCGCCGAAAGCACCGGAAAAGCCCGTTTCCGAGCAGGTCGTCGACTTCGCGTTCGGCGTCGCCCTGACGGCGGCGGAAGCCCTGGAAAAAGTCGTGCGCACAGCGCAGACCGAGGCACCGGGCGTCTGGGAAGCGTTGCAGGAGAAGGGACGACCCGCCCGCCAGAAACTGGTGCAGTCGCTCCGTGACGAGACGCGCGAAGAAACCGAAGCCGTGGCGCAGAGCAAGCCGGAAGAGCCGACCGGCGACGGGGACGGCGGGACCGCCGAACTCAAACCGGTCGAACCCATCGTCCCGATCAAACCGGCACCGCGCCCGTTCGGCTTCGGGCGTATAGGTAGCGTCAGCGCGGAGGACGAGATCAAGGCACTCGAAGACCGCGTCAAAACCCTGGAGCGCGAAGTGGTCAGCCCCGCCGCGATTGTGCCGGAAGATGCGTCGCCGCTGGTGACGGAGGACGCCGTGAACGTTTCCGTGCAAACGTCCGCCGAATCCGGGACCGCGCTGGTGGATTTCACGCCGGAAACGAAGTCGGGCGACGCGTTGACGGATTCGCCCTATGCGATCACCGACGACGAGGACCGCGCCGCCGTGCCGTCGCAATCCGGCGCGTTCGTGGCCACCGGGGAAACGGAATCGTCCCCGGAGATGGTCGCCGCGTATGTAGATGGCGCGGAAACGGTCGGTTCCGAAGTCGAAACCGCTGATGGTGACGACGCGAAACTCGCCCCGTCGAAAGGCAAGCGGGCACGGAAAACCGCCAGCGAAGCGTCCGCCGGAACCGATTCCGCTGACGATGCCAGTGCCATGACCGTGGAGGAGTTGGAAGCGTAACATGGCGGACGCGACCGCCGACGCTGTTGATACCAACGCCACGCCGCGTTTGTTGCTCGCGTCGGCGTCGCCGCGCCGCCGCGAACTGCTCGCCCTGCTCGGGGTGCGTTTCGCCGTAGTCGTGTCGCGCTTCGACGAGGATTCGCTGAAGCATCTGACCGACCCGGTCGAGTACGTTCGCGCCGCCGCGCTCGGAAAAGCGGAGGAAGTGGCATCGCGCCACGCCGGGATCACGCTCGGTTGCGATACCGACGTGGTTTCTCCGGACGGCGTGATTTTAGGCAAGCCCACCGACGCGGACGACGCGAAGCGGCTCCTGCGCTCCCTGTCCGGCAAAACCCATTCGGTCTATTCCGCCGTCGCGCTTCTCCAGAGCGAGGATAACGGCGCAGTGACGCGGCGTGACGTGCGGGTAGTGGAAACGCGGGTGACGTTCGACCGCCTTTCCGACGCCGCGATAAACGCCTATGTGGCGACCGGCGACCCGTTGGACAAAGCCGGGGCGTACGGCATCCAGAGCGGCGCGCTCGCGTTCGTGTCCCGAGTGGACGGCGATCTGTCGAGCGTGATTGGCTTGCCCCTGCCGACACTACGCGAAATGCTGGAAGATTTTGGTGTAGTCAGGCGTTAGGCGTTGGGTGTTGGGTTTTGGGTGTTGGGTTGTGATCTTCGGTTTGTTCCATCGGTTTGTTCCATCGGTCGCGATCATCGGTTTCACCGACGTCTGTAGGTGGCTCCGCCACCGAGCGTCCTCCGGACGCGCCGAACACGGAACATCGTCGCGGTTGCCGAACGGTATCGACGTGCCCGCGTCCGGAGGAC
>JAYULM010000190.1:0-14393 GCA_043763605.1 Armatimonadota bacterium | reverse complement strand
GAAAGTTCATTTGCATATTATGTTTGGCGTGCTCGCTCTCTTTGCGGAGCAGGTAGGTAAGACGAAGGAATGAATCTACATTTTTGAAAGAGGCTCAGAGAATTGAACGTTTTTGTGTTGATGTATCCTCGGAGTTACGCATTTGTAGGTGATTTTGAGGGGGCAAAACCACATTCGCCTACTCCCGCGTTGGGATGAACTGCGTAACTCCTAACATAACTCCATAGCCCTGACTTTCCTGCTTACCCCTTGTTCGGGTAGAGCATGTCCTGGATCATCTGGTTGCAGTCCAGCAGGTGTGCCTTCGTCGCGCGGTCCGTGGTTTTCGGCAGGGCGACTTTGATCGCCGCCTGCGTATCCATCAGTGTCAGGCGGGCGAGCGGTCGCATCTCGCTCGTGGATGTTGTCAGGCGTGCGCCCAACGCCTGCACGTACTGCCGTTGCAGTCCGCGCCGGTAGGCGTCGATTGCAACGGTCTGCGTCGTTGCCAACTCGGACCAGATCCCCCGACGCGTGTCGCTCATCAGTTCGGACAGCGTGTAGATCGGTTGCTTGCCTTTGTACAACTGCTCCTGATCGACCATGCGCTTCGCGCGGGTTTCCGAGAGAAGCGTTAGCAACAGACTCGCCTGTGATTGCAACACCCGGTCGGTCGCGCCGCTGGACTCGATGCGCGCCAGAATCTCGGGGCGCAGGATGTTCTTCGGAGTGTTGAACGCGTTCGCCATCAGGAACGCGACCGCTTGTTTCTGCTTCGCCGCCGGGATCGGGGTGTACACTTCGGAACCGCCCTGCTGGTAGTGATAGTCGGTCTGCGTGAAGCCGCCCACCAACGCCGCGACGTTCGATAGCTCGCGCTGCCGCTGTCCGACCAGGTCGGCGAACACCTCACCCAGATAGGCGTAGTCGTCGCCCGGTTTCGTGGTTGCCGCGACGATGTAGCCGAGGACGCGGTCGATGTTCTTCAAGCCGAGCGGCGTGGCTTCCAGCGCGTCGGAACCCAGGTCCTCCGAGCGTTGCCCGGGATCGCCCTGCGACTCGAAACTCTCCTCGCCGTGCCCGAAGCGAAGCATCGGGTCATTCACCTGCCGTTGTGCGATGGTGTCCAACTCCGCTTTTTCGGATTCGGGGTCTTCGCCGGGCAAGGGCTTGTATCCCCATTCGACGGCGAACACGTCATACGGACCGATCTTGGGTATCAGGTTGGTCACGCCGTCGCTCGGTTGGGCGACGTAGTTGAACCGCCCGTAGTCCATCACCGACGCTTCCGTGCCCCACTTTTTCGTCCATTCCGGGTCGCGGAGCAGTTTCACCGGCACCGCCGAGGAAGCCTTTTTGTTGTGCGGAAAGCCGAGGCAGTGTCCCGCTTCGTGTGTGACGACGTATTGCAACAGCGGTCCCATCACGTCGATGGGGAGCGGCAACTTTTGCGCGCGCGGGTCGTTGGGCGACGCTTGCGTGAAGTACCACAGTTCGTTGAGTTTCAGGATGTTGTGAAAGATCTTCGGCGTCGCGGAAAGGATCTCGCCGGAGCGCGGGTCTACGAGCGATGGACCGTAAGCGTTCTCGATGGTGGATGGGAGCCAGCGCACCACGCTGTAGCGCGAATCGTCCACGTCGAACTCCGGGTCCTGCTCTTTGGTCGGGGCGTCCTTGCAGACCACGGCGTTCTTGAAGCCCGCCGCCTCGAACGCTTCGTTCCATGCCTCGATCCCCGCCTTCACGTACGGTCGCCATTTTTTGGGGACTTCCGGGGCGATGTACCAGGTGATCGGCTTGACCGGTTCGCTCATCGCGGCAGTCGGATCTTTCTTTTCCAGGCGGAAACGGTTGATGTACGCGGTCTCCTCGACGCGGTTCTTTTCGCCGCCGAACTCGTTGAAGCCGGTCGAAAAGAAGCCGACGCGGCTGTCTTCGAGCCGTGCCTTCATCGGTTTTTCGGGGAGCGCGACGAGGCTGTGGTGGACCACCGCCGAAACCGAGTTCGATTGCGCGTCGGCGAACGTCGCCAGGACGTTCAATTCGACGTTGGTCGGGAACGACTTGACGGACTCTACGAACGTGCGGCTGGAATCGAGCCGGACTGCCCCGATGGGGCGTTTCGCGGAAAACTCCGGCACGTCGGTGTTCAGAATCGGGGTGGCGTCGATCACGGCGGCGTCATCGGGTCCGTTGGCGGCGACGTTGAATACCATCAGAATGGAAGGCAGGTTGTTGAGTGCCAGAGACTCTTTCGTTCCGTCATCCACTTTAGAGCGCAGGGTGTAATCGGGCGAGCGGAGCAGGATCTTGTCGCCGCGCCGCTCCCATGTCACTACCCGGTCCTGCACTTCGAGCTGGAACGGCAGATACCCCGCCTGCGTCCGGCTGAACGTCGTCACCCAGAGGATCGGCTTATTATAGACGGCTTTGGGAATCTCAAAAAACACCTTGTCGTCGATCTGGTGTGTCTTGATGATGCCGTCGTCCGTTTTCGCCTCTTTGGTAATCACCTCGGCGTACGGTTTCGGCTTGTTCGGCGCGGGCGCAGGTGGGCGGGCGGGTGCCCCGCCTTTCGGCGCGGGAGACGGTGACGGCGACGGGGCGGGTGTCTGTGCGTATGCCGCACCGGCGAGGAGCGACACGAGAGAAAGGGAAGCGGCGAGTGCCGCGATACGGGAAATCTTCACGAACGGATATACTCCTTGAACGTCAGGGCGACGGTTATTCGCCGCAGGTAATCGGGGGGATTTCCGCCCGCACCGCGCGAGGCAGGGAGCGGAAAACCAGGTCATAAGAATGCGCGAGCCAGTCGCGCAGATCGTCGTCATCGACCGAATCGTCCAGCGTCACCGTGTTCCAGTGCCGCTTACTTAAATGGTAGCCGGGAATCACAATACCCGGATATTGCTGTCGCAGTTCCTCGGCGATCTCGGGGTCACACTTGACACTGACGCGCACCGGGTCGTCGTTGTCACCGAGCAAGGCAAAGATTTTCCCGCCGACTTTGTAAACGCGGGTCGTGAAATCGAACGGATAACTTTCCGCCGCGCCGGGGAACGCGGACAGGGCGGCAAGCAGTTCGTCGCGCGTCACGATGTTTAGTACGCCCCGCCTGCTGCCGCTGGTTGCGCGAAGTTGCCGCTACGGAACGCTTCTAACAGTGCGACGCCGCCCGAGGTTCCGAGCCGGTCCGCGCCCGCGTTGAGCAGGGCGATGGCGTCTTCCACGGAGCGGATGCCGCCCGCCGCCTTGATCCGCGCCTCGCCTTCGACGGTCGCTTTCATCAGGGCGACATCCGCCACCGTCGCGCCGCCGCTGGCGAACCCGGTGGATGTTTTTACGAAGTCCGCCCCGGCTTCCACGCACATGCGGCAGACGCGCCGCTTTTCGTCGTCGGTCAGCAGGGCGCACTCGATGATCACTTTCACCAGCGCGCCGCCGGGTTCTGCGGCTTCCACGACCGCTTCGATGTCCTGATAGATCAGCATATCGGAACCGGACTTGAGCGCGGAAATGTTGATCACCATGTCCACCTCCTTCGCGCCGTCGGCGACTACGGTGTGAACTTCGGCGACCTTCGCGCCGGTCGGGGCGATTCCGTGAGGGAAGCCGATCACGGTACAGACCGCGACCGGGGAGCCGTCCAGTATCTCGGCGGCGTCGGCGACCCACGCGGGGAGAATACACGCCGCCGCGAAGCCGTGCGTTTTTGCTTCCTCGCAGATGCGGCGGCAGTCGCGGCGGGTAGAATCGGGTTTTAAAAGGGTGTGGTCGATGGTTCGCGCGAACGCGTCGGGAGTCATGGGGATATTATCCCACAAAAACCGCGTGGTTACAAATGTCGCCACGCCTGCCGCCGACGCTACGAAAGCGCGACTCCCGGCAGGATGCCCCGCCCGCGAGGAGTCCGGTAGCAGTCTCCGGGATGACGGCGATTCCGCCCGCGAACGCCGGGTTGGTCGCGATCAGCAGGTCGCACTCCCCGGTGTCGCCGCCGACGCCGAGCGTGTAGACGCCCGTCTCGAAGACCGGGAAACTCACGCAAAACGCGCCCCGCAAACGAAAAATAGTCGGTCTCGCCCGCCGTTGCTCGCACGAGTGCCGCTACGTCGGTGGCGGTCAGTTGGGGCGTGTGCCGTTTTTCAAAGCGCGGATGAATTCGCCGACGATGGCGAGAAGTTCGGGGTTGTCCCGTTCGCGGTGAAGCAGATCTACTAATACACTCCCGACCACCGCACCGTCGGCGTACTGGCAGATGGCGCGTACGTGTTCCGGGGTGCTGACGCCGAAACCGACGCAAACCGGCGTGTCGCCGCTGAACGTGCGGATTTGCGAGAGGAGATGGGGGAGTTCCTCCGGCACATCGGCGCGCGCCCCGGTAATGCCCGCCCGCGCCATCGTGTAGATAAACCCGGTCGTCATCTTCCCGACCACCGCCATACGCCCGTGTGTCGAAGTCGGCGCGAGCAGGAAAATCGTCGCGAACCCGGCGGCGTCGGCGACGCGCTTCCATTCGCCCGCCGCTTCGGGTGTCAGGTCCGTCAGAATCGCGCCGTCCGCTCCCGCCTGTATCGCGTCGTTCGCGAACGCTTCCGCGCCGTACTGCAGGATCGGGTTGTACGCGCCCATCAGCACGAGCGGCACCGTCGCGTTGCGCGACCGCACCTCGCGCACGATGTCCAGCACTTTGGGCGGCGTCATCCCGGCTTGCAGGGCGCGGAACGACGACGCCTGAATCGTTGGTCCGTCGGCTAAGGGGTCGGAGAACGGGATGCCGATCTCGACAATATCGGCTCCGGCGTCGGCGATAGCGCAGACGACCTCGGCGGCGCGGTCGGGCAGGGGGTCCCCGGCGGTGACGAACGCGACGAGTGCTTTTTCGCCGCGCTGTCGCAGGGCAGCGAACGTGGTATCAAAACGGGAGACGGGCATGGCGACCGTATTGTATCACTCCGTGACGCGCGTGTTTCCCAGACTTCTCCGTTTCTCTCCCCCCCCCGCCCCCTCTCTCATCGGAATGAAAGAGGGGGAGTCCGAGGGCGAGACGTTATCCCGTTCTCCGGACCATCCGACAAGCGGGACCGCCTTGCTCTACCGGACTCCCCCTCTTTCATTCCGATGAGAGAGGGGGCGGGGGGGTGAGAGAAACGCGCCCGCGTGACCCCACGCCGCCCGTTACCGCTACGCGAACGTCCCGTTTTTCAGATCGTCCAACGCCTGCTTCATCTGCGTGACGTTGGACAGCACGAGTGAGCGGTACTGTAGCACCGGCTCGTTCCACGGTTTCGCGCTCACGAACACGAACCGCGCCCCGCCGATTCCCGCCCGCGCCGTCACCGTGTCGCCGTCTTCCACGAAGATCGCGAGGTTCGGTGCTTTAGTTTCCGTATGCTCGTCGCCGAACGACGGTTCGCCTTTGTACACATACGCGAGTGCCGTTTCGCCGTCGGCGACGGGGATAGTAACGCTCGAACCGGCGGGCAGGTGCACGTCCAGATACGTCGGGTTCGCCGCACTTTCGCGCAGGGGACCGGTCGCGTCCTGAAATGTCCCCGCGACGACACGGACGGTCGCGCCGGAATCGGTCGTCACGGTCGGCACCTCGCTGTTGTGCGCGGCGCGGTACGACGCCGGAGTCATTTTGCGGTCGGCGGGCAGGTTGATCCACAACTGCACCGACTCGTGGACGCCTTCCGCGTTCGCGAACGGCTTCTCCTCGTGAAAGATCCCCGCGCCCGCCACCATGAACTGCGTCTCGCCCTCGCTCACGGTTTCGGTGTTGCCGAGCGAGTCTTTGTGTTGCATGCGCCCCGAGAATACGTAGGTCAGCGTTTCGATGCCCCGGTGCGGGTGGCGTGGGAAGCCAAGTTCGTTCTCCTCGCCGCCGTCGCCGGGTATGGCAGCAAAGTCCGCGACGGTCAGATGATCCAGCAGCAAAAACGGGTCCAAAAGAACGAGTTTATCGGAGCCAATCGTGCGGTTGATGACGACGCCTTTCGCCTCGTGCGCTTCGCTCGGCGTCATTACGATTCCAACGGGTCGGGTAGCCATAAAGTAGATTCCTTCTAACATTACTATACTGGATGCGGTTAATTAGTTGCGTAGACAATTAAAATAAACGGACCGGCATGCTATAGCGTACCCCAAGCCCGACGGGACATTTTATCTCGATGCTTGTAACGATGCTGTAACGCTGGATTGGTAAGTTATCTTCATTGCCTCGATGGTCTGCGCGGAAGACCACGAATAGGTAAATGAAGGATCAAGATTAATGAAACGAACTGCTTTCCTTGTTGCCACCATTGGCACCATAGCTCTTATCACCGGTTGCGGTGGGGGCGACGATGATCCGAATGCCGGACTGCCACCGACACTGGTCGCGTCGCCAAGCGCGTCCGCTTATGCTGGAACCTATCGGAGCGCGTCCATCGCGCTTCCCGATGGTCGCATAGGGACAACGGCTTTCACGGTCGGCGGGGACGACCGTGCCACAGGAACCTTGACCGTGACCGATGGTGCGACGACCCGGCAAGCTACCTCCTTTAATTTCGCGGTGGGGACCTACGCAATTTCCGGCACGATTGACCCGACGACGGGCGCGTTTAGCATGACGGGCAACATCGGCGGGCAAACGTTCTCGTACATTGGGACCTTACCGACGCCGGGCAACGGCAACGTGGGCGGGTCGTACACACTCACTGCGGGCGGGCAAACCTATACCGGTTCATTCGCGGGTTCCGGCGGCACGGTCTCGCCGACGCCCGCTCCCTCCTCTACGCCCATCGTCAACCCATCGCCCGTCGCTCCTCCCAACGGAACACCGCTCAACATCACGTTCTCCGCGATTGACGGAGTACAAAATGTGGACGCGTCCGACTTCACAATAGCGAACAACACTCTGCTTCAAGCCTACCCTTACGGTGCGGGAACCGTGTTTCAGTCGCTGACAATTATCGCCAACAGTACAGTTGCTGGAAGCACCGATCCGAACCGTTCGCGACGGTTCGCGGTCCAATTCTTCGATCTTGAGCCCACCGTCGGTGCGACCTATACGACGGGTGGAGCGCAAAACGTCGGGGTGCAATTCTACCAATTCGAGGACAACAACGGACTCAGCCCTTCGGGACGCTTGTACAACGGAAGCGGCGGAACCGTTACCGTGGTCGCCCGCACCGCGAACAGCATCACCGTGCGCGTTAGCAACATGACGATGACGCCCGGAAACTACATCAAAGGTTTGCCGACCGCAGGTGCGTTCGTCGCGAACGGCGAGATTACCGCCCCGATTCAGTAGAAGTGGGTCCACGGCAGTCCGACAATTACGCGCCGGGAAGCGATTCCCGGCGCGGCATTGTTCAGTGTTTCTCGTCAGCCCCTACTTGGCGGGGGCAGTTCCGGTAAGCCGAGCGGTGCGGCGAGAATTGCCGGTTCGCGGTCGTTGCCGCCAGACCCGGTGTCATTGTTGAAAAGTCACTACTCGCCCTGTTCACTCTGCCGATTTTAATTCTCTCGGCGCGATTGCGCCACACCTTGGATAAGAAAAACTGACTCATGAAACAAATTACAGTATCTCTCGCCTCATTAATTCTGGCTCTCGCCACCGGATCCGCCGCGCACGCACAGTATCCCGCCGGACTCGCCGCCTACTGGCAATTCAATGAAGCCAGCGGTTCGACCGCCGTTGATTCCGTCGGCACGAACACAGGAACGATAAATGGCATCGTGTCGCGTATCGCCGGGGCGGTCGGGCAAGGGAACGCCCTGCAATTCAACAACGTGGGCGGACAGGGCGTGAACGTCGGCTCCGCGCTTTCCGCACTCACCGGCGTGACCATCGAAGCCCTGATTCGCCCGACCTGGTCCGCAATCACGTCGGACTACGATCACATCTTTCGCAAAGCGGACGGCAACAATCTGATGCTGGTCGCCTTCCAGCAGGACGGCAACCGGTTCGGCACCGCATTTCCTGCACCCGTCGGGGCGCAGGGTCCCGTGCTGTCGTTCGGATTGAACATCGGCGGAACTTATCAGGAACTCGACATGCCCCTCGACGGCATGCTAGGTCGCCCGACGCTCGCCTCGCTTACGGACGGTGGTTGGCATCAGGTCGTCGCCAGTTATGACAGCTTGACCGGGGTGAAACAAATAGCCGTGGATGGCTCGGTGCGCTTCAGCGCGGCATACACGCCCGGCAGGCTAATTTTCAGCGGGGGCGCGGCACCGGCGTTCATCGGAAGCGACGCGGGCGGTGCGCCGTTTACGGGCGGCATTGACGAGGTCGCGTTTTACGGTCGCGCAATAACAGCGGGCGAAATCCAGTCGCACAACGACAACAAGAACGCGGGGCGCCCTCTCCTCGCCGTCACAACCGTTCCCGAACCGTCCTCCATCGCGCTACTTGCCTTACCCGTGCTCGGCATCATCGCACGCCGCCGGATTTTTCTAAAGGAATCTTGAACAACGAATCGAACCCTCATCGCGCCCGAAGTTGCTTATCTACCCTGTCCGCCGCGTAAGCGCAGTCCCTCGTCGGTCTCGCCGCCTACGGCACCACCGGTCCGCTAACGATAAATGGTGAAGCGACCGTCACACTGACCGGCAACTAACCACACGATTGTTTTGAAAAGGAAAACGCCGTGCTGGGAAGGAATTTCCGGTATACTAAAACACCCTTATGAAAAAACTTCTGCTCACGTACTGTGCTCTGCTCGTCGCGGCAACCCCGCTACTCGCGCAAACCCCGGTGACTCTTCCCGGCACCACCGCCGCCGCGAACAAACAACTCGTCGGCACTTTCACCGGTGGTCAACAACTCACACTGGCGTTTTCTGGCATGGTTGATCTCGTCGGTGGCGTCGGAGGTAATTGGCTCGTCACGCCCACCGGAGCCGTCGCCGCGCCGGTGACATTCCCCGGCTATGGCTACGCGAACGTCGGCGCAAGCGGCTACCCGACGACAAACGGCGGCGATGGCATCAACAACTTCGACGGCGGCGGCGCGAACTACGATGTCGGCAACGCGTCGTATGGCTTCGCGGGCGCGACCAGCACGGACACAACGCGCCCGGATCTGATTCGTTTCGGGGGCGTTGTCGGTACATTCGCGGCGTCACCGGGTCGCGCCGACTGGTTTTTCGTCGGCAACTCGGCGACCGTCACCGTTCCGGTCGGCGGCGGGGCACTCTATCTTGCGGTCAACGAGACATTTGCCAGCAACAACACCGGGCAGTTTAGCGGCACAATAGCGGTCGTCGTGCCCGAAGCGGGAACACTCGCCTTGATGGTGCTTCCCCTTATCGGGTTCGTCGCGTCGCGTCGGCGAAACAGGCTATAGTAACGAGACCGCCCCGCCTGAGCATCCCAGGCGGGGCGGTCTCGTTACTATTCGTTTAGTTCAGACTCGGCGGGGGCAAGTCGGGCAAGCCGCGCGGCGCGGCGAGCAGTGCCGGTTCGCGGTCGTTGCCGCCCAGTCCCGTCTCCGCGTCCTCGTCCAGCGATTCGCCCTTGCGGAAGAGGATCGTGGTCACTGGCTTCTCGCCTTCGACCGGGTTGGGTTCGGTTTCCAGTTCGGCGCGGATCACATCCCCGACGCTGAATCTGCCGAGGAGCACTTCCTCGGCGAGCGGGTCCTCGATCAGTCGCTGGACCGCGCGGCGGAGCGGACGCGCCCCGTATTGCGGGTCGAACCCTTCGGCGGCTAACTTTTCCAGCACTTCGTCGGTCACTTCGAGGATCATGCCTTTCTGCACGACCTGTTTGCGGACACTGCCGAGCATCAGTTCCACTATCTGGCGGATATTCGCCGCCGTGAGCGAGTGGAACACGATGGACTCGTCGATTCGGTTGATGAACTCCGGTCGGAACACCCGCTTGAGTTCCTCGCCGATGCGCGTTTTCATCGCCTCGTACTCTTTCGGGTCCTCGTCCTTGCCCTTGACCATCTTGCGCAAGCCGATCCCCTGTTCGCGGTTGATGATATGCGCCCCGATGTTCGAGGTCATGATGATCACGGCGTTGCGGAAGTCCACGGTGCGTCCCTGCGAGTCAGTCAACCGCCCGTCTTCCATCACCTGCAGGAGCAGGTTGAAGACTTCCGGGTGCGCCTTCTCTATTTCGTCTAACAGGATTATCGAGTAGGGCTGGCGTCGGATCGCTTCGGTCAGTTGCCCGCCCTCGTCGTAACCGACATATCCGGGAGGGGCACCGATCAGACGCGAAACGGCGAACCGCTCCATGTACTCCGACATATCGAGCCGGATCAGCGACTCTTCCTTTTCGAACAGGAACGCGGCGAGGGCGCGGGCGAGTTCGGTCTTGCCGACGCCGGTCGGTCCGAGGAACAGGAACGAACCCATCGGGCGTTTCGGGTCTTTCAGACCGGAGCGGGCGCGGCGGACCGCCTTCGAAACCGCGATGATCGCCTCGTGCTGGCTGATGACCCGCTTGTGCAGTTCGTCCTCCATTTTGAGCAACTTCTGCGTTTCGGTTTCGACCAGCCGCGACACCGGGATACCGGTCCACGAGTACACGATCTGCGCGACTTCGTCCTCACCGACGATCATCGGGTTGGCGGCGCGCTCCTCTTCCCACTTGGTTTGCAGTTCGGCGATGCGGTCTTTCAGATACTGCGACTGCGCTTCGAGGAACCGGGCGCGCTCGTAATCGCGCTTTTCCGGGACCGCTTTGAGTTCCTTGTCGATGCCGAGCAACTCCTGCTTCGCTTCGCGGAGCGGTTGCGGTGCCATCGCGGCACGCAATCGGACGCGACTCGCGGCTTCGTCGATCAGGTCAATCGCTTTGTCCGGCAGGAACCGGTCCGAGATATAACGGTCGGCGAGTTTCGCCGCCGCGTCCAGCGCGGAATCGGTGATCTCGACCTTGTGATGCTCCTCGTAGCGGGCACGCAGTCCGCGTAAGATCTCGACCGCTTCGTCCACCGACGGTTCGTTGACCTTGACCATCTGGAAACGGCGGGCGAGGGCGGCGTCGCGCTCGATGTACTTACGGTACTCGTCCAGCGTCGTCGCACCGATACACTGCAGTTCGCCGCGCGACAGGGCGGGCTTCATGATATTGGACGCGTCAATCGCGCCTTCCGCCGCGCCCGCACCGACGAGCGTATGCAGTTCGTCGATAAACAGGACGACTTCACCCTGCGCCTTGCGAACTTCTTCCATGACGCGCTTCATGCGCTCCTCGAACTCGCCGCGATACTTGGTGCCCGCGACCAGTCCCGCCAGGTCCAACGCGACGATCCGCTTGTCCTTGAGCATCTCCGGCACGTCCTGCTGGATCACGCGCAGGGCGAGACCTTCCGCGATAGCCGTTTTGCCGACGCCGGGTTCGCCGACGAGCACCGGGTTGTTCTTGGTGCGCCGGGAAAGGATCTGCACGACGCGCTCGATCTCCGCGCCGCGCCCGACGACCGGGTCCAGTTTGTCCTGCCGCGCCAGTTCGGTGTAGTCGCGCCCGAACTCGTCCAGGGTTGGAGTGCGCGAGCGTTGCGGGCGACCGGTGTTCCCGGTCCCGGTCGGGCTGCCCTGCTGGTTCGGCTCGGAATCCTGCAGAAGCGTGACTTCGCGGCGGGTGCGCTCCAGATCGACGCCGAGTTTGTTCAAAACTCGCCCGGCAAGCCCCTCGCCTTCGCGGATCAGCCCCAGAAGCAGGTGTTCGGTGCCGATGTAGTTATTGTTGAGTTGGCGTGCCTCGTCGTACGCCAGGTCGATCACGCGCTTCGCACGCGGCGTCAGTTGCATGTCCTGCCCTAGACGCCCGTCGCCACGCGCCACCTGCCGCTCGATTTCGGAGCGGATACGCCCGAGCGAGATGCCCAGCCGGTCCAGGATGCGCGCCGCGACGCTGTCATTCTCACGCACCAACCCCAAGAGCAGGTGTTCGGTGCTTACATAGTTTTCGCCGAGCCGTCCGGCTTCTTCCTGTGCGAAGAAGACCACACGCCGCGCTCGTTCGGTAAATCGTTGCCACACGGGAGTTTATCCCCTCCTAAAATCTGCCTGAAATCTGTCGAATCGTCAAAAACAGTTTTGACTTTGCGAACCCCGGTTTGTTGCTCCGAAGGACGTACCCCGTAGTATACCGGCAAAATCGCCGCTCCGTCCCCGCTCCGTGGAGCAGTTTGCAGAGGTTATCCCAATCCGTTTGCCCGTGTTTGACACCGAGACCGCTTGGGCGTATAATGCGATACGGTGTAAACGGCTCACGGCACGAGTATTTTTACCTTTGGACTCGTGCGAAAGCCTTCCTGCCGTGCTTCCTTCCTCCGTGTTTTTTGGGTAGCAGATACCCGTACCGATTTGAAAACGATGGAAAGCGAAACCAGACAACCACCGGCAATGGAATTAGACGCCCGCAAACAGCGCATACTCCGCGTGATCGTCAACGATTACGTGGCGACCGCCGAACCGGTCGGCTCGCACGTGCTCGTCGAGCGATACAGCCTCGGCGTCAAGTCGGCGACAATTCGCTCCGAGATGGCGGAAATGAGCGAGCGCGGCTACCTGCGCCAGCCGCACACATCCGCCGGTCGCGTGCCGTCCGACCTCGGCTACCGATTCTACGTTTCGCGCCTGATGGTCCCGGTCCCGATCACCAATGACGAGACCACGCGCATCCGCTCCGCCGTGGCGTCCGTGTCCTCCGAACTCGACACGATCATCCGCAAAACGTGCGGCTTGCTGACGGCGATGACGCGCCTTCCCGCCGTGGCGACCGCCCCCGACGCGGGTGATACCCGCCTCAAACAGATTTTCGTCTCGCCCGCGTCGGAAAACAAGGTGCTGATGGTCCTGCTGTTTTCCACCGGACACACCGAAACGCGCCTCGTGCTCGACCTTTCCCTGTCCGCGAGCGACGCCCTGCTTTTAGCGGGCGGATTGAATGAGCGGCTTGCCGGTAAGGAACTATCCGCGCTCCGTCCGCTTGCCACTCCCGAGAAGGAAACCGTCCCGAACGAACTGGCGCGTCTCGCCAAACCGTTCCGCCGCCTCCTTGCCGAAGTGGGTGCCGCGACCCGCGCGCTCGGCGACAACGCCCCGCTATTCGTGGAGGGCGCGGAAAACGTACTGCGGCATCCGGAGTTCCGCGACGTGGAACGGTTAGGTGGCTTCCTCTCGCTCCTGCAAGAACGCGCGGCACTGTTGGAACTGCTGGAAAAATCACTCGCGCAAGCCGAACATTCTACACCTTCCCCGGTGCGATTCGCAATCGGTGGCGAGATCGGGACCGAACATCACAGCGATTATGCCGTGGTGTCGGCACCGTACCGGATCGGCGGCACGGAGCGGGGGACCATCGGCGTACTCGGACCGACGCGCATGGATTACGCCCGCGCTTCGGCGGCGGTGGAACTGATGGCGCGAACGATGAGCGATATTCTGACGCGGCTTTCCGTCGCCCCCTGATTCGCCCCGTTCGGTGCCGACGCGTCGCCATTGAATTCCGATCTACGCGTCTTACAACACGGTCCGACCTCAACCGTTTTCGCCGTGCGTTTTCGCCGCGATCATCGCCTGCGTGATTTCGTAAGGGTTGGGTTTTTCGTCGTCGAAGAGCCACGCGACCTCGACCTCAAAGCCGGGAATCGTGGCGAGGCGGAGCGAGCCAGTCGTCAGAAACACTTCGTCATAGTCGTCGTCCGCTTTTACCAGATGTCGTACGCGTTTTTTGCGCGGATCAATGAAGACGATTTCGGGAACGCCGATAGTGCGATAGTCGGCTTCAAGAGGTAACAAATCCGAGGGGCGGTCGTTCTCGGACACGATCTCGATAACCATATCTGGCGTCCCGTACACCGCGTCCTTGCGAATAATGGATAGATTATCGGCGCGAACAAACAAAATATCCGGCAATCGCCCGTCGTATTCGGTAATGCGAACAGGGGTGCGGGAGCCGAGTACGCGACCCAACCGCTTGTATTCGACAAAGTTTGTCAGTAGCGTTGAGAGCCACATAAAAATCCATTCGTGCGGGTACTGTGCTGCCATTTTCTGCTTGATGACTCCTCGAACGAGTTCCGAATCCACGGACTGCGACACGTCAAGCCACTGCGCGAACGAAATTGGAGCGTCCGCGACATATAACTGCCGTTCGCTACGGTCGAACAGCGGGGTGATTTCACGTTCTTTCATGGTGTTTTATCTCCGGTTGCACTGTAGTATACCGATTTTTCAAGCCTCTCATGTCGCCGAAACAATCCCCGTGTCGCCTTGCACTCCGTCCGATTTTCCGGGGATAATTACGGTGTGGCAATGATGCCGCCTTTCTTTTCATGCCTCGCATTGCGCTACAATCACTTGCTATGTCCAAACCCTATGATGCTGTCACGAAACGCCTCATCGAAATGCGCCCCGCCGACTGGGTCGCGTTCCTCCGATTACCACCGGGCGACGTGT
>JAYULM010000189.1:0-1112 GCA_043763605.1 Armatimonadota bacterium | reverse complement strand
ACACGCGGCACGGCAAGCGCATCATCTCCCGGCGAAGCGGCTCCGCCATCTCCTTCAGCGTTGCCGCTTGTTTGTCCGTCAGCGTCCAGCACAGCAGGACGAGCGGCGCAAGCGAACGTTTCCAAAGCGGGCGGAACACCCGTACCCGGAGCGACACGCCGCACACAAGATTAAACCCGTGGTCGAACGTCTTGGCGTACACCGGGAGCGGGGACGAATCGCCGCCGCTCCCGTTCAGAAAGGGCGGTTGGCTACTCATGAGGTTCACCGCCCTTCGGCGTTTTCGACACGAGTACGCCCTCCGCCTCTTCTTCCGTCAGCACGTAGCAAGGTATCGCCGGGGCGCTTTTACTCACCGCCTTGTACATCCGGTGCCAGCCGTCAATTAAGAGATTCTCGCCCTTGAACGCGATGAATATCACCGGTTCGGAAAGGTTCGCCTCTGCCGCTTTCTCCACGCTCAGGCTCGGATACCGGGCGAGGAGATGCTCCGCCGAGATACCCTGCCCGGCAAGGTTGAAGTCTTCCGGCATGACCCCACTTGCCGCGATTATCTCCTTCGCCTGCGTCACGCTCCACACGTAGTCGGTTCCGTCCTCGTCCGTGAACGAGAATGTTTCGCCCGTGAAGAACAGGTACAGGATGCCGGACAGGTCGGCTTTGTCCGCGCTCTCCCGGTCAACGCCGAGCGAGTCTATCAAGGACCCTTCCAGCGACTGGATGAACCGCGCCTTGTCTTCCGGCGTTTGCAGGTACTCTTTCATCTCGGAGTAGGCGAGTGCCTTTTCCCATTGTCCCGGCGCGGGCGGCGGCAATGACGCCCTGCCCGCATCCGTATTCTCTGAACCGTCCATAACAGTTTTCGTCCTTTCTTCTAATACTCCTCAGGGAGCAGAGCGGTCGTGCAAGACCGGTCTGCTTCGGTGATAATCCAAACGGTTTCCCCCGTCGCGGCAAGCGTGTAGGAAGACTGGAGCATTCTGTCCTCACCGTTTGCCACTGCCGCGTCGTTTGCTTTTCTGTCGTCCTTGTCGAGTTCGCCCCAGTCGCCTTTGAGATGGCGGGCGAGCAAATCGAGAAGCGATATGTTCGCCTCCTTGAGTGCTTCCTCC
>JAYULM010000188.1:0-14475 GCA_043763605.1 Armatimonadota bacterium | reverse complement strand
AGTTCACTGCGGCGGATGCCCGTGTGAAATTGCGTCACCTTTATCCAAAGTTTGAAGAGGGACAAAATTTCAACTATTCAACGGGATGAGGTACTTAGACTCCACACTTCTTATGTTGTCTGACGTTAGCATTTGCAATCTCAAAATGATTATAATATCGTTTTGAGATTGTTTCAAATGCACGGATATTATGCCGTTTTAAGAAACGCAGTGCCGTGTCGCAACGCCGGGGGTCCAGAGCGGCAGTGCATTAGATTCGATGTAACTCTACTTTCCGGTAACTCGGGGGGATGTTTTCAATTCCCCTCCCGGCACGGTGAGGGGATACTACCATGATGAACAGTATTTCTCTCTCTGATGAAACAGGATAATCAGGCTGGCATTTAGTTTGACTGTAATAAAGTAAACTTCTTGGATGCACCCCGGGAAAGTCACTATATTCCCCCGATTTGAGAGGGGGAGACCGGGAGGGGCAATGAAACATCCCCCCGAGTTACCGGAAAGTAGAGTGTAACGCAAATCGTCAATTTGATCCGAACTATTTTCTTTTCACAGTTTCCTTCCCATCCGTGAATTGTGTAGTATAAAGTCGGAGAGAGGAAGTATTATGTCTGAAAAAGTGGAGAGGTCGGAGGGTGGCTCCGAGATGTATCGTCATCAAACTCGCGACAGGGAGTTCGAGTTAGCAATGGGAAACGAGGAAGGTATCGAGGCCATTGACAGCCACATCGAAAAATACGTCGGCAAAGTCGAGACCGTGTTTCACGAGATCATCTCGGATCTCGTCCATGTTGACGTTCACATCGTCGCCCCGACTCCTGAGCGCAATTTTTACACGCTGGTCACGTCCGGGATGAGTGATCGCCCTATGATAACGCCCCCGCAAGCCAAAGGTTGGGAATACGCGGAGTTGATGATCTGTTTGCCGCCGACCTGGAAAATGACTCAGGAGGATTTCAACGACGCGGCGAACTACTGGCCCATCCGATGGCTGAAGCAACTCAGTCGGTTGCCGCACGAGTACGATACCTGGCTCCGCGCGTCCCACACCGTGCCCAACGGCGACCCGGCGAAACCGTTCGCCGCGAACACGAAGTTATGTTGTGCGTACCTGTCGAGCCCCGTGCTATTCGATGCGGGATTCCAGGAACTGAAGCGGAGCGAGGAGAAGATCGTCCGCTTCTTCAGCGTCGTTCCGCTATACCGGGAGGAAATGGACTGGAAATTGAAACACGGCGCAGACTCCCTGGACGAGAAGTTAAACGCGATCCACGTCAGCGAACTTCTGAACATCAACCGCCCCAACGCCTGTGTCAAAAAGTTCAATATCTTCGGCTGGGGATGAATGGAACCGGTCCTCGAATTCGGGTATTTATTCGGAAACCCCATAAAAATGAGCGAGGCAAGCCGCAAACGCTCGCCAACCGGCAGCGGGGCGATCTCACGGCGGTAGATTTCTTGTGCGGTTTGCGTAAGGCAATTATACCCTGCGATACAATAGCCGTGTTATGACTGACGAAATCCCCGATTCCCACTCACCTACCTTGGTCGCGCTTATTGAGGAGTCAACCCGTGCGCATGGCTTCACTATGGCGTCCGATTCGCAGACAGGTTCGCTGTTGCGTACGCTCGCTGTTTCAAAACCGGGCGGCGTATTCCTCGAACTGGGCACGGGAACGGGACTTTCCGCCGCGTGGATACTCTCGGGCATGGATGCTTCGGCGACGCTTCTTACTGTGGATAATGACCCCGCAGTCGTCAAAATCGCCGAGGAATTTTTGGGTCATGACACACGACTTTCGTTCCACATCGGAGATGGGGGCGCATTCATAAGCGAACTACGTGGAAGACAGTTCGACTTCGTTTTCGCCGACGCCTGGCCTGGCAAATATACACATCTCAACGAGACGCTCACGCTTGTCAAGCCGGGCGGTTTCTATATCGTGGACGATATGTTGCCACAACCGAACTGGCCCGCCGATCATCCCCCGAAAGTTGCGACGCTGATCGACACGCTTGTGGGGCGCGACGAACTGCATGTAACAAAACTCAGCTGGTCCTCGGGCATTATCCTCTGTACCAAACGCAGCTAACTGAGTAAGAGCGTGCGATACAATAGCCGCGTTATGACCGACGACACCACGCGCCTCCAGGAAATCGCCCGCCGCCGCACCTTTGCGATCATCTCGCACCCCGACGCGGGAAAGACCACGCTCACCGAAAAATTGCTCCTTTACGGGGGCGCGATCAATATGGCGGGGAGCGTCGCCGCCCGCAAGAACCGACGCGCCGCGACCTCCGACTGGATGGAACTGGAGAAGCAACGCGGGATTTCGATCACGTCTACCGTGCTACAATTTCCGTACAACGGTTACGTTCTGAACCTTCTGGACACGCCGGGGCACGAAGACTTTTCCGAAGACACGTACCGAACCCTGGTCGCCGCCGATAGCGCGGTGATGCTGATCGACGCCGCGAAAGGGGTCGAGGCGCAAACCAGGAAACTGTTCAAAGTCTGTCGTCAGCGCGGCATCCCGATCTTTACGTTTATCAACAAGATGGACCGTCCGAGCCGCGACCCGCTGGACCTGATGGCGGAGATCGGCGACCTGCTCGACATCGAGTGTGTCCCGGTCAACTACCCCGTCGGCGAGGGCGGCGACCGATTCAAAGGTGTGTATGACCGCACGACCGGCGAGATTTTTCTGTTCGAGCGCACCCAGCACGGCGCACACCGCGCCCCGGTACAGGCGACGGACTTAGCCGACCGCGCGACACTGGAACCGCTGATGGGAACCGAGGGCTACGAGAAATTAGTCGCCGACATAGAACTGCTGGACGTTGCCGGGGAACCGTTAGACGATGGCAAGATCGCACGTGGCGAAATCTCGCCCGTGTTTTTCGGGTCTGCTGTGACGAACTTCGGCGTGGAACCGTTCCTGCGCCGCTTTATCGGGATGGCTCCCCCGCCCGCCCCGCGCCTCGCCGACAAGGGCGACGTGTTCCCCGAGGAGCCGGAGTTTCGCGGCTTTGTCTTTAAAGTACAGGCGAACATGGACCCCAACCACCGCGACCGGATCGCGTTCATGCGCGTCGTTTCGGGCAAGTTCGAGCGCGACATGAGCGCGACCGTGGCACGAACCGGGAAGACGATCCGCCTTTCCCGTCCGCAGAAACTGTTCGCCCAAGACCGTGAGATCGTTGAAGAAGCCTACCCCGGCGACATTGTCGGCTTGACCAACCCCGGCGCGTTCGCGCTCGGCGACACAGTCTGCAACGGTCCCATCCTGCGCTTCGCCGCCGTGCCGAAGTTCGCGCCGGAGCATTTCGCCGGACTGCGCAACCGGAAGATCGAGGCGTACAAGAACTTCCAGAAAGGCGTCCAGCAACTTTCCGAGGAAGGCATCGTGCAAACGTTCTACGACGCGCACGCATCGAAAATGGAGCCGATCCTCGGCGTCGTCGGGCAACTGCAGTTGGAAGTGATCCAGTACCGGCTTCGCGCCGAATACAACGTCGAAACGATTCTCGAAGGCACCCCCTACTCGTTCGTGCGCTGGCTCGACGGTCCACCCGAGGCGATCAAAAATATCTTCTGGACGAACGGCACGAAGCGCGTCGTGGACGAATCCGATAACGCGTGCGTGCTGTTCGAGTCGGAATGGGGCATGAACTACCTGATCGAAAAGAATCCGGCAGTAGACTTCCTCGACTCGCCGAACAACAAGAAGTTTTAAGAAGGATTTAACCGCCAAGACGCCGAGGTCGCCAAGACCGGAGGAGAAGGAGAAGAGGCTTAACCACAGAGGCACAGAGGGCACAGAGACCGGAGGGAGGGTGTTGGAGTTATATGCCGCGCTCGTTATCAAGGCGGCTTCACGAAGTCAGCAAGCCCCAAACTCGAAATCTAATCTCCCTCCGGTCTATGTGCCCTCCGTGTCTCTGTGGTTAAATCTCTTCTCCTTCTCCTCCGGTCTTGGCGACCTCGGCGTCTTGGCGGTTAGATTCTTTGCGCAACGCGACCGGCGAGCGCGGTTTCTCCCGGCGTGGTGGGTGCGAGCCGTTTGCCGAGGAGTTCGCCCGCCGCATTGAGGACGCCGAGCGTGTCCATGCCGCACAATCCGCGCAGGATCGGGATCGGTCCGTGCTCGACGAACGCGTCCGGCAAGCCGAGCGTTTTCACCGACACGTCCCCCATCCCATTTTCCTGGAGCAGTTCGATCACCGCCGAGCCGAAGCCCCCGCGAATCGCCCCATCTTCCAGCGTGATCACGCAACCGGCACGGCGGGCGAGGGGCAGGATCGTTTCGGAGTCCAGTGGCTTGCAGAATCGCGCGTTGACAACTGACGCGCGGACGCCGTGTTCGATCTCCAACTCCCGTGCGGCTTCCAGCGCGACGGAGACGATAGGACCATAGGCGAGCAACAGCAGATCGTCGCCCTCGCGTAACACTTCGGCTTTCCCCATTTCGATGGGCGTCGGGTTCGGGTCGAGCAGTTCGCCGCCCCCGCGCGGGTAGCGGAGCGCGACCGGTCCGGTTTTGTGGCGGAGCGACCAGCGCACCATCTCGCCCATTTCGGCGGTGTCCTTTGGCGATAGCATCGTCATGCCGGGGATCGAGCGCATATAGGCGATGTCGAAAACGCCGTGGTGCGTCGCGCCGTCGTCGCCGACCAGACCGCCCCGGTCCAGAGCGAAAATCACCGGCAGGTTTTGCAGGGCGACGTCATGCACGATCTGGTCGTACGCGCGTTGCAGGAATGTCGAATAGATCGCGCAAACCGGCGTCATGCCGTCCGCCGCTAAGCCCGCCGCGAAAGTTACCCCGTGTTGCTCCGCGATCCCGACATCGAAATACCGGTCAGGGAATCGCTGCTGGAATTTGGCAAGCCCGGTGCCGTCCGGCATCGCGGCGGTGATGGCGACGATGGATTTGTCGGTTTCGGCTTCGGCGTTCAATGCTTCCACGAACGCTTGCGTGAACGTCGTCCCGGACGCCTTTTTTTCCATCTTGCCGTCTTCCACGGTGAACGGCGTCACGGCGTGGAACGTACGCTGGTCGCCTTCCGCCGGTTCGTAGCCCTTGCCCTTCGTGGTCAGGACGTGAAGCAGGACCGGTCCCTTGATCTTTTTGACTTCCTCGAAGATTGCGGCAAGGTTCTCGGTGTCGTGTCCGTCTAAGGGACCGATGTACTGGAAGCCCAACTCCTCGAAAAACAAGCCGGTGTTCGCCGGAGCCGCGAAATGCGTCGCCGCGTGCTTCAGTCCCGCCGCCGTTTTATAGAGCAGGCTGTCTTTCTCGAACGTCCGCTTAACCCGTGCCTCCGCGCGCTGATACAACGGCATCAGGCGTAGTTTCGCCAGATATGTCGCCATCGCGCCGACGTTTTCCGCGATGCTCATCTTGTTGTCGTTGAGTACGACGATGAAATTGGTTTTGCTTATTCCGGCGTTGAGCATCGCTTCGAGAGCCATACCGCCGGTCATCGAGCCGTCGCCGATCACCGCGACCACGTGTCCGTTCTCGCCGCGAATGTCGCGCGCTTTCGCGAAACCGAGTGCCGCCGAGATCGAAGTAGAAGCATGGCCTGCGCCCCAAACATCATAGGGCGATTCGTCGCGGCGCAAAAAGCCGGAAATCCCGCCGTACTGTTTGATCGTCGCCAGTTTTTTCCAGCGACCGGTGAGCATCTTGTGCGGGTAGGACTGGTGCCCCACATCCCAGATGACCTTGTCGCGGGGAATATCGAACGCTTTGTAGAGGGCGAGAGTCAGTTCGATCACGCCCAGATTTGGCGCGAAGTGTCCGCCGACGCGGGAAATGGTCTGAATCAGTCCCTGACGGACTTCGCTGGCGAGGGCGCGTAACTCGTCCCCACTCATCCCCTTCAAATCTTCCGGTCCGGTCAATCTGTCTAAAACCGGGAATTCGCTCGGCGTGTGCGACGCCTCACGCCCGTCCATATTTTCGATCATGTCATGCGCTTTCTTAGGACTCACAGAACGCCGCGTCGCGCCTTTGAATCATCAATCGCGCTCCGATCTATCGGTCACGCGAAGTGGGCAACCCGAAATAACTGCCCCTACCAGCCTACCATGCAAAATTACTGAATATGTTCACTTCTTTTCACAAAGCAGATACAGTATTATGTGCTGACTATGTGCCGTCTGTCAAGCAATATGCAGTTATTTTTTATACAAACCGTGACAGCATGGGTGGGGTTCCCCGAAATACCAGAGGTAAAGAACGTAAAGGTTGCAAAAACGAGGGAAGCCACCTCAAGAACCAGAATCATTCGCTCCGCCATGGGAGGCATCGAGATCGAAGGGAGGGCGATGAATTCGCTACAAAGATTATTCGTGTTATCGATTCCTGGCGCGGACTTCCCCTACCTGCTTGTGCAAACGATTACTATTTTCAGTCGCCAACCTGGCACTCTCGCAACCGCACGTGTGACCATGATGTTTGGTATTTTCGCTAAGAGGCACTCACAAAAATAACTACTTGGCAAGCCTTCAGTCCTGGCTTCATCCGATTTCACTCAGGAAAACGAAGCGAGACAAAACTTTACGTCTCTTTCATTGGCATTTCTGTTAGAGCCTCTTAGCACTCCCTCTAATTTCTATTCCTATGAGCCTCTTGCAAAAAATCGCTGTCGTGATCTAAATCGGCCGCTCACAATCTCGGTTCAGACAATGCTGGACAGCAAAACACACTTGACTATAACGGTTCGCGTCTTGTGATTTTATTTTGCAAGAAGCTCCCTCTTTATTTCGGATCCGACAGAGTGATTTTTCCTTTCCTCTAATTTACCCGAGTGAGTGGGAAACCACCCTTGTCGCACAAACCACGGATCAACAGGGGTAGTATAGTAAGCATCATGTATCCACCAAGACCGAAGAATTTCCCGGATGACTCGCCGTCTCCATTCAACAACCATGAACAGGGATCATCGTACATTGACCGGCGTGCCCTCGTCGGAAGACACAACGTCGTGCGTACCCGATTGGATCGGGATAATCCGTTACAGGTGGGGAATGGTGAGTTCGCGTTCAACGTGGATATTACCGGCCTGCAATCAGTTATTCCCTTTAACACCCTTGCACAATGGGCATGGCACTCCGCTCCATTACCTGACGGAAAACAGCCGGACGACTATCCCTGGGTTGAGTGGGAGCACGGGGCAGGAGCAAAGCCCTATTGTTCCAGAGTGGACATAAACGACCCGATGTTCGTATGGCGTTTTACCAATCCCCATAAAATTAATCTGGGACGCATCGCACTGCGAATGTCGGGATCGGAATCCTGCATCAAGGAAGAGGATATTAAGAACGCACGGCAGGAACTCGATCTATGGACAGGACAGATTACCAGCGTCTTTGAGATTAATGAAAAGCCGGTCAGAGTGGAAACGGTGTGTCATCCTGACCACGACATGATCGCTGTTCGAGTCGTTTCACCGTTGCTGCAGTCCGGTGAGATGGGTGTTGAGATCAGTTTTCCCGGTGCAAGGAATCATACATTCGATTGGGTTCAGGTGGAGCACCTGATCGGGGATTGGACCTTAGACTCCTCAGAGCATGTGACCATAGCCCGTCAACGGGATGGAAAACGAGTAGACTTTGCACGCTTCCTCGATGACAGTGAGCACCATGTTTCCTTGTGCTGGGAAACAGAGGAGTCGATTTTCGCCACAGAAGGGGCACATCGTTTCACGTTATCTCCTACACCGGGCACATCGGAGGCACTGGCGTTCACCGTCGCTTTTTCCTCTGACCCAATTTCGAACGATCTCCAACAGGTGGCTGAGACGGTTCAAAGCAGTGCCCGTTATTGGCACTCGTTCTGGAGTAACGGTGGAGCGGTCGATTTATCGAACAGTCGCGACCCGCGATGGAAAGAACTGGAGCGGCGGATTGTTCTGTCTCAGTACTTGATGGCGGTAAATGTTGCAGGTTCACTCCCCCCGCAAGAATCCGGCTTGCTGCTAAATACCTGGTATGGGAAGTTCCACATGGAGATGACATGGTGGCATGCCGCCCATTTTGCGCTCTGGAACCGCATGGAACTCTTTCGACATACGTTGTGCTGGTATAAAACGCTCCTATCGGAAGCGCGGAAAATTGCAGAGCGGCAGGGTTACCCCGGAGTACGCTGGCCTAAAATGGCAGGACCGGAGGGACGCGAGGCCCCCAATGATGTCAACCCCTTACTGATATGGCAACAGCCGCACCCTATTTTCTTCGCCGAATTAGAATGGCGTGCGAACCCGACCGCTGACACGCTGGAGCGATGGAAGGAGATCGTTTCGGAAACGGGGGCATTCATGGCGGCGTTCCCTGTTTGGAACCAGGACAGTTCCCATTACGATCTGGCTCCGCCATTATGCACGGTTTCCGAGAACACGGATAAGACCCGCGTATTGAATCCCACGTTCGAGCTTACATACTGGCGATTCGGACTGGCAGTGGCACAACAGTGGCGTGAGCGTCTCGGTTTGGAGCGGAACCCGGATTGGGACAGGGTACTTGAACGGTTAGCACCGATAGCGACGCAGGATGGAGTGTACCTTCTGGAAGAAGGTCTGCCCGACACATATACTGCCTATAACTGGGAACATCCTGCACTGGCTGGCTGTTTGGGCATGCTTCCAGGTCACGGTGTTGACCGGGATACGATGTCTCGAACGTTCTCGGCTATTTCAGAGACGTGGCAGATGGATCGGGTGTGGGGTTGGGACTTCCCGCTGCTCGCAATGTGCGCGGCACGTTCTAATGAACCGCAACATGCCATTGAATACCTCTTACATCCATCCCCATCTTTCCAGTTCAAAGACAACGGCGTGACAGGTGGTTGGCTGGGTGCATACTTCCCATCGAACGGGGGCCTTCTGTACGCGGTCGCAATGCTTTGCGCCGGGTGGGATGGCTCTGGCTCGCAAACTTCGCCGGGATTTCCCGCCGATGGCTCTTGGGATGTCCGATGGGAGGGACTTAGCCGTGCACTTTAGGAGCAAATCCTGATGAAAGAAATGTTGTCCCTACTTCGTGGTCTTGGTCGGGCGTATCAAATACACCGTTTCGCCGGGGCGGGCGAACCCGGCGCGGCGCGCCTCGGTTTCCGCGCCCTCGGGCGTTTTCAAATACGCGAGGCGTTTTTCCAACTGTCCATTCTGCGCGTTCTGTCTGCCGAGTTCTTGTTCCACCTTATTCACATCTTGCGAAACTTTCCAGCCCATCTGGTAGGGATGGATGATCTTGACCCCGAAGCCCCAAGCGGCGTAGGCACCTATCAGGGCGCATAGAAAGAAGCCTGTGATCTTCAGGTAATAGTTCCCGGCGCGGCGCGGCGTCCGGCGGCGTAAACGAGGTGCGGGAGTCAGCGTGTTCGTCGTTTTCATGCGCGCCCCCCTGGTTGGGTCGTGGCGGCTTGCTTTAGCGGCTGACCGACCGTGTGTACCTTGATCAAATTCGTGCTGCCTGGTATGCCGACCGGGGTGCCCGCCGTGATGACGACAAGGTCGCCTTCGCGGACATGCCCCGCTCTCGTCGCGGCGTCGACAGCGTTCGTGATCATTTCGTCGGTGTCGGCAGGGTAGCCGACGCGCAAAGGGCAGACCCCCCAGGACAGTGCCATCTGCCGCTCGGCGCGTTCGTTCGAGGTCGCGGCGAGGATGGGGCAACGTGGCTTGAACTTGGAAAGCACCCGGGCGGTGCCGCCGCTACTGGTCGAGCAAATGATCGCCGCAGCGTTGCGGTCATGCGCGATGGTCGCGACCGCCTCACTGATGGCGTCGGTGACACTTTCTTTCCCGTAGATCGCGCGCGTTTCCTCGAACACGCGGTTGTAGTCAACCATTTCGTCCTCGGCGCGGCAGGCGATCCGTGCCATCGTTTCCACCGCCTCAATCGGATACGCCCCGACAGCCGTCTCGCCGGAGAGCATCACGGCGTCCGTCCCGTCCAGCACCGCGTTCGCGATGTCGGTAACTTCGGCGCGCGTCGGGCGCGGGTTCCGGATCATCGAATCGAGCATCTGCGTCGCCGTGATCACGGGCTTACCGCGCCGGTTACAGGCGCGGATGATCTGCTTCTGGATGCGCGGTATCTCTTCCACGGGCATTTCGACGCCCAGATCGCCGCGTGCCACCATCGCGCCGTCGCAGGCGTCCAGGATCGAATCGAGATTGTTTACTGCTTCCGGCATTTCGATCTTGGCGATGATCGGCGCGAACCGTCCTTCCTCCTCCATGATCTTACGCAGGCGAAGTATGTCATCGGCATGTTGCACAAACGATAGCGCGACGAAATCCACCCCGAGACGGAGTCCGAATCGTACGTCGGCTTCGTCCTTCTCGGTGACTGCCGGAATGTCGAGATGCGCTTCGGGGGCGGAAACGCCTTTTTTGGAGCCGAGTATGCCGCCAAAGATAACACGCGTGACGATCTCCTTGCCATCGTTTTCGATCACGACGAGTTCCAGGTTACCGTCATCGAGGAGAAGACGATGCCCGGCTTTCACGGCAAAGAATAGAGCGGGGACCGGAAGATGCACCCGCTCCTCGTTGCCGACAACCGGTTCGGAGGTCAAGATCAGGCGTGCGTCCTTGCGTAGACGCGTTCCCTCGGCGACCGTCCCGACGCGGATTTTCGGTCCACACAGATCCTGCAACACGGCGACGCATCGCCCGGTCTCCCGCGCGGCTTTTCGCACCGCGTTGTAGCGCATCTCATGCTCGGGGAACGTGCCATGCGAGAAGTTCAGGCGGGCGATGTCGAGACCGGCATGTACCAGATCGGAAAGGGTTGTGGGGTCGTCTACTGCCGGTCCGAGCGTACACACAATTTTGGTGCGCCGCATAAATTTTGGGTCGCCTTGCTTTACGGGGGAGATTAGTGTCGGTACATTATTATAGCCGCCCGTTCCGCGCAGTGTCAACGCAAACCGATAGCAAACTGGTACAAGATTCGGATCGGAACTTTAACCGTTCGGAAATAGTGGAAAAACCTTCGCAGTCGGTCACGACGCTACCGCTCCCTCAATCGCTTTCAGGGTCCGCAAGAGTTCCGCCAATTCGGATAACGGCAACATCGTCGCAGAGTCGGACAATGCTCTCGCCGGTTCGGGGTGTGTTTCCAGGAATAGTGCATCGATGCCGACGGCGACCGCCGCGCGCGAAAGGTGCGGAATAAACTCGCGCTGACCGCCCGACGATGTCCCCTGCCCGCCCGGCTGTTGTACCGAGTGCGTCCCGTCGAACACGACCGGGCAACCCGTGGTTTGCGCCATCGTCGGTAGCGAACGGTAGTCAACGACCAGCGTGTTGTAGCCGAACGAAACACCGCGTTCGCACACGAGGATTCGCTCGTTCCCGGTGTCGGCGACCTTGCGCACGGCGTTCGCCATGTCCCACGGCGCAAGGAACTGCCCTTTTTTGATGTTGACCGTTTTGCCCGTTTCGCCCGCCGCGACAAGAAGGTCGGTCTGGCGGGAAAGGAACGCCGGGATCTGCAGAACGTCCACCGCCTCCGCGACCTGCTTGCAGTGGGTAGGGTCATGCACATCGGTCAGCACCGGAACGCCGAACTCCTCGCGGATTCCGGCTAACACGTCCAGACCCGACTCCATGCCCTGCCCGCGAAACGAATCGCCCGAAGTGCGGTTCGCCTTGTCGAACGATGCCTTGAAAATATAAGCGACGCCGAGCGCGTCACAAATCCCCTTTACGGTCCCGGCGATCTCACGGCACAGGTCGCGCGATTCGATCACGCAAGGTCCGGCGATCAACGCGAACGGCTTGCCGCCCCCAACAGACACAGACGGGGAAATATTTACAATTTTGGTGTTTGAATTCATGGAGTCATTCTACCGCCTCGCGCTTATCGAGAATGCACAACCGACATGGTAATGGCACTTCGCATTCGAACTACATGTCAATTAGCGCACGGAGTATAGCGCACACAGACTCCATCGTCGCCCCCGAGACACGCCCCCGGTATTGCGTTAACCGCTCGACAGACAGCGAACGAACGTCCTCACATTTGATGAAACTCGCGACGTTCAGCCCGCCCTCCGGGGGCGTAACTGGGACGTGGTACAAGACGCGTTTGTTTTTACTGGTGAGAGGCAATGCGATGATCAGCCCGGCAGGTCCCCGGTTAAATTCGTCGACCGAAATCACCAACACTGGGCGGGTTCCGGCTTGTTCATGACCGCGAACGGGATCGAGATCCGCCATCCATACGTCACCCCGAGACGGGATCATGTTATCTTCTGGCAGGCTCAACCCAGTCATCCTTTTCTATCCCATCCAGGAGTGCCACATCCCATACCTTGCGTTCCACCAACTCTTGCGCCCATGCCTCGGGATCGGAGCGCAGGATATCAAAACTCTCGTTGGCGCGGCGAATAAATTCGCTACGGCGATACTGCTCCAAGGCTTTATCGAGCAAGTCTTCCGGCGCGATGCCTTCTGTTTCTACGAGTTGCGACAGGGTTCTTTCCGTTCTATCGCTCAGGGTAATGGTCAATGTAACCTTCCTCCAGCGTCATTATACAGCCTCCTGATTGGTTTCCATATAGGGATTCGCGGTAAATCGCTCCATCACACGGTCGGTGTATGTTACCGGGACGAAGCCGTATTGCGCGTATAAGCCGTGGGCGTCGAGGGTGAACAGCAGAAAAAGGCGCAGGTTTTGCAGGTCGGGGTCGGTGAGAATTCCTTCGACCAGACGCTTCCCCAAGCCCCGCCCGCGATATTCGGGAAGCACGAACACGTCGGCGAGATAGGCGAACGTCGCCTTATCGGTGATCACGCGGGCGAACGCGACCAGATTCCCGGTTTCGGCGTGGTCCAGTAGAAACGGGAGGGAGTTCGCCACGGACCGCGCCACCACGTCACGCGGGACGCCTTTCGCCCAGTACGTTTCCGTGGACAGGTAGCGGTGCATGGTGTCGATGTCAGAGTCGGTCGCCGTGTTTCGGAGGATGAAGAGTTCAGTCATGGTCGTTTTCGAGGGCGGGTAGCATCTGCGCGGCGATCTTTGCTATGTTGCGGGCGTCGTCTATGCCGCGATGGTGCCGCCCGTCCAGCGGGATTCGCAGGTGGCGCAGTGCCGCCGCCATTCCGAGCGGGCGCGTCCCGAACCGTGCGGCGAACTGTTTTTTGAGATTGATATGCTTCTCGAACGTCGCCGGGAACGGCATGTTGTGAGACTCACAGTCGCGCCGCAGTTGGTTCTGGTCATACGCGCCCCATGAGCAGAGGGTGAACGGTGCGCCCTCTTCGCACCACGCGACGAAACGGGGAAAGACGGTGTCGAACGATCCGGCGTTGTCCACGTCCGCCTGTGTGATCCCGGTCAGGTCACGACAGTACGCCGAAAGTTCCCGCGTCACCGCCGGGCGTACAAACGCCGCGAACTCCCCCGACGATTGCCCGCCGGAAATCGTCAGGCAAACCGCCCCTATCTCGATAGTCTCCATCCGGTCCGGGGGTAAGTCACTCTCGTCACAGGTCGCCTCCAGATCCACAATAATGTACCGCATGCACTGTTTCCTTTGTTGCGGTATCGCCGCAAGGTCAGGCGTTGGTAAACAGGGCGCGAACCCGTTCCAGGTCTTCCGGCGTGTCGACCGATTCCGGGGCGTGCGCGATCTCCACCATGCGAATGCGGTAGCCGTTTTCGAGCACACGTAACTGCTCCAGCGATTCCGCCTGTTCCAGCGGCGTCGGTGCCATCGTCGGGAAACGCGTCAAAAATTCGCGGCGGTAAACGTACAACCCGACGTGCTGGCGCGGCGCGTAGGGCGCGGACATGTCGCGGCGGAACGGGAGCGGAGACCGGGAGAAATACAGTGCGTATCCGTTCACATCGGTCACGACTTTGACAACGTTCGGATCGTCCTCACGTCCCGGCGGGAGAGGGCAACAAACGCTCGCCATCACCGCGTCGCTGTTGCGCAGGGCTTGCACCGCCGCGTCGATGGTCGCCGGGTCTACGAGCGGTTCGTCGCCCTGCACGTTCACGATAATATCGAAGTCGCCGGGTTGCATGGTCAGGGACCGCGCGGCTTCCGCGACGCGGTCCGTGCCGGAGCGATGATCGGGCGAAGTCATGATAACGTCCCCGCCGAACCCGACAACCGCTTCTAGGATAGCAACGTCCTGGGTGGCGACCAGAACTCGCTCGACCACCGAGGCTTGCGCGGCGCGTTCATAAACGTGCTGAATCATCGGCTTGCCGGCGATAATAGCGAGCGGCTTGTCGGGAAGGCGAGTCGCGGCGAGGCGGGCAGGAATAATGACGGCGACAGACATGATGCCCGATTGTACGCGGTCGGTGTCCCCGATTGCAAGTAACTCGGAAGGCACGCAGGGCGATTGCATTATAGATTGGTTGCTTGCACGTTCGCTACGGGAACGCGGGTTGAAACCCACGTCTGCGGTCAACTTCGTTGCCGAACGTCCTCC
>JAYULM010000187.1:0-3927 GCA_043763605.1 Armatimonadota bacterium | reverse complement strand
CGCCGGGGACGGACCGTCCGCGCGGCATCCCACCGCCTCCCCGACGCGAAGCGTCTCGGGTACCCTCTGGGTGGTCCGCGCTTACACCGGAACCCTTCAGCGTCCGATGACACCGAACGCGGTTCCGTGAAAGAGATAGTTGAAGTAATCTCCCTCGCCCGAAAGCACAACTACGTACGTCCAATCGGTATCAAAGCGCGATTGTCATTACCGCCGCCGAATTTGCGTCCCACTCCAGACGAACCTGCTCCGGGGTATTGCCCTCGGTCTCCGCAAGCACCAGCATATTCTCCCCAACCCGGAGCCAGGGTTCCGGCGCGTAATACACCTCCTGCGGTCCGACCGGTTGCCAGTACCGCCCGAGATTGCGCCCATTCAGCCACAGAACGCCTTTGCCCATCCCGTCCAGCCGCACCATCAGCGGCGTCGCCGTATCAACCGCCGCGTCCAGCGTGAAGGTCGAACGGTGCCAACGGATCGGAGCGGAGTCAAGATCACTGGCCACTGACCACTGACCACTTTCCCCATCACTCATCCAGCCTTCGCGCTCCCCGTGAAGCGTCCCACGAAACCGCCATTTCGAGATGTCTATCATCCAGCAGGCACCCGGCACGTTCAGCGTCACCGGACCGTAAATCCCCTTTTTCTCGTTCTCCTGCCCTTTGCCAATCTGCCAGTCGCCCTTGATCAACCCGAGATTATCGGCGAGAACTGTGAGCACGTTGCGCCCCTCGGTCAGTTCCACGTCGAACGTTGCGGTATGAGCGATCCCGGCGTGGTTGTCCTCGGGCGGGATGTCGGACGCGCCGACGCGCGCGCCGTTGACGTACAGGATCAGCCGGTCGGTACAGGCGGCAAAATGGATCCTCCCGGACGCCGTGACCGGCGACTCGACTTCGGCTCGGTACCAGCCGTACGGATTGTTGCCGTTACCGAGTGCGATCATCGAAGTCGGCTCGCTTATTTCGGTCCACCCGGAATCGTCGAAGTCGGGAGCGGTGTAATCCGGCTCGGCGCGGGATTCCCACGGTCCCAGCGTCGGCGGGGCGGGCAGATCCGGCGCGACGATGTTTATCTCGGTGATCGCTCCCGACGGGAGAATGCTGAACAGCGTGTGCGTCTTCCCCGGCGCGACTTCCACAGTCGCAAAGTCATCCCCGTGTTCGCGCACGTCGTCCGGTCCGATAATCACCGGCGCGTTTTCGGCGTTCTCAACGAAGAAAGTTCGCCCCGCCAATTCAGCGGGCAGGGCGACGATCTGTGACGGACCGACCGGGTAAACGAGCGGCGCGTCGGTGAACGCCACTTCCAACGCTTGCCCGCGCTCCGCGCCGTGGAACAGCACGACTTCCTTCGTTTCGCCCGGGTCGCCGTAAACATACACCCGCGCCCCCTCGAACGGATGCGGGCGGATATGCGCGGTCAAAACCGGCGCGTCCGACTTGACCAGCCCGACGTACGACGCGAGGTAGTTCCCGCCCTCGACCGGATCGCCAATCGGCGCGTCATGCACATACGGAAACAGTTCGCGCGGTCGCAATCGGACTTCCGGCAAGTACGGCGCGACATGCCCGGTAACTGCGTTTTCCTTATCGGGGTTATCCACGAACACGATGCCGCCGTTCTGCTTCGTCGCCGTTTCCGAAACGCGCAAACCGTCGCTCCCCTTCAATCCGCGTTTGTTCTCGCCGTGGAGCAGGATGTGTTTCCAGGTTTTCGCCCAGAGCGCGACCCGCTTCGACGCCCGCCACTTTTCGGTCAGCCGACCGGTTTCGGAGATCTGCGCGTCGTAATCGTAGGAGGTGGTCTGGATATACATCGGCGTATACCCGAAGTTCGTGCCGCCGTGGTAGACGTAATAGTTGTAGCCGCACGCGCCCTCGGCGAAGCAACGCAGGCTGGCGTACGCAATGTCCGCCGCGCTCCGCGTGTGGTGCGGCTGCCCCCAAGCGTCGTACCACGCCGTCCAGAACTCGGTGCTGAAGATCGGTTTCTCGGGGTGCGTTTCGCGGTGCTTCGGCATCAGGTCGCCGGGATTGTGCGAGTTAACGCCCTCCACGGTTCCCGAGCAGTAGCCCGCGCAGGAAAGGAGCGGAACCGTGATTCCGCGCCGCAACAGCCCGTCGCGCACGTAATGCTGGTATTCGTCGTCAACGAGCATATCCTTGCCGCGCGTCCACTTCAGGTTTTCGTACTCATTCTCGACCTGCACCAGAATCACGCCACCGCCGTTCGTCCACTGGTGCGCGGCGATAATCGGGGTGACGGCGTCGAAATACGCGTCCATCGCGGCGAGATACGGCGCGTTCATGCGGCGCGTTTCGAGTCCCGGAATGTTGATCAAGAACACCGGAAAGCCGCCGAAGTCCCACTCCGCGCAGATATAAGGACCGGGGCGCACGATCACGTACATCCCCTGCCGCTCGCACTCGGAAAGAAATTCGCCCAGATCGGCATCGCCGCTCCAGTTCCACTTGCCCTGCTCCGGTTCGTGGAAGTTCCACGCGACATACGTCTCAATCGTATTCATCCCGCCGCGCTTTGCTTTGGCGATGCGGTCCGACCACAGTTCGTGCGGGACGCGGAAATAGTGGATGCAGGCCGAAAGGAAGATCTCCGGCTTGCCGTCGATCAAGAAGGTGCGGGTGCTGTAGGAAACGGAGGGTGCGGAAACGGTTTCGCTCATAGTTGGCATAGTATAGCACCGTGCGGGGATGTTCCATCCTCCGGTGGAAGCGTTCCGCTTGGGTTTCCTTCGGAAACAGGAGACGGTACCGGTACCGCCTGACGAGTTCTGCAAGCCCCGTTTCCGAAGGAAACACAAGCGGAACGCTTCCACCGGAGGATGGAACATCCCCGCTACGGATTGGACGAATGAAATTCCCCGAGAAACGCCTCCACCTGTTCGCGGGTCGGTTGTCCGGCGACGTTGCCGTAGTGCTGGATGCGTAGCGCGACGGCGGCTTGCGCGAACGTCGCCGACTCGATCACGGATTTGCCTTCCCGGTACGCCCACAGAAACGCGCCGTGAAACAGATCGCCCGCCCCGCAGGTGTCCACGACGTTTTCGACGGGGAACGCGGGCAGATGCACGGGAACGCCGCCGTTTTCGTCGCGGCATCCGATCACTACGCCGCCCGCGCCGAGCGTCACCCCGGCGACCGTCGCGCCGCCGTCGAGAAACCGTTTCGTCTGTTCTATAGGATCGTCGGCGTCGTCCGGGAACGCGCCCGCCCCGCCGATCTTCGATGCGATAACGATGTCACAGTACGGAAGCAACTTGGCACGACCCGGCCGCATCGTGCCGAGATCCAGAGACACCTTCCCTCCCCCGCCACGTACTTTTTCTGCCACACGTAGCGCGAGTGGTAGTTCCCTTCCGTCCAGATGCAGTAGTCCACTTTCCGCCCCCGCGAGGAAAGGATTTTGTGTAGTGTCCAGCATCGCTTCGCCGGGAAAATTCGTCAGGGAACGCGTCCCGTCGCCCCTGTTGAGAACGACGAGCGACCGACCGGTAACTCCACGGGAGACGCGTCGGATGGACGAAACTTCTATCCCGGCATTTTTCAGATCACGAAGGACCGTCTTTCCTGCTTCGTCACGCCCCACAATCCCCCGAAAGCACGGGGGTTCCGCCATTCCCAGCCGCGACATAGCCATCAGCGCGACCGGGACCGGACCGCCGACCTGCTCGAAATAATGGTTCGCCGTGGATTTCGTGTCGCGCTCCCAGCGGTCGGTCACGGCGACGTGGTCCAGCCCGACGATGCCGATTCCGGCGACGGGGCGGGTGCGCCAGTCTGAGTTGAACATGGGGGTAGGTTCGGTGCGTCTGCCGTGTCTCCCTTCCCGTGTTTCCTCCCCCCTCCCGTGTTTCCTCCCTCCCCCCAACCCCCTCCCTCATCGGAATGAGAGAGGGGGAGTCCG
>JAYULM010000186.1:0-14498 GCA_043763605.1 Armatimonadota bacterium | reverse complement strand
GCTTTGGGCCGCTTCTTGGGCAAGGGCGACCCAGTGAACGCAGAAATGTGGGTAACGATAAGGTCTGAAGACCGGGGCTTTTTATTAGAGCCGACAATTTCCCCGGCGGTAGCGTTCCCCTTATTTTCGGGGCAGCATTCACTCTTCCGTCTCATGCCTCGCCCTGCCCTGATTCTGGATGTAGCGTCGGACCATCTGCTCCTCGGTCCGCGATGCGTAAAACCCCCGAGGGGGTTTTCGCTACCACGCTTTCCGAGAAGTAGCCGTCCGACCAGAAGCTGTTACCCCATAAAAACTCCACAAGGTCGGGGAACTCGCTACGGATCACGCGGCGCGGTCTTTTGTGGAGCAAAAACCATACTGCCGCCCTTCAGACGCCGCGACACGTCCGCGACACTGTCGCGGGGATTTATCTGGATCAGCAGAGCGGTCTTTTGCTCCGCAAAAACCTTCGCACGTGGTCCGGCTGTACGGATAACTCATGCAACTCCCATCCCATGACTTCACACGCCTCGCCGAAGAGTTCCTCGACGCGCTTGGCGATCATCCCCTCCAAAACGCGCTTTCGATACTTGGGGATGAACGTCATGTGGAAACGGAGCCGGTGAACCGTGTGGGCACCTGACCAGTAACCGCCGGAGCCGCGCACCCCAGAATCCGAACCATCGCCTGCATCGCCGCGCTTTTTCGCCCCCGCTTTCGCCATGCGGTAGTCTAAGGGCGAAATCGGCTACAGCCGATTTACGCGCACGGAACGCTTCAAGGGTGGGAAGCGTCTACAGCCGAAGGCTCCGGGTGCCCTCTGGGCGGGAACCTCTTACCGACCGTGCCGGGGCGCGGACGCACGATTCCTCTCCGGTCTGAAGACCGGGGGTTCCTCGTGCATTCCGCTGAAGGGTTCCGGTGGAAGCACTCTGTGCTGTAGACGCTTCGCGTCAGGGAATCCTTCGGTTGCCGCGCGAACGAACCGCCCCCGGCGACGCGAAGCGTCTACAGCGCGTCCACGCTTCCACCGGAACCCTTCAGCGTCCGTGGTCCAGTCAGACGATTCTCAGTCCTTGTGCCCGTTCCTTAATCTAAACTTCATCTCCGCTTAACCTTAGCTTAACGTTCTCTTAACGCTCCCTTATCATTGAACCCGCATACTTGCCGCAACCCATCCGGTTGAAAGGTTTTTTCCTATGCGTCTTCTCAAGCCCATATTTCCCGCCGTAGCGATAGCCGCGCTCCTCGCGCTGACCGGCCTCGCGCCCGCGCAGGCGGCGGTATTCACATTCACCAGTGCCGATCCGGGTCTCAGTCCGTTCGTGAACGATAACGACGTGCGCCTGTTGTCGTTTACCGTGACCGACCCCTTCGCGGAACTGAACATTTCCACCTTCGGTTATGGGGAACTCGGCGGATTCGACCCGACGCTTGCCCTATTCACCGACACCGGCGACGCGGCGACGGATGCCCTTCTCGCCTATAGCGACAGCGAGGATTTCGACGCAGGCTTGTACGACGATGTATTGACCGTCATCGTGCCGTCCGGCAACTACATGCTCGCCCTCACACAGTACGATAACCTCGCGAACGGTCCCGACAACCGAGCACAGGGTTTCCTGTATGACGGCGTGGACAACTTCAACTTCACGAATCCCGCGTTCCCCGGTCCCGGCGGCGCGTTCAACGATTTCGACGGCAATGTACGCAACGGGCAGTTCGGCGTCAGCGTCGTGACGGTCGCGGTTCCCGAAGCACCGTCCGCCCTGCTCGTCCTGCCCGGTCTGATCGCTCTCGTCGGGGTCGCCGCGCGACGCAGCAACTCGGTGAAAGGTAACTGACTCCTATGAACAAGAACACTTTGCAAGCCGTCCTGCGCGACCCCGTTTCGCGCCGACAGTTTTTCAGCGCGGCGGGCATGACCACCGCGCTCCTTCTCGCGGGCGAGCAAGCCGCGTTGGCACAGAACACGTCCGCGAAACTCCCCGGAAACCCGTTCACGCTCGGCGTCGCGTCCGGCGACCCGACCCCGGACGGCGTGGTGCTCTGGACGCGCCTCGCTCCGAACCCGCAAAACGGACCGTGGAACTCGACCCGCTCGCGCGGGGTGCGCTGGCAGGTATCGACGACCCCGACCTTTGCCACCATCGTCCAGCAAGGCTCCGTGCTCGCCCTGCCGCAGGAAGGCCATTCGGTCCACGTCGAACTGCGCGGTCTGCAATCGTCGGCGACGTATTACTACCGGTTCATCGTGGACAATTACACGTCGCGTGTCGGGCGCACCAAGACCGCCCCGGCGGCGGGCGCGAACGTCAGCACGGTCAAATTCGCGTTCTGCTCCTGCTCCGACTACCAGAACGGCTTTTTCGCGGGATACCGAAACATCGCGCGGGAAAACATCGACTTCTGGGTGCATTTAGGCGACTATATCTATGAATATGACCCGAACCCTGGTGCCGTCGGCAACCGCCAGCATACCACCACGGACTATCAGGCGAACGTCAACCCGGCAGGACGCCAGCAACTCTTTTCGCTGACCGATTATCGAAACCGCCACGCGCAGTACAAGCAGGACCCGAACCTGCAGGAACTGCACGCGCAACACCCGATGATCGCTGTCTGGGACGACCACGAAACCGAAAACAACTACGCGGATGAGCTCGACGAGATCGGGGATACCGCGTTACGCAACTTCCTGCCGAATCCTCCGGCGAACCGTGCCGACTATTTCCAAACCCCGGCGCAACTCCTTTTAGAGCGCGCCGCCGCTTATCAGGCGTGGTACGAACACATGCCCGTACGGCGTAGTTTCGTCGTGCTGGACGGGGGTGGTGCCCCGCGCTGGCAGGACGCGAATCTGTACCGTCGTTTCGCGTTCGGCAACCTGCTCACACTTCACATGCTTGACACCCGGCAGTTCCGAACGGAACAGCCGGTCGAAGTCGGCAACCAGGTAGACTTCGCTCTCGGTGTCGGATTCGATTTCCGTTCGACTATACCGGATAATGCGGCGGGTTCCCTTTTGGGTAATGATCAACGCAACTGGCTGACGAGCGGCTTAAACACTTCCACAACGCGCTGGAACGCACTCGGTCAGCAGGTGATGATGGGGCGGTCGAACTTCAACAATCTGCGACAGCCCATTCCCGATCTCGGCGGGGCGAACCCGGACATCTTCAATATGGACCAGTGGGACGGCTACGACGAAGAGCGTCAGAATCTGCTCACGACCATCCGTGACTTGCGGGGCGCACGACAGAACGCCGGTCAGACGGAGCCGAATGTCGTGATCCTTACGGGTGATATTCACTCCGCGTGGGTACACGATGTCCGCCTTTCCACCACGCCGGAGACGAACGACGCCGCCCGGATCGCGGAGTGGCAGAACCCGGCGAACACGCAAGCGACCGAGTTCGTTTGCTCCTCGATTTCGGCAGACTTCCCCATCGGATTCATTCCGCTGGTAGCAGCCGGGTTGAACCCCGCGTTTAACCCTCCGGAGCGGCAACAATCCTGGACGAAATACTTCAACGGCACCAACCGGGGCTATGTCGTCTGTACCGTTACGGCACCGATAGGCGCAACCCCGTCCACGTTCCGCGCCGACTTCATGGGACTACCGGTCAACGCGAACGGGCAGGTGATAGATCCGAACGCGACGGCGACCCTGCTCCGTTCCTTCCAGACGGTGGACGGTGCGCCGGGCGCGATTCCGGTATAAAAAAATCCGCCGAATTACGGGCGGCGGCGACAGGAGGAAATCCCGTCGCCGCCGCAGTAATTTATGGGCGCGGAGAATGGAATGACCGCACAGCGTTTTTTATGATTGGTGACTCGTTTCCGTGGTGCCTTTCGAGTGGAAACACCGTACCAAAGCACGGAAGACAAGAAGAAAAAGGCACTGCGCGATAAATGATATAGTGGACCCACTAACAACCGGATTCACGACCTGTCGCTCCTGCCGGTGTTCGAGCGATACGTTTTGGTCCGCGCCTCGTTTTAGAGGGCGCAAAGGAAAAGTAAAAAATGCAGTCAGGGGACAAGGATCTCGCGCGCGCCGTGCGGAAAGAATTGAGCCGCCGCGCGCTCGATATTGCAGAGGTACAGGTGTCGTGCATGAACGGATTGGTTCACTTGAACGGTCGCGTGAAGCCGCTTCCCGGTCGGCTCGGGGACTTCGACGCCGAGATGGACTCGGTGCAAAAATCGCTCCGCACGAACTCGCACATCCGCGACGTGATTTTCGAGTGGGAAACACCGTACGAAAGTTCGACTGACAAGGCGAAGAAAGCGGCGGCGAAAAAGTAACGCCGCCGACACCGTTTCAAACTCCATTTAGTTCCAACCAAATGCCTGACCAGAAAATTGCCACAGATAATCCACGACCACACGATCCCGTCGAATCGATGACTTCCCCACCCGCGAAAAACGCGACGGCAGGCGAAACGGTGAAACGTATACTGTTTCTCGATGTTCTGCGCGCTATCGCGTGCTTAATGGTAGTCTTTTATCACTCGGCGGTAAACATAGGCATTTTTCCGTACGTTATCTGGGGCGTTTGTGGTGTCCATTTATTCTTCGTGTTGAGCGGCTATCTCCTGGCGGTTCCTTATTGTAAAGCCCTCCTTTCCGGGACATCCCTGCCGAGCATCCGCCTGTTCTATTCGCGTAGAATCATCCGGGTATTACCGCCTTACCTGATCGCACTCGGTTTATTCATCCTCCTCCGCATGGTAACAGGATCAAAAGTTCCCAGCGCGGATAACATCGTCTCGCATTTGTTTTTAGTATTCAACTACGGGTCAGACCAGGAATTCTTCAGCATCAATCCGGTCTTCTGGACTCTCGCTATCGAGGTACAGTTCTATCTGTTCCTGCCTATTTTCATGGCGATTCTCGCCCATTTTGTGACCAGATCTAACTTGCCGCGTTCGTCCAGCGTCCTCGCTGGCTTATTGCTTCTGCTTTTTGTGGGGATCGGCACTCGCGCTTTCGAGTTTTATCTTCATGGCGGCGGCGGCTCCAGCCCGAACGAATCGATCAAATTCAAGAGTTTTCTGGCATTTCTCGACCTGTTTGTAATGGGGATGCTTGTCGCATTTTTGAAACACCTTCCCGAGAGTCATGTTCTGCGGCGCGTTTCCTCGTACCGGCTGATCGGGTCCGGACTGTTCCTCATCGTGTCTGCGAATCTATGGCTTACGATTCGAGGCGGCTACGATTGGATGACCGTCACGGAACTTGGCACCGCAATGTTTTTCCCGATTCTTGTCGCGGCGGGATTTGCGTGTGTCCTTCTCGCTCATGTCCTTGCCCCGGAACGAACAGACAGGCTCTTGCATATTCCCGCACTTGCGTGGGTCGGACAGATCTCGTACAGCATCTATCTTTATCACGTCGGCATACAAGCAGTTGTGTGGAAGATTTTCGATTGGAAACGGTACATCGCTGATTTTTCCACGCTTGCCGTAGTGAATGCGTTTACCGCATTACCGGTGATTTTGCTCGTGTCCTATGTCATGTACCGGCTGGTAGAGCAACCGACACTCGCCTGGATGAGTATTCTTGCAAAACGTAAGGTTGCCGATTAAGGAAGTTTCGGAGTCACATCCACCGTCCGTGCCTGGCTGTACTGCGCCAACCCCGCCTTCGCGCCGCGCGGCTTGCGCACGTACCGGCGTTCGGTAATGTCCACTGCGACAACGCTACTGTGCTTGACGCTCTGGGATTTCGCGGCGACAATCGCGGCGGCTTTGCGGATCACTTGGTCAGGAATCCGTCCCGGTTCCTTGTTCGTGCGTAGTACGCCGTGTGCCCCGGTCCCGGCGCGGACGTGCATCCAGATGTCTGTCGGGGCGGCGACGCGAGTCAACAGATGGTCGTTCGCGTCCGCCGTCTCCCCGACATAGAACGTGTAGCCGTCCACGTCATAGGTGCGCACCTTGTGACCGTCGAACGGCTTCGGCGCGGGCTTCTTCTCGCGCGGCTTGCTCCCCCCGCCGACCCGCTCCTCGCCGACGATCTCTTCCAATTCGTCGCGTAGCGCGGGTAAATCGTCGTCCGATGCTATTGCGGAAAGCCGAACGGACAGCGCGGCGAGTCGTTCCAACTCATCCTCCAGATCGGCGACCTGCCCGTCCGCATATTCGGCGGCGTCGCGGCTTTTTCGGGCGCGGGCGAACAGCGCGTCAGCATTCTCGCGGGCGGAACGTTTCGGGTCGAGCGGGATCGTCACCGTCTGCCCCTCTGTTTCGGCATACAGATCCGGCAACGTCACCGCATCCGCGCCGCCACCGGGTACATCGTTCGGCGATGCCAGTATCAGATTCCCCCACCGCTCGAACTCGTCGGCGCGGTCTGCTTCGGCGAGCGTTTTTCGTTGCGCGGAGAGTTCGCGGGTGCGATAGGCGCTCTCCTTTTCGACGGCTTTGGCGAGGGCGGTTCGCTCTCCGACACCGCTGGTGCGCTCCCCCAACGCGGAATAAAAGGTGTCCAGTGCGACCGAGATACTTTCGCGCTGAAAACGCAAGCCGGATGGAACCGAACGCGGCACGAACGCCCAGACACCGACGGTGTTGCCTTCGGCGTCGCCGATCTGGTGCGGATCGAAGCGATTCGCGTCGGAGTCGGCAAGGAGCGACGCGAGCGCGGCGGCGTACCCCTTCCCGTCAAAGGCGGCGCGGGCGACGACTTCGGTCGCTGCGAAACGGGAGATGCCCGAATAGGCCGCCGACAGGAAACGGGCGACAGCGTCCGGCTCCTCGGGAAAATCTGCCCCGTTAGCGGTGCGCGGATCGGGCTTATCGCCGGTGCCGGGCGGAACTGTATAGGGCACGTTCGGACGCAGAACACGCTCGCCCCCCGTCGGGTTTCGGAGCACACCGCGCACGATTTCCGCGCCGCCTTCCCCCGTGGTGAGAACCACATTCGCGTTCCGCCCCATCAGTTCACAAACGAGGTGTACGGCTTCCCTTTCCGGAGTCTGAAAGGAGAGCCGCAGGACGCGATCCCAGGTCGGTAACGTGGCCGCGACGAAGTACGCGCCGTCGAGCCACTTTCGCGCAACTTGCAGGAACCCTGGTGCGTTTGGGAGTGGTTCGCGCCGCATCTGTGTCAGGTGGACGCGGAACAGGCGCGGGTCAGCGGAAACAAGCAGATGGGTCGCCCCGCCCACCGCGCCATACAGTGCGACGCCGAATTCGACGGGTGATGTCTGGCGCAGTTTCTGAATACGCGCCCCTTCCAGTGTCCGGGTCAGTTCGGCGGCGACGGCGGCGAGCGTGAAAGTGTCGAAGGGGATCAGTTCGGTTGACATCTGTTTTTTCCTTGCGGCGGGTGAATCGGGGAATCGGACGCTAAAGGGTTCCGGTGGAAGCCTTCGGCTGTAGACGCTTCGCGTCAGGTAGCGAGTGGTTGACGCGCGAACGACTTGTCCTCAGTGACCCGAAGGGTCTACAGCCGAAGGCTTCCACCGGAACCCTTTAGCGTCCGTCAAACCGCCGTCCCTCAATACAACGCCATTTCGTCCCGGTGGATCAGTTCGGAGTACGGCGCGGTTTCCATGCGGAGTGCGGCGGCAGCCATCACACCCGTCGTCACACCGGCGAGTTTGCGGCACGAATCCGCATCGTAGCGCACCACGCCGCGCCCGAACTCCTCGCCAGTCACGTCCTCGATGACGCGTACCGTATCCCCGGGCGCGAAAATACCGTCAACCCCCGTTACGCCGACCGGCAGGAGCGACCGCCCCTCCTCTTCCAGCACACGCCGCGCGCAGATGTTGACGAACAACGTCCCCTTCGGTTCGCCACCCCAGGCGAGCCAGCGTTTTTTCGCGGACGGTCGTTTCGGAGAGGGCGCGAAATAGGTTCCGGCACTGGCAACGCCGTTCAAGCAATCCGCGACGACATTCGCGCCGCGCCCGTTCGCGATCCACATCGGGACACCAGACGCGGTACAGATGCGCGCCGCCGACAGTTTGGTCCGCATGCCCCCGGTCCCGCCGGGTGTCCCCGCCCCGCCCGCCATCGCCAGTGTCACCGCATCCACCCGCTCCACCCGCTCGACCAGTCGCGCGTCCGGGAAAACGGCGGGGTTGCGGTCGTACAATCCCGAGATGTCGGACAGGATGATCATGCCGTCCGCATCGGTAAGGGAGGCGACGAGGGCGGCGAGCGTGTCGTTATCGCCGACCCGGATCTCGTCCACCGCGACCGTGTCATTCTCGTTCACAATCGGCACCGCCCCCATGCGAAACAGTGCCTCGAACGTGTTGCGGGCATTGAGGTAGCGCGACCGGACGCGTAGATCCTCGCGGGTCAGCAACACTTGCCCGACAGCGATACCGTAATTCTGAAAAACGTCGGCGTACAACCCCATCAGGACACCCTGCCCCACACTCGCCGCCGCCTGCTTATCCGGCAGGGAGCGCGGGGCTTCGGAAAGGTTCAGCCGCGCCGCGCCCGCCCGGATCGCCCCCGAGGAGACAAGCACGACCTCCCGCCCGGCGGCGATCTGCGCGGCTATCTGGGCGGCGAGTGCGTTGATATAAACGCGGTCCGGTCCCCCGTGCGTGTCATGGGTAAGGGTAGAGGTGCCGACTTTGAGGACGATTCGTTTCATACACTTTGTCTGCGATCAGTGTACGGCGCAACGGCAATAGAGGCAAACGGGAACGTGGGTTCGGACCGTGAACGGTTCCGCTTTGCGCCTTCGGCGGACGCTCTGCGAGCGGGGGAGATAGTAGCGCGACGCTACAGGCTCTTCCGCAACCGGTGCGTCCGCCGAAGGCGCAAAGCGGAACCGTTCACGGTCCGAAAGACCGTTGTTGTTCGACCGCCAGGGTCACTAACTTCTCCCACGTCGGGACGCGGGCGCGCTTCGTGAAAACGTCGTAGCGGTTCTGCTCGATTTTGTCCAGGATGCGCGAATACAGGACGCGAGCGAGACGCACCGGTAGTTGTGCGTAGCGCGGTAAATAACGGACCCCGGCGTCAGCGTGTTCGTAGATTTCGCGCGTACGAGCGATCTCGAACCGTAGCAGGGCGACGATGTTTTCGTTGACGACCCCGCGCCGGATGTCGTCTTCCGTGACCCCGAAGCGGGACATATCTTCGAGCGGCAGGTATATACGCCCCCGCCCGGTGTAGTCTTCGCCCACGTCGCGCAGGAAGTTCGTCAGTTGCATCCCCACGCCGAGGGCGGTGGCATGCGGGACACTCGCCGGGTCGTTGCACCCGACCAGGTGGCACATCATCAAGCCGACCACGCTCGCCGAGCCGTACGTATATTTCTGCAAATCGGCGAATGTCTCGTAGCGGGAAACCGTCAGGTCCATTTCCATCGCACCCAGAAAATCGCGCATATACTGCGCCGGGACTTCGTGCCGTCGCGCCGCGTCCGCCCAAGCGGCGAGTACGGGGTGATCCGACGATCCGGTCTTGATCGCGTCGGCGGTCGCGTCCTGCCACTGCCGGAGTTTGTCGGCTTGTTCGGGCACGGTCAAACCGTTCGGGTTATCCACCCATTCGTCCGGGTAGCGCACCCAGGCATACAGGGCGTGAACAGCGGGGCGCACGGAAGCAGGGAAAAAATCGGAGGAGAAATAGTACGTTTTGCCGTAGTGCGCATTGATTTTGCGGCAGTGTTCGTAGGCGGCGGCAAGCCCCGGCGCAACGGCGTCGGACTCGCGAAGGAGGGAAAAATTGCCTTCGTCCTGCCGCGCCACCTGCACCTCTCTGGGATGCGGCAGAAAGTTCGTTGCCGCCGACCAAACCTCCTGAACCTTGCCCCGAAAACCCGTTAGCACCTGCATAAAACCGATCCTACTCCCGTTCCACCATCGGAACCACTACCGTTCCGGTTGTAACGCACTATTGTTATACCCGTCAGTGCCCAACATTTCATTGCACTGACATTTGGTATGCTCATGCTAACACCGGTCTCTACCATTTAGTTCGCGGATTTTACCGGCAATGGATCTCCTCGAACCATGTGATCCCCGGCGGCAATATCATGTCCGCCGGGGCGAATCCGAGGTGAAGAACCCGCCGCCGCGCATTGGGGCGCGTCACAGGCGAGGAGGCATGAAGCAGGAGAGGGCGGAAGACCAGTGCCCCACCCTCGGGGACCGCGCAGACCGTCTCGGGGGTCGCGGCGCGGCACCCCGCTATCTCGTCCGCCGTCAAAATCCCGAGTCGGTGTGTGCCCGGCAGAACGCGAAGCGCGCCCCGGTCCGCCTCGCACGGGTCGAGGTGCAGGCGCACGGTGACGAGCCGTTCGAGCAGGTCGCGCGGCGGCTGGACGTGCGGGACACCTTCCTTCACCGACCATACGTCGAAGCCCGGAATCACCCCCGCCGGTCGCTCACGGACCGCGATGCTCCGATCCTGATGATACGGCACCTTCCAGTTCGCCCCGCCCGGTTCCGTGGTCTTGTCGAACAGAATGCCGCGCACGGCGACTGGCTCCCCGCCCATCGCGGCGGACAGCAACGCGCGAACCGCGTCCGAACTCGCCGCCCGCCGCACGACCGGGTAGGCGGACAAGACGTTGCGAATCCCGCCCGCGCCGCCGGTGAGCGGCGCGGCGAAGGCACCCTGAAGTTCGGAAAGGAGAACCAGTGGCAAAACATCGGGGATGATGGCGAACCCTTCACGTTCAAAATTTTCCATCAAAGGAGATTTTCGGACAGAAATCTGGATACAGGGCTACCGATGGCGCATCGAATCCACGATGCGCCATATCGCCCGCCCGGGCGTCAAGCCCCTGCTTTGGCGAGAGCGGCTCTGACTAATCCGGGAATGTCCGAGGACGAGTCGGCGACCGGGATTCCCGCCGCGTTCAGGGCGTCCACTTTGCCCTGCGCGGAGCCGGACGTGCCCGACACGATGGCACCCGCGTGTCCCATGCGCTTGCCGGGAGGCGCGGAACGTCCGCCGATGAAGCCGATGATCGGCTTTTTCAGCGTCTTCGCGTACTCGGCGGCGATCTCTTCGTCCGATCCACCGATCTCGCCGACCATCACGATCACTTTCGTTTCCGGGTCGTTCTCGAAAAGCGGCAAAATATCCACGAACGTCGAGCCTAAGATCGGGTCGCCGCCGATACCGACCGCCGTGGTTTGACCGATTCCGGCGCGGGTCAGAGCGTCCACGATCTCGTAGCACAGGGTGCCGGATCGCGACACCACGCCGACCGGACCGGGCGCGAACGACGACGCGGGGATGATCCCGATCTTGCCCTTGCCGACCGACAACACTCCGGGGCAGTTCGGACCGATCAGGCGGCAACCGGGTTTGGTCGCTACGTATCGCGTCGCCATGATCATCTCCTGCACGGGGATAAACTCCGTGATACAGACGATCAGACCGACGCCCGCCGCCGCGCCCTCGATGATGGCATCCGCCGCGAATTTGGGGGGAACAACAATAAAGTGGGCGTTCGCGCCGGTTTTTTCCACGGCTTCTTTCACCGTATCGAAAACAGGAACGCCGTGTTCGGTGGTTTGCCCACCTTTGCCCGGAACGACGCCCGCGACGACCTGCGTCCCGTAGGCGATCATTTGCCCGGTGTGGAACGAACCCTCGCGCCCGGTGATCCCGGAAACGACGACCCGCGTATTCTCGTCAAGAAGTATGCTCATTTTGGTTAGTGGTTAGTGGATAGTGGTCAGTGGTCAGTGAAGAAAGAAGGCAGTTTTCGTCAAGCCCCACGGCTCACGACTCGCCCCCCCTGACCACTAACCACTAACCACTGATCACTCATTTGGATTTCTTGAAGTAGTAGGTGACTACATCTTCGGTGTACTCTTCGCCTTCGTCTTCTTCTTCGTCGCTGGTTTCGACGTAGGTCATTTGTGAGACGGTGACGGAGACTAATTCGTAGCCTTCCGCGCCGAGGCGGTTCAGGGCAGTTTCTTCGTCCTCTTCCATTTCGGTGGAGGTCAGTACTTTGTATTCGTAAGTTGCCATAATAGATAATCCTCGTTTCGGTAGTTTGACGCGCCTATTCGGACGCCAAGTTCATGGTGCCGTGCTTTCCGTGTTCGATTTTATCCCGACGAACACGTGAAAATTGTCCCGCCGCATCGTCCGTTCGAAATCATTCGGACGAACGGCGAAAGTAAAATGATCCATTCGGGTGGCTTCTGGTACCGCGAAAACCGCCCACCACCCCTGTTTGTTCCGCATTCAAAAGTTCACCGACACCAGTTCGGTTGCGTAAAGGACAGAAACTCAGTCGTTCCCGACGAGAGAGACGATCTTCTGCGCGGCTTCCTGCATCGTCGCCGCCGGGATCAGGTCGGTGTCCTTCAGCAGTGCCAGACCTTCTTCCGCGTTCGTCCCCGCGAGACGTACTACGATGGGAACCTGGATGTTCAGTGTCTTCGTGCCTTCAATGATGCCCCGCGCCACTTCGTCGCCGCGTGTGATGCCGCCGAAGATGTTGATCATAATCCCCTTGACAGCCGGGTCGGACAGAACGACATCGAGGCTGTTTCGAACCAGTTCCGCCTTCGCACCGCCGCCGATGTCGAGGAAGTTCGCAGGTTCACCGCCCGCGCGTTTCACTTCATCCATCGTACCCATGACCAAGCCCGCGCCGTTCCCGATGATGCCGATATTGCCGGACAGGTGGACGTAGTTATTGATACCGCGCCGCTTGGCTTCCTTTTCGTACTCGTCGGTTTCTTCCGACGTTTCCGCGTACGCGGCGAACTCGGGGTGGCGGAACAACGCCGCTTCGTCGATCACGATCTTGGCGTCGCCCGCGATAAACGTGCCGTCGGTGGTGACGACCAGTGGGTTGATCTCGGCGAGCGAGGCGTCGCCTTCGATGTACGCTTTATAGAGGGTCTTCAGGAACGGGGCTAATTTGCCGACTTCGTCGTTCGGGATGCCGCCGTCTTTGGCGAGTTGCCGGATGTCGAAGTCGCGCAGTCCGATGAACGGGTCTACCGCGAACCGCCCGATGGCGTCGGGGTGCGATTCGGCGACTTCCTCGATGTCCATGCCGCCCTGCGACGAAACGATGAAAACGTTGCGCTGCGAGTTGCGGTCGGTAGTGATACCGATGTAATACTCTTTTGCGATGGGCAACGCTTCCTCGACCAACACGTTCTCGATTCGGAGGTTCGACTGCGCCTGCGCGAAGTACAACTCTTTCCCTAAAATCGATTCGGCGAACGCTTTCGCGGCGTCGGCGTTATCGACGACTTTCACGCCGCCCGCTTTACCACGACCGCCCGCTAAGACCTGCGCCTTGACGACGACTCTACCGCCGATGGCGTTCGCCGCCGCTAACACTTCGTCCGGCGTGGCGGCGACCTGGTTCCTGGGGACCGGGACGCCGTATTTCGCTAACAATGCTTTGCCCTGAAACTCTTGTAACTTCATGCGCGTAAAAAATCTTTCGCGGCTTGCGGGGAAACGTCCGCACCGTTCAAGCCGCGCTATTGTAGCAAGAACCGGGCGTTTTTTGCAACGTTTGGCGTGTGGGGATTTTCGCCGGTGCATGGCGTTGACAAACGACGGCGAAATTGTGTTAAATGAGGCAGGCTGGGAAAGAGATCATGGACACTTTCGATTACGACGTTTTTCTTTCGCACAGTTCAAAGGACAAGCCGGTGGTCCGCGCACTCGCCGAACGACTCCGCGCTGACGGTATCCGGGTCTGGCTGGACGAATGGGTCATCAAACTGGGCGACAGCATCCCGCTCAAAGTCAGCAACGGGCTGGAGCGGTCGCGGGTGCTGTTGCTACTCTGGAGCGAGAATTTCTTCGCGTCGGAATGGGGCGCGTTCGAGCAAAACTCGTTCATCTTCCGCGACCCGAACAACCGCGACCGCCGTTTCATCCCCCTCCGCCTGGACGATTGCAAATTGCCGATCACTCTGGCGCAGTTTCTATGGCTGGACTGGCGGGAGGTCGCCGGGGTGCGGGACGCGGAATATCCTCGACTATTAGAAACGTGCCGCCCCGACGATGCCGAGCAAGGAACAGCGGAGGACAAATCCAATACCGTGCCGCTAACTGCCTCGCACCAACCGGTTAACCCCCTTTTGGATGAATCGAAACTGCGAACGGGAAGCAATAAAGAAGAAACCGGGGTTCGAGTGATTGAAGCGCATACCGAATCGGTTTGGTCCTTGGCACTGAGTTCCGACAATCGGTTGCTGGCGTCGGGATCAGGTGACAACACGATCCGCCTGTGGGATGTTCCGAGCGGGAAGTGCCTCAACACCCTGGAAGGGCATAGTAGCGCGGTTTGGTCCTTGGCACTGAGTTCCGACAATCGGTTGCTGGCGTCGGGATCAAGTGACAACACGATTCGCCTGTGGGATGTTCCGAGTGGGGAATGCCTCAACACCCTGGAAGGGCACACTGAACCAGTTACGTCCTTGGCACTGAGTTCCGACAATCGGTTGCTGGCGTCGGGATCGCATGACAACACGATCCGCCTGTGGGATGTTCCGAGTGGGGAATGCCTCAACACCCTGGAAGGGAGATCGG